>WLXB01000176.1 GCA_012103295.1 Alphaproteobacteria bacterium | reverse complement strand
CGCAGCGATTACGCTGTATGAAGACTTAGGATTTGCATCCACTGGTCGACGACGGGACTACTATGCGAGACCTAATGGCACAGCAGACGCTGTTATCATGACCAAACCTTTGGCCCCATTGGGGGTGGGGGCTGGTGAATGAGCATACGGGCTTTACTTCCCAGGTATGGGCTAGGTCGTTAAACTGGATAGACCGAACAACTGGAAAATTTACGATCATTCGATGACCCTAGAAATATCACAACTGGAACGCCGCTGCATTGATCAGGGCATGAAAATGACCGAGCAGCGCCGCGTAATTGCCCGCGTTCTTTCAAATGCAGATGATCACCCCGACGTCGAAGAAGTACACCGACGGTCGGCGGAAGAAGACTCGCGCATCAGCATTGCCACGGTATATCGGACGATGCGTTTGTTTGAAGAAGCCGGAATTGTCGCTCGCCACGATTTTGGTGATGGTCGTGCACGCTATGAGGAAGCCTCTTCAGCACACCACGACCACCTGATCGATATTAAATCCGGCGAAGTGATCGAGTTTCGCAATGAAGAAATTGAGCGGCTTCAAGCAGAAGTGGCCAAAGCCCACGGGTACCGGCTCGTCGACCATCGGTTAGAGTTGTATGCGGTTGTCGATGACACTAAGGACGAAAAATAACGCCCCAACCGACCATTATCGTTGCAACCATGCCTACCGGATTGACCGGTAGAATTCTTGCGATCGTGCGTACGTTTCTCTTCGTCATTTGGGCACCGTTAGGTGCCGGAGCATGCTTTGTTTTGTCCGTTTGTGGTGCCGATTCTGCATGGATGCGAGTCATCTTGTTTCGGGGATTGTGCCAGATTTTCGGTATCGATGTGGTGGTCCACGGGGAACCAGTCGCGTCACGACCTCTTCTGATCGCCAGCAATCACGTCTCCTACCTTGATATCATTGCATTCGGCTCTGTTGCTGAGTTGGAGTTTGTCTCCAAAGCGGAAGTCGCCACCTGGCCCGTCATCGGTTGGTTGGCGAAACTGGGGGACACAGTTTTCATCGAGCGCTTACGCACCCGAACACTAGAAGCCCGAAAGGACATGGCCGCTCGCCTTGGGGAAAACCGTACGCTGGTGTTTTTCCCGGAGGCAACAGCCGGGGATGGCAACCGCCTCCTCCCCTTCAAAAGCGCACTGTTTACCGTGACCAGCGCTATCGAAGGGGTAACGGTTCAGCCGGCAGCGATAGCCTATACCCGGCTCAACGGCCTACCGACTGGGTTTGGTTGGCGCGCATTCTTCGCCTGGTACGGCAACATGACCCTATTCAGCCACGCTTGGCGGTTTCTACACCTCGGCCGGACGACCGTTGAAATCGCCTTTTTGCCACCCGTGGACACCGCTGGTGAAATGGATCGAAAAGCCTTGGCGACCGCCACTGAGAACGCCGTCAGAGTCGGGTTTAACCACCTCCTTTCCGGTCAATCGCCACACCAATGACAGCGGGTAGAAATGACTAGATGCTTTGCGTTCCCGTAAACAAGCAGGTATAGAGCCCGCTATGCCTCGAGAACAATTTGGGACCACACCCAGCGAGCCCGTTCGCCGCAAGAAGCTGTTCATCAAGACCTACGGCTGCCAAATGAATGTCTATGACTCCGCGCGCATGGCGGACGTCTTGGCGTCCCTGGGGTATGAAACAAGCGATGAACCGGACGGAGCCGATCTCGTCGTTCTAAATACCTGCCATATCCGCGAAAAAGCGGCAGAAAAAGTGTTCTCCGATCTCGGACGCCTTAAGCCGCTAAAAACCGCACGTGCTAAAGACCAAGACCCGATGCTGATCGCGGTGGCTGGCTGCGTCGCTCAGGCCGAAGGAGACGCACTTGTAGCGCGCGCACCTTACGTTGATATTGTTATGGGGCCACAGACCACACACCGATTACCAGAACTCATTGCCCGGGCGCACCGCAGCGCTGGCACCGTTCTCGATACTGATTTTCCGACTGACACAAAATTCGACCATTTGCCGCCGCCACGCGCCGATGGTCCGACCGCTTTTCTTTCGGTGCAGGAAGGGTGCGACAAGTTTTGTACATTTTGCGTCGTGCCATACACCCGCGGTGCAGAATACTCGCGGCCAGCTCAAGCCATTCTTGAAGAGGCTCGCGGACTCATCAGCGCCGGCGTGCGTGAAATCACCTTGCTTGGCCAGAACGTTAATGCGTATCACGGCGAAGCGATCGGCCGCGCCAGCACTTGGTCGCTAGGGCGACTCATTCGAGCCCTCGCTGAAGTCGATGGGCTCGATCGTATTCGCTACACAACATCGCATCCCCGCGATATGAGCGACGACTTGATCGACACGCACGCCACAGTTCCAGCCTTAATGCCGTACCTTCATTTGCCAGTGCAGTCGGGGTCTAATCAAATTCTTGAGGCTATGAACCGCGGCCACGACCGCGATACCTACTATCGCATCATCGAACGCTTGAGAGACGGACGACCAGATATCGCCCTGTCATCGGATTTCATTGTTGGTTTCCCGGGTGAAAGCGACGCAGACTTTTCAGATACAATGAAGCTCATTGAAGATATCGAGTTTGCCCAAGCGTTTTCGTTCAAGTACAGCCCGCGCCCCGGCACGCCGGCAGCTGAGAGTTCCGATCAGGTGCCGGATGACACCAAAGCAGCCCGATTGTCAGCGCTTCAATCTTTGCTTTCACAGCAGCAAAAAGCATTTAACGAGGCCAGCGTCGGATTGCACCTCCCCATTCTATTAACTGGGCCAGGGCGTCATAAAGGACAGATGATCGGCCGGAGTCCTTATCTTCAGCCTGTGCATTTAGACGCGCCGGCCACAGATCATGGTATGATTGTCATGACCGAGATCACAGCTTCGATCTCAAATAGCTTGTCTGCCGTCGCAATCGACTCATCGCCGGAGTCATCATCGCGTCCGCCGGCAAAAAGAGTGGATTCGCATTGACCGACTCAACTGCAAGAGTGACCTGTGAGTTCGAAGACAATGGGCTTATTCAACAACTATATGGCCCAAACAATACTCATCTAGATCAGATCGAAAATCGTCTAGGCGTCACACTCCACACGCGTGGCAATACCGTTACAATTGAAGGACCAAGTGGACCGGCTGAGACAGCCCGGCAGGCTCTGGTTAGTCTTTATGGACGATTGGAGGCGGGACAAGTGATTGAGAATGGCGATGTGGACGGAGCGGCCCGATTAGCAGAAGGCGGTCAGCCAACAGCGGCCAACCAAGACGGCTTAGCTATTCGCACCAGCAAGCGGCATGTCAGGCCACGGTCATCCGGACAAGCCGCTTTTTTCGAGGCATTAGATACAAAGGCTATGGTCTTTGCTCTCGGGCCTGCGGGGACCGGTAAAACATACATCGCTGTTGCCAAAGCCGTTGAGATGAAACTCTCGGGACAGGTCGACCGCATCATCCTATCCCGCCCCGCCGTTGAGGCTGGCGAACGTCTCGGTTTTTTACCGGGCGATATGCGCGACAAAATCGACCCTTACCTTCGACCCCTCTATGACGCGTTGTACGATATGATGCCGGGCGACTTGGTTGTTAAGCTTCTAGCCTCTGGCGAAATCGAGGTCGCACCGTTGGCGTTCATGCGTGGGCGAACGCTGTCAAATGCGTTCGTCATTCTGGATGAAGCGCAAAACACGACACCTGTTCAAATGAAAATGTTTCTTACCCGCATGGGCGAACATAGCAAGATGGTCGTCAGTGGCGACGC
>WLXB01000046.1 GCA_012103295.1 Alphaproteobacteria bacterium | reverse complement strand
TTGATAAAGGTCGCAATCGGCATGTCTCGCAGCCTGCAAACTTCGAACAGCTTTAGTGTTTGCACTTCAATGCCCTTAGCGCAGTCCATTACCATGACGGCTGAATCAACGGCTGTTAGGGTACGATAGGTATCTTCACTAAAATCTTCGTGCCCGGGCGTATCCAGTAAGTTGAACGTATTGCCATCGTAGTCATAGGTCATGACCGATGACGCCACCGAAATGCCTCGCTCTTTCTCGACCTTCATCCAATCAGAACGCGCGCGTCGTCGATCCCCCTTGGCTTTGACAGCTCCGGCCAACTGGATCGCGCCGCCAAACAGCAGCAATTTTTCAGTCAAGGTGGTCTTGCCAGCATCAGGATGCGAGATAATCGCGAAAGTCCTGCGCCGAGCCACCTCATCGTCAAGGGAGGCCATTATGAATCTCTTTAAATTCTCTGAACGTCTAGGGGTCTAATTAGAGCGCGACGTTTAAGCCATCGTGGATGTCAGCGCAATCTATCAGACACTATGGCTTGTGGCGTAGCGGCCTTGAACATAAGTACCCATGACCAATGATCACGGGCACTTATGTTCTTCAACGGCCCAGTTTTTCTTGAATATTGGAACTAGACGTCGTGTGCTCAAATTTGAGTTTCTGATCTGGTCGCGCGTAGTGGAAGCTGCCATGGGCCATCAACGCAGACTCATGGAAACCAGACAAGATTAGCTTTAATTTTCCGGGGTAGGTGCACATGTCCCCGATGCAGAATATCCCCGGCTCAGATGTCTCAAATTTTTCTGTGTCAACGGCGACCCGGTTGCTATCCATATTGATGCCCCAATCCGCAATCGGACCGAGCTTCATAGTCAGCCCATAAAAGGCCAGCATCGTGTCACATTCAACGTCATACTCTTCACCGCTTTCTTTACTTTTCAATGTGACCGACTCGATTTGACCATCCGACCCATTAAGTCGGGGTACATCAGCAACGTGAACGGTGACTTTTCCTGCGGCTTCAAGTTCCCTCATTTTATCAACAGTATCCTGCACGGCTCTAAACTCTGCGCGACGGTGAACGAGGTGCATACTCTCCACATGCTCACTCAAGGCGAGCACCCAATCCAAGGCTGAGTCCCCACCACCCGCGATTAGCAAGTTCTTACCCTTGAACAGCTCCATCTTGCGCACCGCGTAGTAGAGAGACTTATTCTCGAACGGTTCGATGCCTTCGATCTTGGGTTTTTTCGGCGTGAAACTACCTCCACCTCCGGCAATACAAACAACCGGCGCCTCTATGACGATCCCCATATCGGTTGTCATCCGCCAATGACCGTTATCCAGCTTTGTTAAGCTATCGGCCATTTGGTTGAAATGCATGATTGGCGAGAACGGCTCGATCTGTTTCATCAAGTCGTCCGTTAGTTCCTGCCCGGTAATCTTCAAGCGACTAGGAATGTCGAGGATCGGCTTCTCGGGGTACAGTTCGGCACACTGGCCACCTGGACGATCAAGAATGTCAATCACGGCACTTTGCAAACCGAGCAATCCAAGTTCAAACACTGCGAACAGGCCGACCGGCCCCGCGCCAATTATAATGACGTCGGTCTTCGTTACGCCCTCACCGGCTTCAGCTGCATCGGCCATAGAAAAATTCTCCCCTCAAACTAACTGGGTCCAGCGATTATCTAGGACCCTTATGTATTAATCTCCAGACGACCTAAACGGCTTCTGTCTCGCGAAACCTAGCCCATTGCTCAGGCGTATCTAGATCCGTCAGGACCGCAGTGTCCTCAAATTCTACTTCGTAGACAAGGTCCGCGTTCGCACCAATCAGGTGACGGGCGCCAACATCGCCTGAGACGTCTGTCATCACGTCAAAAAAGTGCCGGGCCCACACAATTGGGTTGCCTCTTTTACCAAGGTGCACGGGCACCCCGATGGACCGACCGGCCTCTGGGTCAAATAGCTCAATCAGCGCATCGACGTGACCAGGCTGTATTCCGGGCATGTCCCCCAGGCAAACGATCGCACCGTCACAGGAGCCAGGGACAGCCGCCAAACCGGCGCCAAGCGACGTCGATAGGCCGTCATCAAAATCAGGATTGTACGCAAATAGGACATTTAGGCCGTATAGGGCTTTTTCAACGTCGCTCGCGTGGTGCCCTGTCACCACCACAACTGACTCCGCTTTTGAAGCAAGAACAGTTTCCACAGTGTGCCTTATGAGCGGGATATCGTTTATGGGCTCAAGAAGTTTATTGACCTGCCCCATTCTCCTAGATTGACCAGCAGCCAAGATAACGGCGGCAATTGAGTACTCGCTCCTTACGTCCGCCATTTCTCTCACGGCTTGATCACGCGGCATCGGTCGGACCGGACTATCAACCAACAACCCCCCGACACCGAGACCTGAGATCACATCGCGCGTAATTGGCAGGCGCGATGCGAAGCGCTCAAGAACCCAATCAATGCCGTTAAGCTTGGGCGATCTTGCACAACCGGGCAATACAAGCACCGGGATGCCGTCGCAACGGGCCAGCAGCATAAGATTTCCAGGATCAACGGGCATACCGAAATGCTCGATCTCTCCACCCGCCTTAACGATCCCAGCAGGTACGACATCCAAACGATCAACAGTCACCGATGCACCCACCACTATGATCAGGCCAGGGTGGCGTTGAGCAGCCTCACGTATTGAATCGGCTACGTCTGATTCCGCGTGACGGCAGGTTAAAACCTCGTTCGTTACACCACCCAAAACCTCGAGCCGGCGTTTAGTAAGCACAGTCGTTTTCTCAACCACCGAATCCTTGAGCGCAGGCAAGGTCGTATTGATCAGAATAACAGAGAGCGGCTGGAACGGCGCAACCGTTATGGGCGACGAACCCTCACTCACGGCCTGTATGATGACAGCCAAAGTGCTTTCTTCGACCGCAAACGGGATGATTTTTATGGTCGCGATTGTCTGGCCGGCAGCCACTCTTGCGAAGTCGGGAAGCGTCGCAACCGTTATGGACTCATCAATGGCATTGAGACGATTGACTGTATCCACCTCAATACGAACGACACCATCAACGTCAGCCGTCAGATTACACCGACCAGTATGGGCGGCTGTTGACGATACCTGCTCGCCAGAAACACCCTCTGCAACCGCCTTCGCCGCATCGTCCTCGCGTACATCACCGTCCTCCAGCTTTGCCGCGCGCACCTGCTGTATCCCCGCCTCTGCCAGGAGAAGGCAATCATCCTTAGAAAGGCAGCGACCTTTCTTCAACGTCCACCCGTCTCCACTCGTCGTGTGAGCAAGAATGGCGTCCTCAGCTTCAAAGATAGGAAACTCAGAGAAAATCATTCTCGCCCCTATGCGGCAGCACGCCGCCGAGTGGCGACGATTTCGCTAAGAATTGATACGGCGATTTCGGCCGGAGTCTTTGCCTTAATATCGAGTCCAACTGGGCCGCGAATTCGGTCTAGATCAAGGTCAGAAAACCCCTCTTCCTTTAGACGCACCAATCTCTTCGCGTGGGTTCGTTTGCTCCCTAGTGATCCGATATAGAAGGCGTCCGATCGCAATGCTGCGGCCAAGGCCGGATCATCGAGTTTTGGGTCATGTGTCAGAGTCACGACAGCCGTACGAGAATCCGGTTTGACCTTAGCCATCCCCTCATCAGGCCAATCGGTCAGCGCTGATACATCAGACAATCGTCCAGCACGGACGAACGCATCACGCGGGTCAAGCACGGTGACATTGAAGCCAGCTAACTGCGCCATGGGGGCCAACGCTTGGGAGATATGCACAGCACCGACGATGACCAAACGCAGCGCCGGCCCATAGACCCGCACGAATAGGTCCGTCTGTTCGATTTGCCCGGACACGTCATCAGCAATCATTTGGGTCGCTTGTTGAAGGTATTCTTTAGCTAGATTGAGATCCCCATCGACACCGTCGCTATCGACTAGGCATTGCTGGCCGTTATCCGTATCGGTCACCAGTGCGCAGGCCTGCTGTGCCGCGATACTGCCTCGCAACTTATCTAAAAGTTCGACCTTCATTGGATGCTCTCAACGTAAACATGAATCGTGCCACCACACGCAAGGCCGACTTCCCATGCCATATCGTTGGTCACGCCGAACTCCAATTTTACAGGGTCTCCCGATTCGATCGCTTTGAGGGCTGCCTCAATGACCGACCCTTCTATGCAGCCACCTGAAACTGATCCAGCAAAGTCGCCATCTTCATTGACAGCAAGATGGCTGCCAACTGGCCGCGGCGACGATCCCCAAGTTCTGACAACCGTAGCCAAAGCAGTATTTTTTCCAGACGCCTTCCACTCGGCTAGTCTATCTAACGGATCGGCATCAACGTTAAGCATGAGAGTCTCTATGGTATTGGTGTGGCCACTGGGTCTGGCTATGCGGGTCCGCAAGCGCCACCGCTAAGTCCGTTAAACTATCGAGACTATGTACGGGACGAAAGTCATCAACGTACGGCAACATCGCTTTGATACCGGCGGACTTAGGCTGGAATTCATTGAATCTCAACAGAGGGTTCAACCAGATGAGCCGACGGCTCGATTTTTGTAGGCGCTCCACCTCTTCCGCCAAGCCAAGACCACCGTCTCGATCAAGACCATCAGTTATTAAAAGAACGACGGCCCCCTGCCCCAGGACGCGGCGCGACCATCGACGATTGAAGACAGCAAGTGTCTCACCAATTCTCGTGCCCCCAGACCAATCCCGCACGGCACGCCCGACACGCGATAACGCGACATCCGGATCAGTGTGCGTCAAATGACGGGATACATTGGTCAATCGGGTGCCGAAGAGAAACGTATGAACACGATCACGATCATTGGTGATGGCATGTAGAAAATGCAGCATCATACGGGCATAAGATTCCATTGAGCCTGAGATGTCGCACAACACAACCAACGGCGGATGACGGCGTACCCGTTTCTTGCGTTTAAGGTCAATTGATCCACCCGCACGGACGGTGTTTCGTAAAGTTGATCTCATGTCTATGCGCCGGCCAGACATATGTGGCCGAAAGCGTCGGCTGGGCAATTCTGGAATAGGTAAACGTAAATCTGTCATCGCTCGCTTCGTAACGGCCAATTCGTCAGCTGACATAGTTTCAAAGTCTTTTGATCTTAAACGTTCTATTGCCGACCAGGTTTCACTCGCTTCAATTTCCAGGTCGCCCTCCCGGTTTCGGGTCTTATTGGCCAACCCGACGTCAGCCATGGCTTCTGCTATCCGCCGAGGAAGGAGAACATTCGACTGGGGTGAAGTCTGATCTGCCACGTCATCAAGCATAGACATTGCTTCGTCCGCATCAGGACGTGAGATCCAGAACCTTTCAAAAGCGATAGAGAATAGGTCTGACTGAGCGTGCCTCTCCACGAGCACGGCATGGAGAGCCCAATACACATCCTCTTGGCACGTAACGTCGATGGCAGCTAACGCTTCGATCGCAGTTAAAATTTTTCCTGGCCCGACCGGAAGCCCCGCCTTACGTAGAAGGCGGGCAAAATTCATAACATTCTGCGCCAACGCGCCTGATGCTCCTTGCTCGGTCATTTCGCAGCCGTTGCTGCCATTAGTGCATCTTCTGCGGCATTGTTACGCACACGACTAATGTCGTCCTGGTACTTTAAGATTACGCCGAGCGTTGCTTCAAAGCCTGAATGATCCAGCTGCTTCTTGTCGAGGGCCATTAGCGCTCGCGTCCAATCAATTGTCTCAGCGATACCTGGCGGCTTGAACAGGTCTTCTCCACGCAAATGCTGAACGGCCGCAACCACTTGTCGACTCAAACTCTCAGCAGCCTCTGGCACCTTATTCTGCAAAATTGCGTACTCTCGTGCGGCCTCCGGGTAGTCCACCCAGTGGTACAAGCAGCGTCGCTTCAGTGCGTCATGAATCTCGCGCGTCCTATTTGACGTAATAACGACAATGGGCGGTGTCTCCGCCTGGACTGGACCGAGTTCGGGTATGGTTATTTGGTACTCAGAAAGCACCTCAAGGAGATACGCTTCAAACGGCTCATCGGTGCGATCGAGTTCATCGATCAATAGAACTGGAGGACCGGCCGGGTCAGGGCGTAACGCCGAGAGTAAGGGCCGTTCAATAAGGTATTCAGTGCCGTAGATATTTTCGGCAACGGCCCCAGTATCTTTCGCGCCTCCAGCTTCGGCCAGCCGAATTGCTGTCATCTGTCGTGGGTAGTTCCATTCATACACCGCTGATGACACGTCCAGACCTTCATAGCACTGTAGCCGGACCAACTTGCGACCAAGCGAAGCAGCCAAAACTTTTGCGATCTCGGTTTTACCGACGCCAGCCTCACCTTCTAAGAACAAAGGACGTTCGAGTTTTAGACTCAGAAATGCTGCTGTCGTCAGCGAACGGTCTGGCACGTATTCACCGCTACGCAGTAATGCGTCGGTCTCATCAATTGTTGAAGGAAGGCTAGAGGTCACGGCGCTGTCCAAGTTTATGTGCAGATTTAGACGTACTCAGAACTGAGAAAAATTTGACCAAAAAAACGGGCGCGGTTTAACCCGCGCCCGCAAATTATTTTCGGCGTCTCTGTTGCTTTTTATTGGAGAGCGGCAGCTCTCTTGATTGCTTTGCGAATACGAGTGTAGGTCCCGCATCTGCAAATGTTCGTGATGTATGCGTTAATATCTTCATCTGTCGGCTCAGGGATTTCCTTAAGCATTGAAGCCACGGACATAATCATACCTGACTGACAATACCCACACTGTGGAACGTCTTCTTCTATCCATGCCGCCTGAACCGGGTGGCTGCGATCCTCTGACAGCCCCTCAATCGTTGTAATTTCAGACCCGTCAGCGAACTCGACTGGAACGGAGCAAGATCGTTCAGAAACACCGTCAACATGCACTGTGCACGCTCCGCAGGCCGCGATACCACAACCGTATTTTGTTCCCGTAAGGCCTAGATTATCACGGAGAACCCACAGAAGCGGGGTCTCCGGGTCAACATCAACAGTGTGTTCTTGGCCATTTACGCGCAGGGTGATCGCCATCTGCACCTCCTCTTAAACCTACACAGGGGTGTAAGACCCGCTGGTGGTCTTTTCAACTGTTGTTCCATTCTACCCTTCGGAAAGTCCGACGCAAGCACCACGATTCGCGAAAAACCGTCATTTTTCAATCACAAGAGCGTCATCGAGCCAAGTGGCCAAGGCCGTGACCGCCAACGCCTATAGTGTGGATGTGGACTAGGATTCACGCGGGTTTCAGGCTCCTGGATGCCACTATATATAGTGTGTAGCGGGCCCCATAACCGCAAAACATAGTGACAATATGGGCTATCTCTGGGACACTTACGTGTCTTTTGCGATGGGTCTTGGGGAGCCATAAAGCAATGCAAATCAGCACTTCGACTGGCTGCGGGAGTTTCCCGATCAGCCTCTCTAAGACTGAGAATTACGCCCGCGACTGGCGTCCGTCCGCTAGTCGATCAATACCAGATATAGGGTCTGAAGTTTCATTAATTTCGCGGGGCAAACGCTCCTCGGGTTCCACAGAAATGGAACCGAGGTAGCGCCTGAACCGCATTCAGAGGTGCGTCCCTGAAACTTGGGGCGGGGCTTTTGCCCCGCCCACTTTTTTTAGGGATTAAGAAAACCACGAGAGACGCCCAGGACCAAGCCTAAATACAGGGCAGAAAGTAAACGGATTCCCGCTCCGCAGACGCATGGAGGTCGGCCACACCGTCTGCCGCATAGACTGGCTGAGTCCGCCAGGCCGTGAACGCTCTAAAATTTGGCCAACGGATGACCGCAACCGCGTGCGCGTCCTCCGGACCGACAAACCGAAACGCAGGCTTCGAAAAGCCAAGGACCTCGCCCCCGAAATGCGACGGTCTAAGACTCTTTCCATCACTGATCGCCTGATACGCTTCATAGGCTTTTGGATCGATGACGTTATGGGCCACAACGACGCTCAGAAATGGTCCATCCCTGAGAGTTTCGGGAACGTCGCGATCTGGATCAAATAATGTCGACACTGGGCCGCTACCACGCCACCGTATCGCCATTGAATCGACGAAACGTTCCCGTGTCATCCATCGTGAAATTCTTAATCAATCTTCGCATCCCGGTCACGCTGTCTGGAATTTCAACAGTTGCGCCACCAACCCCCATACGGGTTTTCACGTATCCCGGACAAAACGCCATCGCGATCACATTCTTATCCCGCAGAACTTCAGAAACGAGTTGTACTGCTTTGGTCACAGCGGTTTTAGAAGTGCAGTAACAGAAGGCGGCTGTGCGATCTTCTTCCAGAGACCCCACGGTACTCGACAGCGTGATGATCTTTTTCTGATCACTCGCTTCGACATTCTCGACGAACGCTTCAGCCATTTTTACAGGCGCAAACGTATTGGTCCGAATGACAGTATCCCAAACGTCGTAATCGATTGTTCCGAAGTGCTGGGCGTCAAGGTGATCTTGAATAGGGACTGGTCCAATGATGCCAGCATTATTCAAAAGAATATCTATCGGCTTGCCTTCATACTTGGCCGCCACAGCATCAATGGATGCATGATCGAGCATATCCATTTTTTCCAAATGAACACGACCGTCCGCACGATCGGAAAGAGAGCGCAGTTCTTCCGCACTTTCACCATCAGGGTCTCGACAACAGGCGATGACTGTCCATCCGTCATCAACGTATTGCTGTGTAAACTCTAAGCCGATCCCGCGATTGGCACCGGTGATCAAAACTGTCGGCATTTAACGCTCCTTATCCACGGCAGATGAGATGACCGGCACCCCACCCTGATTACACATATCATCCGCCAACATACGAATAAGTCAAAAGTCCTTTGTCTTCACGTTCAGCGGAGTCTGCCCCGTTGCCTCTTACTAAGCGTCGCCCTACTGTCGACACCATGAATTCGATACTCAAACGCACCATTCTTGTTCTCACCCTAGCCATCCTGACAAGCCCAGCGCTTGCCGAGCCGCTCAAGGGCAAAGTTGGGGTTTACTCTTTTCCCGATACTGTTTGGTGGGACCAATGGATGGGTTTTCAATCCGAAATCGAAGCCAATCCAGATTTTGACTTTGAGTGGTACCTGCGCGGCGAACTCGGCTCTGAACAACAGTTGATTACCGGCGCACGCCGTAACCGCATCCAAGTCATCAGCATATCTTCGCAAGGTATGACCTCTCTCGTGCCTGAAATGGGCGTTCTCCTCGCGCCGTATATGTTTGATAGCCTAGAAGAAGCAGATTTCGTCCTCGACAACTACCTATCAAAGCCGATCACTCAGCTATTTGGTGAACTCGGGCTACAGGTTGTCCAATTCACAGACGTAGGCTGGGGCGTTCTCTATACGGTCGAAAAACCTGTCCTGGAGCCGGCTGACCTCGGTGAGATGACCCTCCGGATATCGCCGTCCATCATACTCCAGTCCTTCGTAGAGTCCGTTGGCGCGGATTACGCGATTCTTGAGGTCGGTGAACTTATTCCTGGGCTACAAACCGGCCTCGTCCATGGCGGCCTCACCAACGTTGTATTCGTCCATAATGCGCTGGATGGCCAAGTTTGCTGTGTCAGCCGGCTTAAAGGCATGTACGAAATGGGCGTCAACTTTGCCAACAAACAGTGGTTTGACTCTGCTACGGATGAGCAACGGTCCGCGCTCGTCGAGGCCTATGTTGAATTACCGACCATGCGAAGGAATGTCCGGGCTTACGTCGAGCAGGTTGTCCGTGAGGGCGAAGCGAAGGGCCTGACCTACTTCGACCTGACACCGGCACAACGTGAGCTATGGAAACAAGCCTCGTCCAGTGGTCTACAGCGGATACTAGATGACACTGGCGGCGAAGGTGCCCGCCTGTACGATCTGATCGTGCAGGGTAAAGCGGCGTTTGCTCGGGAGCATGCAAACGACCCTTGATTTAGGCATTCTCCAGGCTAGAAAAAGATTCACGCGACGTATGAGATAAACTGGCTAAGTGACTCTAATTGAGTCCTTTTTCGGCTTCGCGGATTTTGTCGTATTGGATAAACAAGCCTTCCGCTTTAAAGCCCTCGAGACCACCCCTTACACCGAAATAATCGACCTTCTCGAACAGATATAAGAGATACGCCTGCTCATGGTAAAGACGCATAATGTCCTGTGTTAATGCCTCACGGCGGGCCAAATCCGGTTCTGCCATGGCTGCAGAAATCAACGCCTGATCCCCTTCATCACATAACCAAGGTGTTTTCCATAGGCAGCTATGGAGACGCATTCCGCGGAGAGCATCCAGTTGCGGCGCGGTCGGGAAATCCATCATGAAACCCTGGCCTTTAAAATCACCGGTGTGCACAGCATTGAAGTATTGCGGCAGGGGAAACGTTTTCAGTTCCACGTTTACGCCGATCGCTCTTAAATCCTCTGCCATCTTTTGGTAAACCGCAGTGCCATTGGGTATGGAAGTCCCAGGCACAACCTCGAATACGAGGTCAAAGCCGTCGGGATATCCAGCCTCAGCCAGCAAAGCCCGTGCGAGATTCGGGTCATAAGGATATGGCTCAAGGTCAGGGTTAAATCCAAATACACCCGACGGGACAGGCTGGGACGGCGCACGCGTCGTGTTACCCAGTAAAACATCGATATAGGCTTGGCGATCAATGGCATAGTTCAGCGCTCGTCTGACCCGAACATCCGTCAACGGTGTGTTCTTAGGCCCGAAAGCAGGATGCTCGGGATTTAGAATAAGCGAAAACGTGTATATGCCACTGCCAAGGTTGCTGATCCACTGATGCCCTGCCGCTTCCAACTCCGCCATTTGATCAGGAATTGTGCCAAGCACGACGTCTAGACGACCGCTAATGACCCCTTGGATGCGTTGCGGTCCCTCGGGCACCGCATAGATCTCTAGCTTCTTGAAGTGCGAGGGCCGCCAAGACTCTTCAAAGGCTTCCATTCGAACAACAGCAGGTTCCCACGCAGTTACCCGGAATGGACCCGTACCATGAGGCTCCAGTGCGAACCCTTGGGGGCCCAGAGCCCGCCAGTGCTCCGGCGCGACCATGCGCAGGCTGGCCGCCTCTCGCGGAAACAAGACGCTTGGTACGTTGGTGGTGATTTCAACCGTAAGGTCATCAATGGCTCTGGCACTCTCCAGGGCCCCAAACATCTGCGCCACCACTTCGGTCACAGCTTCTGGGCTAACCAGATAGTCGACCGCATTAATGACCGCATCCGCGTTAAACGGCTCACCATTCGAGAAGGTGACCCCTTCCCGGAGCTTAAAGACCCACGTTGTCGGACTTGTTGCTTCCCAAGATGTTGCAAGCCAGGGCAAAACCTCGCCTGCGCTGTTCACGTAGGTCAGCCCCTCGAATATGGCCGACCAGGTAAAAATCGTCGGTGCATTGAGCGAGGCATAGGGGTTGCCGAGCATCGCCGGCAGCCCGAGCACACCGACACGTAGAGTGTCTGAGGCCGCAGCATTTTCGGGCTTGCTGCCCTCATCCCCACAAGCGCTGAGTAGGAGTACGGCGCAAACAAGGGAAATGAGCCTGAATTTGGGGGCGAAGTTGTTCATAGGTCAGTAGCATTGGCATCGGTGCCAGAAAGGCAAGTCCCTTCCCACCGAGACACCCTGGCAATACCATCTCACCTGGGTCGTTATTGTCAGAGCATTACTAAAGGCTTTTTATGAAACCTTGGCTTCTCATTGCCCTGTTTGCGTTTGCCACATTTAGCGCTCGAGCAGACACCGTTCTCATTACCGGGTCCAACCGAGGGCTTGGCTTTGACCTGGCCTCTCAGTACGCCGCTGATGGCTGGACAGTCATCGCCACCTCACGGACCCCGGGCGACGACGCGGCTTTACAAGACCTTGGTGCCAAATACGACACCGTGCGCATTGAAGCCCTGGACGTTACCGACCACGCTCAAATTGATGCTCTCGCGGATAAACTACGCGGCACGGCCATTGATATATTGATCGACAACGCCGGTGTGCTCGGTAACCCCGGCATGCAACGGCTGGGCAATCTCGATTTCTCAATCGCCCAACACTTATTCGAAACAAATACCCTCGGCCCGCTCAAAATCGCCGACGCGTTTCTTGAGCACGTCGAGGCTAGTAAGACTAAGAAGGTGATGAACATCTCAAGCGTCGTTGGCTCTATTGCCCTGACCGGTGGCAATATCTATTTCTATCGCGCCAGCAAAACGGCCTTAAACATGCTAATGCGCAACCTTGCAAAAGATACGGAGAACCGCGGCATCATCGTCGGCATGATTCACCCCGGCGTCGTTGACACCGACATGTCGGCACCGTTCGATATTCCGAAAATCTCTGTGCAAGATAGCGCCACCGGCGTCCGTGACGTAATTGAGTGGTACACGCAAGAAACCTCGGGGACATTCATGCAATACACTGGCGAACCGATGGCGTGGTAAGCCCACGACCCAACATTAAGGATCACTTTCGATGCTAAGAATTCTAGTGCTGACTCTTACGGTTCTGTGGGCCCACACAGCCATAGCCAAAACTGTCCTGATCACCGGATCGAACCGTGGCCTCGGCCTGGAATTCGTCACTCAATATGCGGCACTAGGCTGGGATGTGATTGCCACCAGTCGTTCCCCCGATGATGACGAGGACTTACTAACCCTCGCTGCGGCCAACGCTAACATCACAATCGAGAAGCTTGATGTGGCAGACCTCGACGAAATCGCTGCCCTCGCCGCCAAATACAAAGGCACGGCCATTGACGTGTTGATGAACAACGCTGGCGTATTTGGCGATAGGCCCCGGCAGGCTTGGGGTGCTTTGGACCGTGACCTCTTCAGGCAGGTCATGGATATTAACGTATTCGGGCCTCTCAAAATTTCCGAAGCCTTCGCTGACCATGTCGCCGCCAGTGAGACCAAAAAAATCGCGGTCATCTCAAGCACCGCAGGGTCCCTTGCCTCTATCCGTAATCCTCCTGGCGCGCCCTATTACGCCATCAGCAAGGCGGCCGTGAACATGGCCATGCGTGGTACGGCCATGCGCTTAAAAAGCAGAGGCATCGCGATCGCTATTTTCATGCCTGGTGCGGTTGATACCCGCATGCTGCGTGAAGCGGTCGGTCTAACCCAGGCAGAAGCAGAGGCCGCGACCAATTACGATTACAAGCGGTTCAAGCCGCTGACCACGAAAGAAAGCATCTCACAGATGATTGAAACGTTGGACCAGTTGACCCTGGACCGCTCAGGCGATTTCTTGAATTACGACGGCCGGACAATACCGTGGTAAGCTGACACCATACACATAAAGGAAAAACCATGACCCGCATTGCAACACTGCTCTTAACTCTCTTCGCATTCTCAGCCGCGGAGGCAGCGACCGTTCTGATCACCGGAGCCAGCCGTGGTATCGGCTTTGAATTCGCCAAGCGGTATGCGGAACAAGGGTGGGATGTTATCGCCACCGCGCGGTCGCCAGAAGACGATGACGCATTGCAAGCCCTCGCGTCGGCACACAGCAACGTTCGGACTGAAACGCTGGATGTAACGGACCATGCTGGCATCGATGCGTTAGCTGAAAAGCTAAGCGGCACCCCCATAGACGTGCTGATCAACAACGCAGGCATTGCTGGGGGTCGTAACACTCAAGACTTCGGTGCTGTCGACTATTCTGTGTTCAATGATGTCATGAATATCAACGTGCTCGGGCCGTTGAAAGTTACGGAGGCGTTCTTGGCGCACGTTGCAGCCAGTGAACAGAAAAAGATTATTAACATCTCGTCGTCAGAAGGCCGTCTTTCGCAAGTACGAGGCTCACGTCAACCGTTCTATCGGGCGAGCAAATCAGCACTAAATATGGTGATGAAGAACGTGTCTATTCATCCGACAGTCCAGGAGAAAGGCGTCATCATCGGCCTGCTTACACCCGGCTTTGTTGATACGGATTTCACTGCGGGCTTGCCGAAACAGATGATGATTGATGTTGAAACCAGCGTATCCCGCTCTATGTCCATGATCGAAAAGTACGACCTAGAAATGTCGGGCCGCTACTTTGCCAACACCGGTGAGGAAATGACCTGGTAGCTCGAACCACCATGGTAAAACTTCTGAGGAATCTTAGTGATGGATAGCACCAACAAAGAAAAATTACTGAGCAAAGCCTTAATCGTTTTTGGGATTATCTTTTTTCTGATTTACCCGATCGGTATCGTTTGGCCAGCAGGTTGGATTTGGCACGGTGGTGAGGGTATGTACTACCTGCAAATGATCTGTGGGGTATATGCCGTTCTCGGTGCTTTCCTCATTAGGGCTTCGAAAAATCCAACCGAGCATCGCAGCCTAATTTCTTTCACAATTTGGTCCAGTGTTGTGCACGCTGTAATCATGGCGGCTCAGGCTCTTGGAGATGAGCATGAAACCGGCCATTTGATAGGAGACGTCCCTGCCCTTCTATTGGTAGCGGGCGTTCTGTGGTTCTTGTCCCCTAGAGAGACTGAATAGGCCGAAGGCATCAGGGCGGCTCCGCCCTGCGGTCATCGCTCTTAGGAGGGCGCAGCAATGGCTGAACCGGCGCTATGATCCCGGTCCTATAAAAGCCATCCAATTAAGGGATTCACCATGCGCCTCACACTCTTTGCCGCGGCGATCGCCGCGTTCGTCGCAACGTCGGCAGATGCCAAGACTGTTCTCATAACCGGCTCCAATTCGGGCATTGGGCTCGAGTTTGCCAAACAGTATGCAGCCAAGGGCTGGGATGTCATTGCCACACATCGGCGCAGTGAAGCGCCGGAAAGTCTAAAAACCCTTCTTGCTAAGCATCCGGATCTCATTCACATCGAAACCATGGACGTGAGCAATCATGAGCAGATCGATGCGCTTGCAGCCAAACTCTCGGACACGGCGATTGATGTCCTGATTAACAATGCGGGCATCACTGGAGATTTTCGCAATCCTGCACCTCAGTCTTTCGGCACCCTCGCCTATGATGACTGGGAAAACTTTATGCGCATCAATGCGCTTGGACCGCTAAAGATTAGCGAAGCCTTTGCGCCTCACGTCAAAGCCAGCGAAGACAAGAAAATCGTAGCGGTCAGTTCTCTTGCCGGTTCATTCGGTTTTAAAGGCCCGACCATGCCCGGTGGCTATTGGTACAAAGTATCCAAGGTCACTCTCAACGGTTACATGAAAAACGTTGCCAATGATCTTAAAGGTGATGGCGTAACGGTCGCCTTACTTTCACCTGGCCAGGTGAAAGTCGAGAAGATGGGTAATGTGAATTTCCCAGGATTGATTGAACCATCCGAAAGTATTGGTGGCATGATTTCAATCATCGATGGTTTAACTATTGAAGATTCTGGCGCCTATTACAGTTACGACGGCAAGCCACAACCGTTCTAATTTGGAGTTTTTGTTATGCGCTTTCCTCTAGTTGCTGCAACCGTTGTGGCGATGGGTTGGAGCGTTGCTGCAGATGCCGCAACCGTTCTTATCACAGGCTCTAACCGAGGCATCGGCTTGGAGCTGGCACGTCAATATGCAGATTTGGGCTGGAACGTCATCGCGACCAGTCGAACACCGGATGACGACATTGATTTACAAACGCTAGCCTCTAAGCATGGCAACCTGCGCATCGAAGCACTCGACGTCAGCGATCATGATCAAATCGAAGCTTTGGCGGCAAAACTGACCGATACGCCGATTGACGTTCTTATGAATAACGCCGGCATCCTCGGTGGCGAGCCTGACGTGCAAACCATTGGCAACATCGACTTTCAATCGATGGAGCAAGTGTACAAGACCAATGCTATCGGCCCCATGAAGATGGCTGAAGCTTTTCTTGAACATGTTGCCGCCAGTGATCAGAAAAAAATCGCTGTCATTACATCGGGCACAGCGTCACTGACAAACGTGAGACCATCACCCTTTTACAAAGCGCTGTACCTCTACCGAATGTCGAAGACCGCGATCAATATGGGCTACCGAGCTCTGTCCTTGGAAGTCGCACCACAAGGCATTTCCGTTGGCATACTCGCACCCGGTGTCGTCGAAACACGTCTACTTCAACAGGCTGGCTACGGCGGCATGGGGATGACCACTGAAGACAGCGTGACCGGAGTTATTCGCAACGTTGAAAACCTAGGTCCTGAAACGTCGGGCCAATACATTCTCCACAACGGTAAAACCGTACCCTGGTAAATCAGGGCAACACGCAATCTAAGGGACACGCCAACATGATGAAGCTCATTCAATCTTCTATCATTCTGCTCATTCTGGCTCTGTCAGGCATCGCAAACGCGGAAACTATTCTCATCACCGGATCAAACCGAGGAATCGGCCTGGGGCTTGCGGAGGCCTACGCTGATCGGGGGTGGCGCGTCATCGCGACCGCTCGGAACCCGGGTCGCGCTGAGGAGCTCAATGCTCTAGCCACGAAGTACGACAACCTAACTGTCGATGAACTGGACGTCACGGATAATGACGAGATTTCTGCTCTGGCAAAAAAATACGAGGGAACGGCGATCGACGTCCTTCTCAATAATGCGGGTGTTCTAGGTGATATTGAAAAACAAAATGCGCAAAATATCGACTATGACGAAATTAAATTCATCATGGACGTCAACGTGTATGGCCCGATGAAAATGGCAAAAGCCTTTCTGCCCCAAGTCGGTGCAAGTGAACAGAAGAAGATTCTAACCATGACATCGGGGCTCGGTTCGATGACTCTGACCCAGCGTCTTGGGCGGTTTTACGGCTATCGCATGTCAAAGGCTGCGGTGAATATGGCTATGCGAGCAATGCATGCAGACCTCAAGGGCGAAGGCTATGTCATCGGGCTCATTGCACCGGGGCAGGTCCAAACAGAACTTCTGTTTGCATCCGGATTCAGAGGTCCAGGTTCCATTACCGTTGATGAAAGCGTTGCTGGGCTTTTGGCTGTCATTGACAGCGTCAATGCGGAAACTGTTGGCCTCCCGATTAACTACGACGGTCAAGCTATTCCCTGGTAACCCCTACATAGGAACCTAATTTATGTTCCGGATTGTTGGCACGCTTAGTCTGATTTTCATTTTCTTTGGCACAATCGCCAACGCTGAAACCGTCATGGTGACCGGTGCCAATCGCGGCATTGGCCTTGAGTTCGCTCGCCAATATGCCGACAAAGGTTGGACAGTTATTGCCACTCACCGACGCGAGGACATCCCTGAGAGCTTGGCGTCATTGAAAATGCAGTACGCGAGCCTAATCCGTATCGAAACGATGGATGTCACGAACCACTCCGGCATTGATGCGCTAGCAAAGAAACTCGACGGCATTCCGATTGACCTCATTGTGCATAACGCAGGCATATCGGGCGGTGGATCAGCGACACAACAGTTTGGCCGATTGGATTACTCAACTTTCCAAGATGTTATGGATGTAAACGTCGCGGGCCCACTCAAAATTTCTGAAGCGTTTCTAGATCACGTCGCGGCCAGTGATGGTAAAGTGATTTTCACTGTCACCTCGAGCCAAGGATCAATTGGTTCAGTTAATCGGCCGGGATTATTTTACTATCGTGCGTCGAAGTCAGCCGTGAATATGGTGATGCGCAACCTTGCCCAGCATCCAAAAATTACAGGAAACGGCATTCTGATTGGTCTCATCGCTCCAGGCGCGACGGATACGGATTTCATGGCCGAAGTGCGCGGCCGTATGCCGTTAGGCGATCCGAAAGAACGCGTCGCCGGCATGATCGCGCAGATCGAGAGCTATCCTCGCGACGGATCTACACTTTCCTTTGAATGGGATGGGGAAGAAATTCCCTGGTAGCAACTTAACAGTCCAGACTCTTTTACTGGAACACACCGTTTAATATGCGCAGGACATGGCTTTGAGCCAAATGGTCAAGGGTCACACCTGTCGCAGCAAAGTAGACGTTTAGGTTGTTCTGGGCGTCTTCCTTCTGGGTCGCGATATCAACCGGTGCACCTTCGTCGTGATCTCCGGTGCTGACCAAACCGAAAAGTCCTAAAATTTGTAGCGCCTCGAGATCGAGTTCATTCGCTTTAAGTCGTTCCCGGAGCGCTGTAGCGGCTTCGCGGTTGCGGCCAATTAGGTCTGGACCTTCAATAATGACCTTCAGATTTTCTCGACACGCGCGGACCGGCTCAACTAGATCACGTTGCCACTCACGGGACATCTTGAGCGCACTTGCTAAGTGCTGTGCGAGATCGTTGCCGTTGGACCCGCGGTAAGCGAGCCACACACAAAACAGCGCCATGTTGATATCAACACCCATACGGCTTTGCAGGGACAACATTGCTTTGTCGACACCCGGCTGGCTATAGGCCCAGGTTGCGAACTCCCAGAACGGGTTGCCTTTAGCAATATCGGTACCGGCCGGTTCACTCATTTTGTTTTTGATCCTCGCTTCGTCGGTATCCGTTTTGCAGTTTTGCCAGACCCGCCAGGTTCGCCCCAGCGCTTTACCAGCCCGGCATCTATATCGAACATATCCAGCACACGGCCGACCGTATGATTCACAACGTCGTCAACGGACGACGGATTAGAATAGAAAGCTGGAACCGGCGGCGCAATCACCGCACCAATTTCTGAAAGATGAGTTAGGGTGCGAAGGTGCCCGGTATGGAGGGGACTCTCCCGCACCATAAGAATAAGGCGCCGCCTTTCCTTCAAAATTACGTCTGCCGCCCGTGTTAGCAGTGTCGAAGTGACACCGGTGGCGATTTCAGAGGCCGACCTTATGGAACAAGGCGCAATAACCATCCCCGCCGTATGAAAAGACCCGGAAGAAATCGCTGCCCCGATATCACCATTGGGATAGATCACGTCCGCCAGAGATTTAACATCGGCAACTTTAAGCTTTGATTCGTGGGCCAACGTAACCTCAGCCGATTGAGACATAACCAGATGGGTCTCAAAGGGTGTGTCCCGCAGGACCTCCAGAAGTCGAATTCCGTAGATAATCCCGGAAGCACCACTAATTCCGACAATTAGCCGGTTCGTCTGTGTCATTGCCGCATCCCTATCGTGTGGGCAGGACTCTAAACCTTAGTCCGTAAAGGATTTCTGAAGCAGAAGTTGGACGTGCGCAAATGCTTCCAGCGCCCGCCGCTAAACCTTTGTATTTATTGAAGTAAAATGCACGAAAAGAATCCTCTTGAGTATAAAGTCATACTTTTATACCTTTTGACACCTTAAGGGGGGACGACGCCATACTAGACCTTCGAACATTTTTAGAAGCTGAGAAGCAATCGGTCTTTAGACCAGATCAGTCGCTATCCGTCTCACATGAAATTACAGCCCTTCAATATACATTGGAAAAGGCAGGTCGCCGTCCCATCGTTGTTGTCGACAAACCGATGATGGCCGACGGATCCATCAACGATATTCCTGTCGTAACAAACCTGACTGCCAGTCGCGCTGTTGTCGCCCGATCCCTAGGGATCAACAACCATCAGACTGCAGCCCCCATATACGCGCAACGCACGGGAAGCCAAATTACCCCAGACATCATTAGCGGTAGCAGTGCGCCAGTTCAGGAAATTGTTATCGAAGGCGATGATGTTGATCTCACACGCTTACCCGCGCTGACCCAGCATGTTACTGATCCCGGCCCTTATCTCACCGCCGCTCATGCGACCACCTACGACCCCGACACCAAGACAGACAACACAGCCATTCAGCGCTGTTGGATAAAATCGAAAAAGCGCATGTCGTATTTTCCGTATCCAGCGTCACACAACAACCGGAACATGCGTAAGTTTTGGGATAGAGGCGAAGACTGCCCTGTCGTGTTTTGGATCGGCCATCACCCAGCCGTACTGATGGGCACCCAAGCCAAACTGAATTACCCGGAAAGTCATTGGGGAGCCTGTGGCGGCCTATTAGGCGAACCCTTGCGCGTGACACCCAGTCGAACATTCGGTGACGCGATTATGGTTCCGGCAGATGCCGAAATCGTTATTGAAGGCTATGCGCCACGCGACGTGCTGGAAGCGGATGGTCCTTTCGGCGAATACACAGGATATTCCGGCCCGCAAGTAGCCGCTCCTGTCGTCGACGTGACGTGCATCACGATGCGTAAAGGCGCGATGTACCACGACTACGGATCAGGCCTCACGGACATGTTGGTCCCGGACAACATGGCCATGGAAGGTAAGGTCTATGGTCTGTGCAAACAGGTCGCGCCAAGCGTAACCAACGTCCACGTCCCTGCGCAAGGCCGTCGCTTTCACGGCTACATTCAAGTTGAGAACCCTGGACCGGGTGAAGTACGTGATGCCCTGATGGCAGCCCTCTCCTACCGACGATTAAAAATGGCCATCGCTGTCGATCAAGACATCGACCTATTTGATGATTCAGAAATGATGTTTGCCTTAGCGACGCGCGTCCAGTGGAGCCGCGATAGCTTCACAGTTGATGGACTATCCGGTTCACTGCTTGATCCTTCAACACCCGCCGGCTCGAAAACCCTATCCAAAATGGGAATCGATGCCAGCCTTCCTTTGCCTGGTAGGCCTGGCGCGCCATCTCCAGTACCACCGAGATCGACGGTTCCTCAGGACTCACTCGACAATGCAGCCAAGGTACTCGCAGGGTCTGATATGTCGGAGTGGCCAACATTATGAGCGGTTCAACCACCAACAATCGCGAAACCGTGCGCCTTGGCGCGTCGTGGGAGAAGACTGGCAACACATCATGGACTCAGTGTCCCGCATGCGATGAATGGTTTCACATCGGCCCCGGCCTGTTGGATCGGCCCGACGTGAAAATGCATTGCCCGGCATGCCATCACGAGTTCAGCCAAACAGACGCCAAACGACTGGTAACATCGGGATAAGATGATGGACGCCTCTGCCATAGCCGCGCTTGATTTCACGCGCCTCGGACCGCCCAAAGGCACGCGCATCGCCGTCGTCGGTGGATGCGGTGGAATTGGACGGGCACTGGTGGGCGCCAGTCTTGAAATCGGCATGAAGGTTGCAGTACTGGACCTCCCATCGTCTCTTCAACGTCACACACCACCAAACACATGTTTGCAGCACGCCATCGATGCGACGGATGAAGTGTCAGTCAATGCAGCATTCGATGCAATCGACCAGGCATGGGGAGGTCTTGATGTCATGGTCAACCTTTGTGGATTCACAAATGAGTTTGAACCGGTCGCCGAGATGACGTCGGATACATGGGACGAAATCACAGACGGTAATCTGAGGTCTGCATTTCTGTGTGTCCGCGCGGCCTTACCCCTTCTCAAGAAATCGGGCCACGGCGCGATCATCAACACAGCGTCTGGACTGGCCTACAAGGGCCTAGCCGGCACTTCTCCCTATGGCGCCGCTAAGGCCGGCGTCATCGCGCTATCAAAATCGCTGGCCAACGAGAATGCACCCGATATTCGCGTGAATGTCATCGCGCCTGGCGCAGTTGACACGGCCTTCCTCAGGGGTGGGACCAGCCGTACGGGCGATGATGAAAATCATCCAACACACATCAATACTGAACGCTACGCAGACGCTACGCCAATGAAACGCCTCGCCGTCGTAGATGACGTTGTCGCCCCTATTCTCTTTCTTAGTGGCGACGCTTCCCGGTTTATCACCGGACAAGTGATTCACATCAACGGCGGTGGATTCATGCCATGACCGCAAAAGCGAAAGCGAATACACAAACTAATTGCACGAAACCAGGGAGCGCACGATGAACGCAGTCACTCAAGACATGATGAAGAAGTTCGCCGTTAATCAGCACGTCACGAGCTTTATCGGCGGTGAGTCGATCAGTCCATCAGGTTCAGGCGAAGACATCCCCGTCATTAGCCCGATCACCGAAGGACAAATCGCCCTCTTGCGTGAGACGTCTGTTGAAGAGGTCGACACCGCCGTTCGGAGCGCACGTGATGCTTTTGAGAATGGGCCATGGCGTCATATGTCCGTTGATCAGCGCAAAGTAATCATGCTGCAGATCAAAGACGTTCTCATCGCCCACGCCGACGAACTCGCCTACTTGGAGAGCCTAAACGCGGGCCTCACCCTAAACTACGTTAAAAATTTTCATGTGATGCGAACCGGCTGGAATTTTGAGTTCTTTGCCGAAGTCGCAAGTCAGGCGTCCGGCGAAGCCTACACCCAGACGCAACCGTATCTTTCAGTCGTAACCCGCGAACCAGTCGGCGTTGCTGCCCTCATTGGTCCGTGGAATGCGCCGCTCGCGCTTTGCTCTATGAAAATTGCCTCATGCATTGCGTTCGGCAACACATGCGTCCTGAAGCCTAGCGAGTTCACGCCTCTGTCGCTCCGCCGCGTTGTCGAGCTTATTCACGAAACCGATATCCCCAAGGGCGTCGTGAACCTGGTTAATGGGCGTGGACATGTGACCGGTGATGCGCTGGTCTCACACCCGGAAGTCGATGTTGTTTCATTTACCGGTGGTACGAAGACGGGATCGATGATTGCCGCCCGCGCAGGTGAAGGCCTCAAACCTGTTGGACTAGAGCTTGGCGGTAAATCCGCAAACATTATCACGGCGAGCGCTGATATGGACCGCGCCCTAGACGGCGCCATTCTCGGCATCTACTCCAACAACGGCCAACAATGTCTAGCTGGCTCTCGAATCCTCGTTGAAAACTCAATCGCAGACGAGTTCATCGAAAAGTTTGTCGCCCGCTCAAAGAACATCAACGTCGGCGACCCCATGGACGCAGCAACAGAAATCGGCCCGGTTTGTTATCAGGCACACATGGATCGCGTACTCAGCTTTGTCGATATCGCCAAAAAAGATGGCGGCGAAGTTTTGACAGGCGGCAACCGTGACAGCCGCTATGACACCGGGCTGTACCTTGAACCGACTGCCGTCATCGCTAATTCAAACGATGCCCAGGTGTGCCAGGAAGAAATTTTCGGGCCGTTTGCAACTTTCCTCAAGTACAACGACATCGATGAAGCTTTGGCAATCGCCAACGCTTCTGAATTTGGTTTAGTTGGCTATATCTGGTCCGACCACCTCCCCACCGTGATGAAAGCGTCGCAGGAAATGCGCGCAGGTACGATTTGGGTCAATACACCCATGACCCGTGAATTGCGCGCGCCTTTTGGCGGCTATAAAAAATCCGGCATCGGTCGTGATAGTGCCAAAGACTGCATGCAGTTCTTTACCGAAGAAAAAACCACAACTATTCCCATGACTACGTTTCCGTTGGCCAAATGGGGCGCCAACGACTGAGTTTTTAAGATCCCTCATTCAAGCATTGACGACTTTTAGGAGAAGACCATGTCTACACTATTGAACCAACCAGACTTTTACAAAGCGCTAGAAGGCGCACGCAGCCCAGTTCATTCCGGCGGCCACCCATTCAGTGTCGCCTGGGCCAACGGCGAACTAAGCTTAAAACAAATCGGCGAATGGGCCGTGCAGCACTTCTATTACATCGATGCCATTCCACAGCAGTTCGCGCAATTCTTCTGCCGTCTGGATGATCTCGAAGCCCGTCAACACATGCTGGAAAACCTGTTGGGTGAAGAAATGCCGGACACACCGGAAAAGCGCCACCCCAACTTGCTGATCAAGTTCGGCATAGCTTGTGGCATGACTGCAGAAGACTTTGCCAACGCAGAGCACAACGGCAAGGTCCTCCCTTCTACTCGTGCCATGCGCTCCTGGATCTGGGAAATGGTTAACGTCCGGCATCTTGCTGAAGGTGCGGCTGGGATTATGGTTGCTCTCGAAGGACAGCTGCCGACTCTCTATCCAATGTACGTTGATGCCATGCGAAAAATGGGCCTGACCGACGATGACATGGAGTTTTTCCATGTTCACATCGAAGGCGATACTGAGCATGCCCACGTTGGCTTGGAAATCACGACGCAATACTCAACGACGCCCGAGTTACAGCAGATGGCGATCTCTGCCGTCAGAGCGTCGACAGAAATGCGCTGGCGCATGCTTGACGGCATTAACGAAGCCTTCGTACAGGGCGTTGCTCAGGCTGCCGAGTGAGTAACGGCTCTTCTCCTGCCTTGCTTGATGCCTCCGGCCGCGTTGCGTTTGTAACCGGCGCGACTGGAGGTATTGGCCAGGCTGTCGTTCGAATGATGCTTGATGCGGGTGCGCAGGTTGCTGCCACCGGCCGCCGGGCCGTTCCTTTTGATGATGAGAATGTTCTTCCCCTCACACTAGAAGTGACGGACGAAAACGCAGTGTCATCAGCCGTGCAAAGTTGCGTCGAGAAATTTGGACGACTGGATTACGTCATCCATATGGCTGGAATGGTCGGTAAAGGCCGGCTCGACGAGATGCCTCTTGAAGACTGGAACACGGTCGTCAACACCAACCTCACATCATCCTTCCTTCTACTCAAACACGCCTACAAGCATATTGCGAAGCCAGGTGGAGTCGCCGTTTTGTGTGGATCATCTAACGGCTACAATGGCGGTAGCTATCTCTCCGGTGCGGCCTATGCGTCGTCCAAGGCCGCCCTTGTAAATCTAACGCGGTACAGCGCTAAAGAATGGGCGCCAGACGGAATTCGCGTTCATCTCATATCACCCGGTCCTGTCGACACTCCTATGCTCGACCGCCTTTCAGACGATCAGCACGAAGGCCTCAAAGACGCTTTACCTCTCGGTCACTATGCCACCGCTGACGAGTGCGCAGGCGCTGTGTTGTTTTTGTGTTCCACCCATGCTGCATCGATGACAGGCACCAACACGAATATTTCATCCGGTCTGGTTCTAGACTCATGAACGAAGTCGCCGCCATACGCCATCCCGTCGACGACTCTCTTGCAATCCCTCTGTATCACCAAGTCTATTTGATACTGAAAGAGGGTATTCGCTCTGGAACTTATGGCGCCGGCTCCGCGTTGCCAATCGAGCCCAACTTATGTGAAGAATTTGGAGTTTCCCGCATCACGGTAAAACGGGCGATGCGTGAGTTGGTTGCTGATGGCTTGGTCATTAGACAACGCGGCAAAGGCACTTTTGTTGCTGAAGATGCGACAGCGCCCGCGAGGGACGCTCTGGATGATCTATTGCAAAGCGTTCAAGCCATTGGCGCAGCCACCGATGTTCAACATTTGGCATCAGATATACAAACACCGTCTACAGACGTTGCCGCAAAGCTAGGTTTGGAGCTTGAGGCAAAGGTCCTTCGGTCAAATCAGCTTCGTCTTGCGAATGATGAACCACTGGCCGTTATTATCGCCTTTGTTCCTGAGGCCATTGCCAGGCAACTAGACCCGAAGACAGAAAACCTACCCATGCTTGTCCGGCTTAACATGGCTGGTGTTCCCGTCGCGCGAGCGGAGCAAGAAGTTACTGCAACGCTGGCTGACCCAACCATAGCCGCACCGCTAGGGCTCGAAGTCGGGGCACCATTGCTAAAATTGACCCGCTTGGTTTTTGACGATACCGGCCATCCAGTCGAATGGCTAACGTCTTTCTACCGAGGGGATCGATACGCCATGCGGACCTCACTCACCCACGAAAG
>WLXB01000045.1 GCA_012103295.1 Alphaproteobacteria bacterium | reverse complement strand
ACTTGCCCGTCTTTTTTCGACCGCTAAAGAGCCATTTAAGCATGACAGTGAAGAGGCGAAACGCGGCTAAGCCGTCTTAGACTCAGGTTGAAATAAGGTTGGCTGTGGGCCAAGCCGATCCTCAATCGACGCGGCCTGGTCGCCGCCGGCTTCAGGCTGATCAACGCGATCAACGGCGACAAACGCATCTTCGGCGGCTGCAACATCATTCGCAAACAATCTACCGACTTGCGCAACTGGACCGTCTTCGAGAATTTCTCGGATGAGACGTTGTTCGTTGGCTGTGCCGTCCCCTCTCATAAGGTCAAGCCGGCGCATGAAGGCCCCTGCGGCAAGTTGTGACACAGCGTCCCCTTTGAGCGCCTCAGCCAGTCTTGAGCCAAAGTCTTTCTCGGCAGCTGCCCGATCTAGAAATGGCCGAAGAAGAGCCCAGCCATCCCCAGCCCCATACCGTTCCCAAGCGCGAGCCAGTCCGTCCACGTCTAATACACCGAGGCGCTCCGCAACGACAGAGGCGTGAGACGCAAGGTCATCCAATGCGACCACAAGGCCATCTTGGGCTGCTTGCCGCCGTGAGGCCGCTGACACTTCTAGCAAGGCACGGCCATGGGTTTCCGCATGATCCTGGCCACGACGCATCGCTAGCCCAAAGTCCAACACGGCTCTACGCAGGTCGGCCAGTTCCTGACGCTGCGCAGTAACGACAAGAATGAGCCATAGCGCCACTGGCGGCCCAGCTGCCGCAGCGAGGGTCGCCGCCAGCGCACCAGGTTCAAGGGACATCAAACCATCCCAACCGAGGCGGGTCAGGTAGGCAAAGCACAGAACCAACCATCCTGTCGTGACCGCAACAGCGAGAACGAAAACGCTCCAGCGTAGGGCTGATTTAATTTTGCTTTCCATAACGGGCCTGAACCTGCGGGTTACAAAAAATTGCATGTGCGTGAGACGTCACTATAAGGAAGATAGGCGGTTACGGCCATAGAACCGTCGCAAACGAAAGCAGTGCAACACCCCATGAGTTTTCTTGACCGCATACAGGCCTGCAACCAGTTCGACCTCTCTGGATTCCGACCATTTACTATAGACGGGCTAAACATTGGGTGGGTTAAGCCTCATTTTGCAGCGCATCTTGCGCAGGCAGATAAAGTCTTCGTGGTCACAGATGAGTCGGTATCATTTTCTAAAAGGCTTGATACAGCCGCAGGCCGAAGCGCCGCCATCGCCGAGATAGCGCCCGATTGGGTTGAGAACGGCTTCGTAGCGAAACTGCGCAATGAAATTTATCCAGCCCGCGATACATGGTCCGGCAAGGACCATTTCCTAATTGACCGAGCCCTCGCCCCTTTATTCGGAATCCGCGCTTACGGTGTTCACCTCAATGGCTTCGTCGAGACGTGTGATGGGTTTCACATGTGGATTGGCAGGCGTAGCGCCGACAGTGTTGTCGAACCTAGTAAATTCGACAACATGGTTGCAGGTGGTCAGCCAGCAAAACTAGGGCTAATGGAAAATCTAATAAAAGAGTGTGCGGAGGAAGCAGGCCTACCGCGCGCACTTGTCGAGACAGCAATTCCGATTGGCACAGTCCATTACTGTTTCGAGACCCAAATTGGCCTCAAACCTGACACTCTATTTTGCTACGATCTTGCTGTTCCTGAAGACTTTGAGCCTTGTAACCAGGACGGTGAAATCACAGATTTTCGTCTCATGCCTGTCCAAGAGGCCTTGGCCCTGATCCGGGCCGGTGATGCGTTTAAGTTCAATGTGGCCTTGGTGATCCTAGATTTCGCTATAAGACATGGGATTCTTTCTCCCGACACAGAACCTGATTATGAGGCGATTTTGGCCGGTTTACATGGAGTTGCACCAATCCACGGGTTCACGCCGCCGACATCAGTGAGTTGACATCTAAGGCCACCTTCACAAGGATGCGCGCCGCCCGCAGCATGTGGTGGTTGGGCTGGAGTACATATGCATTTTCTTGAGTTTGAAAAACCGATAGCGGAACTGGAAGGCAAGATCGCGGAACTGCGTCACATGAGTGACGCGGACGGGATGAATATTGCTGAGGAAGTCACGCGGCTTGAGGGCAAAGTCGATAAAGATCTCAAGGCCACCTACGCAAAGTTAACTCCATGGCAAAAGACTCAAGTGGCTCGCCACCCCGATAGGCCACACTGCTTGGATTACATTGGCGCTCTGATCTCTGATTTTATGCCGTTGGCTGGCGACCGCAACTATTCGGAAGACCATGCAATCATCGGTGGCCTGGGACGCTTCCGTGGCCGATCCGTTATGGTTCTCGGCCAAGAAAAGGGCCGCGACACAGAGACACGGCTAAAACACAACTTCGGCATGGCGCGCCCGGAAGGATACAGAAAAGCGCGCCGACTTATGGAACTTGCTGACCGATTTGGCGTACCCGTTCTTACTCTTGTCGACACCGCCGGAGCCTACCCTGGCGTTGGTGCGGAAGAACGCGGACAAGCAGAGGCAATCGCCCGATCAATTGAAACCAGTCTCAACCTGCGGGTGCCATTGATCAGTTTGATCATCGGCGAAGGCGGTTCTGGCGGCGCGATCGCCCTTGCCACAGGAAACATCGTCCTGATGTTGGAACATTCAATCTATTCGGTAATCTCACCCGAAGGCTGCGCATCAATTCTGTGGCGTGACGGCGACCAGGCGAAAACGGCCGCAGAAGCGTTGAAGCTAACCGCTCAAGATCTTGACCGACTTGGCGTTATCGACGGCGTCATTCAAGAACCTATTGGTGGCGCACACCGCAATACCCAGGCGGTCTTCCAGCACGTTGGCGACGCCCTAGAGCAGCATCTGGAAAACCTTCTCAAAATCGAAGGGGGACAATTGCGGGCTCGGCGGCGGGACAAGTTTATCGCTATGGGCCGCCTGAACGAGACTTAACCCGCTGACACACAGGCGTACGCGATCAAGCTTTTTGCTTGCTGCACCAGTTATGCCACAACGAGCGATACGCAGACTCAACCGACCGCGCAAAAAGCGCTGCATCGCCGAGAGGTGAGCGCTGCAACTCCGCCCTCAGTGTTTTACGGATTTCCACCAAGCGGCTCTGATCATCCGCTAAGTCTGCTGCAATGCGGACATACTCTTCATCCGTCTCAGCGATCCACTCCTGGTGACCAATTTGAGTTAAGAGACTCGCACCAACTCGTCCAGCGGGCCGGTCACCGCAAAGCGTGACGACGGGCACGCCCATCCAGAGCGCCTCGCATGTCGTAGTCGTTCCGTTGTAAGGGGTCGCATCAAGAACAACGTCTACGCCCTCAAAGTCGGCGAAGTGATCTTGGTCGGGTGGCGTCCATGACCGGGTTTCCAGGCGCGCGGAATCAATACCAAATCGCGCACAGCGCGTTTCAAATTCAGCACGCACACGGGCATCGAGAAATGACTTGGTTTTAACCATGATGCGGCTATCGGGGACTGAAATCAGTATAGATGCCCACAACCTCAAAGCACTATCTGAAATTTTCGCCAGGTTGTGGAACGCTCCATAGGTCACGTACCCGTTCGATTCACTCGGAGGCGGCGACAGCTGCGCGCTTCCTTTGAGGGGACGATAGGTATGAAACCCATTGGGAAGTGCAATGAGTTTTTCGGCAAAGAGCGGTGCCATTTCTGGTGGAGTCGCCACTGCGTCAGTTAAGTGAGCATCCATCGCCGCAAGACCAGTGGTATGAGGGTAGCCCAACCAAGATACCTGTACGGGCGCCGCGCGCATTGCGAAAGTGGAAAGCCTTGTATCTGAAGTGTGTCCGCCGCAATCAATTAATATATCGATCGATCGACTGCGCACCTCACTAGCGAAGTCTTGATGAGAAACCACCCCTATGTCGACCCAGCTATCAAACACTTGTTTGAATTTAGCCGTGAATTCATCTGACGCTTGGCCGCTCTTAAACGCTGTCACGTGAACCGCCGCGCGATCATGGCGTTCCAACAAAGGCAGCAGAAAATGCGCGCAAGAATGGCGTCGAAAATCAGCTGAGACATAGCCAACACGTAGAATGCGGTCAGGATCTAGCGTGTTCGCAAACGGGGCGGGCTGAGGAGAATCGGGAACGGGCCACGACCGATGGGCATCTGCAATTTCTTCAGGCGAAAGGTTCTCGACGAAATTCATGGTGTAGAGACGCGCACTAGCAATGGTTTTAGAATCAGGTGCCATTGCCGCGGCAGCGTCCAGATTCATTAGAGCATCGTCCAATCGTCCGATCGCCCGATACGTATTGCCTAGATTGCACAAGGCGTCAGCCATACCTGGGTCTAGTGCGACTGCTTTTTTGTGCGCATCCAGAGCCTCGTGGAAGCGACCTGCGCCTGATAGGGCGCCCCCCCAATTGTCAAATAAATGGGCTGGGGCATTCTTGAGTTTGCGTCCCTTTTCGAAACACTTAAGGGCGGCTTCAGTCTCCCCGATACTGTTCAAGGCATTCCCAAGGTTCGACCAGAAGGCCGGTACTTTAGGATCGAGCTTCGCCGCACCCGAGAAATTGACGATCGCCTCTTCAAGCATCCCGCGCTGAGCCAAGACCGTACCAACATCATTGAGCTTGGCGGCCATTTCTAGGCGCTTATCTGATCGACCAAATAGGCGTTTAAATACTTCGCGCAACGACATTGTAACCCGCATACTAAAATGGGCCGAGGCGGTCCGCTTGGAACGGAACTGGTTCGCTTAGCAGAGCACCTTAACACCCGGCAGCGTTTTGCCTTCAAGCCACTCGAGGAAGGCACCACCAGCCGTTGAAACATACGTAAAACGCTCTGTCGCATCAGCACCGTTTAGGGCGGCAACGGTATCCCCGCCACCCGCAACTGATACCAGTCTACCTGCAACCGTTAAATCGGCAGCGGCGGCAGCAACTCGATTGGTGCCAACGTCAAAAGGCTTGATTTCGAACGCACCGAGAGGTCCGTTCCAAACGATGGTTTTGCATTTTTTAAGGCGACTCTCGAGAGCAGCGATGCTGGCCGGACCGATATCAAGAATCATTTTTTTGTGCGGCACCGCATCAATGACGCATGTTTGAGCGTTGGCCCCATCGTCGAGACCAGACGCAACGACAGCATCAATGGGTAAGACAATTTCACAGCTCGCACTTTCCGCCTTTGCCAATATTGCACTAGCTGTCTCAGCTAAATCAGGCTCGTGTAAGGATGCACCGACCTCCACCCCTTGGGCGTGAAGGAATGTATTGGCCATACCGCCGCCAATAATAATCATATCGACTTTGTCGACGAGGTGTCCAAGGACATCAAGCTTGGACGAAACTTTGGCGCCACCGACCAGAGCCGCAACGGGTCGAGCAGGACTGTCTAAAGCAGCAGAGAGGGCATCGAGCTCGGCTTGCATCTGTCTGCCAGCAGCATTGGGCAGCAAGTGCGCAAGCTGCTCGGTGGACGCATGAGCCCGGTGAGCTACTGAAAACGCATCATTCACATACAGATCACCAAGGTCGGACAGGTCGTGTGCGAAGTCCGGCGCGTTGGCTTCCTCGCCAGCATGAAACCGCAAATTTTCCAGCACCGCGATGTCACCAGAGGCCAAGCTATTGACCACACCCTCGGCCGTCGGGCCAATGCAATCATCAGCGAACGTCACGTCACGATCCATGACCTGGCCAAGTGCGACTGCTGCAGATTTCAGTGACATATCGGGATGACGCTCGCCCTTGGGCCGACCAAAGTGAGACAACACGATCACGCGCGCGCCCTTATCAGCCAGTTCTCGCAGCGTTGGTGCTAAACGCTCAAGCCGGGTAGCGTCGCTAACCTGCCCCTGCGCCATAGGAACATTTAGGTCCCCACGAACCAACACGCGTCGGCCGTCTACCTTGAGATCATCGAGCGTGCGGTACGCTGGCACGACAAATCCTTAGATGTGCTTGCCCATCGCAGCGAGCGTGTCGAGCATGCGATTTGAGAAACCCCATTCATTGTCGTACCACGACAACACTCGTAGGAAATTGTTCTCGAGCACCTTGGTCTGAGTAGCGTCAAAAGTTGAACTGGCCGGGTTGTGATTGAAGTCGATCGACACCAGCGGCAACTCATTCACATAAAGAACACCTTTGAGATCACCATTCGCAGCCTCTTGCATAGCCGAGTTGATGTCGTCTTCGGTAACGCTCTTTCCCAAAACACATTTCAAATCGATCATAGAAACATTGGGCGTGGGCACCCGAATAGCTGACCCATCGAGCTTGCCTTTGAGCTCAGGCAACACTTCACCAACCGCTCTGGCTGCCCCGGTAGAGGTGGGGATCATACTGACGGATGCCGCGCGGGCCCGTCGCAAGTCGGAATGCAAAGTATCCACTGTTCGTTGGTCGCCAGTAAAGGCATGAACAGTCGTCATGTAACCGTGGTTCAAACCGAATGAGCGGTTCAATACATGCGCTACGGGCGCCAGGCAATTTGTTGTACACGATGCATTGGATACAACGAGATGCTCTGGTGTCAGTTTTTGATGGTTAACCCCATAAACAACCGTGAGGTCAGCGCCTTTTGACGGCGCTGAAACCAAGACCCGTTTCGCTCCGGCATCAAGATGAACGGCTGCCTTATCACGATCAGAAAATATGCCCGTGCACTCAGCCACGATATCTACGCCAAGGTCACCCCAGGGCAGGCCGGACGGGTCGCGCTCCGCGAGAACTTTTATGGACTTGCCGCCAACCGTCATCGAATCACCACTGACCGCCACATCCATATTGAGGGGACCGTGAACAGAATCGAAGCGAAGCATGTGAGCGTTGTCTTCCGCCGAGCCAAGATCATTGATGGCAACAACCTCAATGTCATCTCGGCCTGATTCGGCCAAAGCCCGAAAAACCATACGGCCAATACGGCCAAATCCATTCATCGCGACACGTACAGTCATTCTTCACGTCCTTTTCAAATCCAAAACCGATTCGGCTCAGTCACACCGAATAGCAATTCGACATGCCCCGGAAATACACCACCGGCCCAGGAATTCCAAGGGATCACAAGGCAAAGACCGTTGGTCGCTTTCGCTTGCGTTCCCTGGCACGCTATTTATGTTCAGACATCGATCACCGGACCGGTTTTCGATAAAGCGGCCGAGAAGGTGTCGTATAGGGAGTCACCTTCTAAAAGAGCCTAAGAATAAGAAAAATAGACAAAGAACGCAGGAGAGGCATGAGTTCAACATCTGAAACCGCCCCCCGGAGAATCAACCGGGTGGAGCACTAGAGTCTATAATGGGGCCACTAGTTCCCGTTATGCACCAGTTAACCAGGCTGGTCGTCCTGCTGTTTATGGTCACGACCCTGCTGTTCTTTATGCTGCGACTTGCCGGTGACCCGGCCCTCGTATTAGCAGGTAATGACGCAACCCCTGAGCAACTTGAAGCGATTCGCGCCCAATACGGGCTCGATAAGCCGCTTGTCATTCAGTACCTGAATTATATGGGCAATCTGGTCCAAGGTGATTTTGGCAAATCCCTGGCCAGTGGTGAGCCGGCGATGGGGAAAGTGCTCACTATGCTCCCCGCAACATTGTTGATCGCCGGACTGGCAATGGCGTTCTCAATCATTGTTGCGATTCCGCTCGGCGCGTGGCTAGGCTTCAAGCCCGAACGCGCGGACCGGCGAAGTGTTTCAGGCATTATCTTCGTCTTCCAAGGCGTACCCGGCTTTGTCACCGCCCTCATTTTCATTCAGATCTTTGCCGTCAATCTTAGATGGCTGCCCTCTTTGGGCATGGAATGGGGCACGATCATGGAATGGGCCATCACGGAAAGCTTTTCGATTCCCATACCCGTGCCATCGAAAACTTGGATACTACCCGCCGCTAGCCTTTCTTGGTTCCTGATGCCGAGCCTGACTCGCGTGGTTGCGGCGAACACAGCTGAGGCGATGCGCGAGGATTATATCCGCACGGCCCGCGCTGGAGGTGCGCCAGCATCAACATTGTTGTGGCGCCACGCTTTGCCCAACGCTTTGCTCGGTGCCGCCGCACTAATCGGTACGCAATTCGCATTTTTGATGGGGGGCGCTGTCATCACGGAAACGATCTTCGCCTGGCCCGGCATTGGATGGCTGCTCATTGAGTCGACTCAGACTCTCGACTTTCCCGTAGTGCAATCACTCGCTCTGTGTATCGCAACCCTTGTGTTTTCGGTCAACGCCCTGACGGACCTGAGCTTCCAGTTCCTCGACCCACGCTTACGTACGAAGGGGAACTAGATCATGTCTGAAGTTAAAGTTAGCCGCACAGGTGGATTGCTGGGCACCGAAGAAGGCAAGTCCTTTAGTTGGGACAAAGTGCGTCAGGTCGCCAATCCCGAAATCATTATCGCCTTCACTCTGTTCACCGTCCTGATGATCCTCGCGATCTTCGGGCAATTCTTGCAAACCCACGACCCCATGCAGGGCGATCTACTAAAACGATTCACGCCGCCTGGGCAGGAAGGATATTTCTTTGGCAGTGATCACCTCGGTCGCGATCTTTGGTCACGCATGGTTGATGGGCTGCAATGGTCAATGGCCTGCGCCCTTACCGCCAATATGCTCAACCTAATTATCGGCTCAACACTCGGGTTGCTCGCCGCAGAAAAGCCGGGGGCGCTGAGGATCATCGTCAATCAGTTTGTTTACACTCTGCAATCTCTGCCGGGTCTCATTATTCTGATCTGCGTTGTCGTCGTGGTCGGCCAGGGATTCTTGACCCTTGTCTTTACTCTCGGCTTGCTTTCATGGGTGGTCTACATGCGTGTCATCTATGCCGAAGCATCGAGCCTGTTTCAGCGTGAATATGTACAAGCCGCACGGCTTGCCGGCGTTAGCCGGTGGTCGATCATGTTCGGCCACGTACTGCCGGGTGTTCGGGCCAGCCTATTCGTGATTTTCGCCTTTCACTTCGCTGGCCTGCTGATCGCAGAAAGTGCGCTGTCATTCCTTGGCTTGGGCGCACCTCTGGGTGTGCCGACCTGGGGCAACATGCTCGCTGAGAGCCGCCAGTATATGATCCGCGCGCCATGGATGCTGATTGTACCCGCCGGTGCGATTGTCACCGCTGTGGTGACGATGAATTTGGTCGGCGACGGTATCGCCAGCCTGTCCCGCAAGAAAGGCCGGAGCATTGACGTTTGATGCCTTGGCCTAGTTCACTGACTTAGACCGGAGTTTTTATGGTTAAGCCTGTCGTTCGCATTGATGACTTGCGCCTTGAGTTTCTCAGCCAAGCCGGCGCCTTTGAGGCCCTCAAGGGTATCTCTTTAGAGATAGGTGAAGGTGAGATTGTTGGCGTGGTTGGTGAATCCGGATCGGGTAAATCGGTCACGGCAATGAACCTGCTCCAGCTGCTACCGCGCACCAAAATCAACGTTCCCACCGGAACAATCTCGGTGCTCGAACATGACGTACGCGCGATGGACGAAAAGCAATTGCAGCATATTCGTGGTGGCGAAGTGTCGATGATCTTTCAAGAGCCGATGACCGCGCTCAACCCGGTGCTCCGTGTAAAAGATCAAATCGACGACGTGATTTTACGCCACAAGGATGTCACGCCCGAAGAAGCGGAAGAAATGTCGCTAAAGCTACTCGCGGACACCAAGATTACGGACCCCCGCCGCGTTTATGAATCCTTTCCCCACGAATTGTCGGGCGGCATGCGTCAACGGGTGATGATTGCCATGGCGTTCTCGTGTTCGCCCAAACTGATCGTTGCCGACGAGCCCACCACGGCCCTCGACGTAACAGTACAAGCGCAGATTCTTGCTCTTCTCAAAGAGCGGGCCCAAACAACCGGAACCTCCGTGCTTCTCATTACGCACGACCTCGCCGTCGTCGCCCAACTCTGCGACCGGGTTTACGTCATGTACAAGGGTGAGTTTGTTGAGAAAGGTGCCACCAAAGACGTCATTGGCGATCCACAGCACGTCTACACCAGAGCACTCCTGAACTCGCTGCCGGAAGGCAAAGCACCCAAGAGCCGCCTGGCCACGGTTGCCGCAGCGATGATCGAGGGCAATACCGGCGATGTGATTGATGAGCCGATCGAGCAGGTGACACGGGTTGCTCGAACCGGCGATACAATTTTACAGATTCAAAACGCGGTCGTGCGCTATCCAAAAGAATACAACCTGTTCGGCCGCCCCATCACGTTTCACACCGCCGTCGATCATGTCAGCGTCGAAATCAAAGAGGGCGAGACCCTAGCCCTCGTCGGAGAGTCAGGCTGCGGCAAGACTTCGCTGGCCAATGCCGTCGTCGGCCTCAACCGATTAGCCGACGGCGAAATTTTATACCGGGGCAAAAACATCTTGGATCACGATCCCGAAACCCGACGCGAAATTCAGATCGTCTTTCAAGATCCGCAATCATCCCTAGATCCGCGTTGGCCGGTCTGGAGAATTATGACTGAGCCCCTCACCGTTGGAAAATCTCCGACCAAAGCTGAACTACGCGATCAAGCCGCGAGCCTCTGTGAAATGGTCGGACTAGAGCCGAACCAAATCGACCGGCTGCCCCACGAGTTTTCCGGAGGACAGCGCCAGCGTATTGCGGTCGGTCGCGCACTCTCGGTGCGGCCCAAGTTGTTGGTGCTAGATGAACCGACGTCGGCGCTCGACGTCTCAGTTCAAGCTCAAATCCTGAACCTGCTACTCGACCTGCAAGACGAGCACGGCTTGACCTATCTCTTTATCTCCCACGATGTTGCTGTGGTCCGCCACATCGCCGACAAAGTCGCCGTGATGTATCAGAGCAAAGTGGTGGAAGCGGGTGACTCTGAGCAAGTTCTGACCGCGCCGACTCATGAGTACACACGGACACTCATGAACGCAGTACCCAGCCTAAAACGGGCTTTCGCAGCATAGTTCTCTTCTCTGGTGGGGCCCAGCTTGGCCATGGCGGATAATGGCAGTTTGATCGGACAAATAGAGTGTCTTTGCGTTAGAAATTGATAATTCAGCATTTGCTACTAAAAAACACCCATAGTATTAGAAAAATAATCTCTCAAGTCGCTATGCGGCTGTCGCACGAATGCAACAAGTTCAAACCGATTGCTCAGCACCGCGTTTCTTTGGTTGCTTTCACCCCTTGAAAACCGTTGGATGAGCACTGGGAGACCTTTTTACACTTATTTGGTTAAAGCGCGGCCTCACTGGCCGAGCCGAGTACTGGCCAAATACTGAACAATGAACTGGATTGGGGATAACACATGTCCATGCGTTCCAACTTATTTCAAACCTCTGCCGCTTGCGCACTTGCGCTGACAATCGCGGCGCCTGCCATTGCCCAGGACTTCGCAATTGAGGAAATCGTCGTCACCTCTCGCTTGCGTAGTGAGAGCGTCCAAGACATTCCGCTGTCCATCACCGCCTTCACCGTTGATCAATTGCGCGATCAGGGTATTGAGGACATCAAGGACCTGGCTGAAATGACCGCTGGTTTCGCCATGGACCGCGGCTTTGGCCGGTTCTTTGACCGCCCGGTTATTCGTGGGCAAGCGTCTATCCTCGGGAACCAAAACGCCTCCTTCTTTGTCGATGGCGTATTTGTCTCCAACACCATTTCTTCAACAACGATCGACTCCCTTGAGCGGATCGAAATTGTTCGTGGACCACAAGCGGCTCTGTTCGGTCGCGCCACTTTCGCTGGTGCCATCAACTACATCACCAAGCGCCCCACCGACGAACACGAAGGCCAGTTCAACGGCAAATTCGGTAGCCACAATGATGTCAAAGCATCCGTCTGGATGAGTGGTCCGGTAATCGAAGACAAGCTTTATTACTTCGCAGCCGCCAACTGGGATTACTATGGTGGCGAATGGCGCAACGGCCTGCAGCCCAACACCGCCAACAACGCCTATTTCAACATTCCGTTTATCCCGGCGTTTGCTGAAGCCCCGACCCGTGGCGATAACTCCAGGCTCGGCACCGAAGAAACCCAGGATTTAACCCTCAAGATTTTGGCAAAACCCTCTGAAAACGTCGAACTGACGTTTAAAGCCACATACAGTGATGTGGACGACAGTCATTACCCAAGAACGTTGGCTGGCCGCGACGAACACAACTGTGTGAATCCGATCAGCGCTGGTGGCACTGCACCTGACACGTCTGCCGGCTACATTTGCGGCGAGCTGGAAGCCCGTGACCCGCTTACAGGTGAAGCCCGCCAGCCAGTTCTCAATATTCCTGATTTTGTTGACGGCCTAACCACCAACGGGATCTTCTTTATCCCCGGCAGTGGCCCGATCATCATTGACCCCGCCAAGCCCGGCCTGCAGCGTGAAACTTTTCGCTGGCTAGCCCAGGCCGATATCGATCTCGAAGGCTGGAGCATCATGGCCCGCGCCGCCTACAACAAGGACGATGAAAATACGGCGTTCGATGGTGACACCATTGGCGAACGCGGCATCTCCGGTACCGGGTTGCTTCAGAACGCTTTCTTTGATGAATTTCGGGATTACTCCCTTGAGCTCCGCGTCACGTCTCCAGATGACAACAACCTTCGCGGCCTCGCCGGGATCACGTACTACGATGAAGAGCACAACTCGGGTAACCGCGGCATCGGCACCAGCTTCGGCCCAATCGCCGGGTCGTTCGATAACCCCGGTTTCGTGCCCTCAACCTTCGAACCTCAGTTCTTTCCTCTGACGGAAACTGTCGAAAACTGGTCAGTCTACGCCCAAATGGAATTTGATATTACCGAGGATCTGACGATTACCGCTGAAGGCCGGTACTCGGAAGACACCATCGGCGCCATTACGGCGGCGACAAACACCAACGAGGAAGTGACCTTTACCAGCTTCGCTCCTCGCGTCAGCATCGACTACCGCATGAACGATGATGTGTTGTGGTATGCGTTGATCTCAAAAGGAACTAAGCCTGGTGGCTTTAACGCTGGGTTGTTCGACGAGTCTGCAGAAACCCTAGCAACTGCGCGGGCCAATGGAACGATCGCCTTTAACGAGGAACGCTCTTGGAACTATGAAGCGGGTGTCAAATCATCCTTCATGGATGGTCGCGGCACATTCAATGTCAGCGCCTATTACATTGACTGGTCCAACCAAACCCTGACCAACATCATTGATGTCATTGACGCCCAGGGCGCGCCAAACTCAGCACCGATTTTGGTCAACCTCGGTTCGACAGAAATCAAGGGTGGTGAAGTTGAAGCCAACTTTGCAGTCAACGAAGAACTGACCCTCGGCCTTGGCTATGGTCTCGCTGACTCAAAGATCAAAGTCTTCAACGATGAGCAACACTTCCTGCTCACCGGTGAGAATGACCCAACCCTGGCCAATGGCGGTAATGTCTCGGGCAACCAACTACCGAAGAGTCCGAAACATACGCTGAATGTCAACGGCACCTATCGGGACAGCCTCTCTGCAGATGCAGATTGGTTTATCCGGGCAGACCTCAACGTTGAGTCGAAGCGCTTTACCCAGGTTTCAAACCTCCAGCACAACGGAGATTCCTACAAGATCAACCTGCGCATGGGCGTTGAAGCCGACAACTGGAAGATCACGGGTTACGTGACCAATCTGTTGGAAGACCTGACGCCAAACAACATTCTTCGCTTCCGTGACTACCGGATCGCATCAGGCAGCAACTTCTGTGGCGCGGCCGTTTGCGGATCATCTTCATGGCGTGGGTTCTTCTTCAACCAACCCCGTGGCCGTGACTTTGGCGTAGACGTTCAATACAGCTTCTAAACGAAGCCTCACATCAGATACCAAAGGGCCAGCCTTGTGCTGGCCCTTTTTTATTGGAATGCCAAACCCACCGAATCCTGGCGAATCGGTGCATCCAAACGCCCATCGCGCCGCATCTAGTATGTATCAGCAAGCCTGCAACCCCTTAGCACTATGGGCGTTAGTATAGAGATAGCAGGACGCTGCTGGGCAAACGGGAACAAAAGGGGCGACCAGACGCTGCCGCCTACACCACAAGAATACAAAGCGGTAGCGCCAAGAAATCGGTCGATCAAAGAGCAATGCGAAACAATCGCGCTTCATTTTACGCAGACGGATTGAGAAATTTTCTCAGCGCGACGCTCTCCGTTATCGTCTGTTTATTGATTTTTAAGGGACTGGCGTATACGGTCCCGGGTACTGAACCACTCTCTGGTTTGGCTGATGAGGGTAATCTCATGCTAACAGCCGAACCAAGCTTTGAACGCATCGCGCTAAACCGTGTCACCTTTGGGGCCCGGGACGTTGATGAAGCGTACGTCCAGTCCATAGGCTGGGACGCGTACGTTCAAGATCAACTCAATCCTCCCGACGGCGATGACGACGCCTTGGCAGCCCACTTAGCCGCGCAGACAATGCACATCGATTATCGCGGTGAAGAAAATGAATTCGGCGGCTGGCCCGACGTGGATGAAGACCGCCCACTCAACTACCTGGACGCCGATACGGAGACGTTGTTCGACGTAGCAGTCAATGCTGGCAAGACCGTGCCTTTTGCAGAAGGTGCGCGCATTCAGCAGGAACTAACGGCCGCGTCCTGGATCAGAGCGGTCCATGCGGAATACCAAATCCGTGAGTTCATGGCTGACTTCTGGCACAACCATTTCAACATCGGTCGCCAGGACAATAACTTCGCGACGGTGACCCTGCCCGTATACGACCGAGAACACATTCGACCATACGTACTCGGCAATTTTCGGGAAATGCTGGAAGCCAATGCCACCTCTACGGCGATGCTTCTCTATCTCGACAATGCGGTTAGCGTCGCAACCTTTCCAAATGAAAACTACGGTCGCGAGCTCATGGAACTGCACACCATGGGTGAAGACGCGTACCTAGGATTAGACAATACCGATGTTGCCGGTCCGAACGGGCTTGGCATCAACGTGGGTGTTAACGCCGCAGGGTTTACTGACGTCGACGTATTTGAAGCATCGATTGCCCTATCTGGTTGGACTGTGGAATTTGGTCAGCCGACTGGACCGGGTGGAAAACGCGCACCCGTGACCGGCAACTTTTTCTATAGCGCGGCACAGCACAGTCCAGATGCAGGCGAGTTTATGGGCGTAACACTGGCAGGTATTGATGAGCCGATGGAACAAGGTCGCGCTGTCTTGGACATCGTCGCCGCCCACCCCGCTACCGCGGAGTTCATCTGCGGGAAGCTTGTCCGTCGAATTTTCGGCGACACCCCGCCAGCTGCGGTTCAGACCCGCGCCGTAGAGGCATGGACAGAACATAAAGATGCGCCCGATCAAATTAAGAAGGTGATGGAAGCCATCCTATTGGATGGCCCTGAGATCGGTGAAGGCCCGCAGACCAAAGTCCGCCGTCCCTTCGAGCGATTGATGGCCCTATACCGGACGACCGACACGGTGGTTAATGCCCACCCTTGGATGAATATTGTCCTCGAGTCGCTACATGACGGCCTTTTTACTTGGCCAGCCCCCAATGGCCGGCCCGACGTCAATGGCTATTGGTTTTCGACCACAGCGAGCCTGACCACCTGGAATCTCAGCATTGGCCTGTTCTTCCTGGAAGAACTGGCCACCTCATTTACAGCCCAAACCCCGCTAAATATTCAGAATTCGTCAATAGAAATGGTAGAGTATTGGCTTGGCCGGATGATTGGATTTGAGCCCTCGGCAGCGGTGGTGAATACACTTATTGATGACGCAAGCAGCTTAGCTGGCATAATGACGAGCCTAAACTTTGGCTCAGCCAAGAATGTGGAAGACGCGTTCATGCGCCTGGCTTCGCTTATTTCAACCACCGAAGAATTTTCCTTCCGTTAGGAGACAGACCATGAGACTTACACGTAGAAATCTTCTCCTCGGTGCTTCAGGCGGTGCCTTTATGGCAACCGTTGGCCCCGGGCTCCGCGTTTCGATGGCCGCTCAAAGCACCAGCGATGAAATTCTAGTTGTTCTATTTGCCCGTGGCGGCATAGACGGGCTTCAACTGGCCGCGCCTGCTGAGGATTCATTTTACCAACAAGCGCGACCATCCCTTGCCGTGCAATCTTCTGGCACGAATGCCGGGCTTGCACTAGCGAATGGAATTGATGGCGTCGACTTCTTCCTTAACCCCGGCGCACCTGAGCTGAATGATCTCTACACCTCGGGTGATCTTGCACTGATCCATGCCTCCGGTGTCCCGACAGAAAACCGCAGCCATTTTAAAACACAGGATATGATGGAACGCGGCATGGCCGACAACGAATCCAACATCCTGTCAGGTTGGTTGACACGACATGTCGAAACTTTGACAGCGGAACGCCCTCTATTGTCGACTGTCTCAACTGCGTCAAATAATCCAATCTCCCTTCTAGGGTATCCTCAGGCCGTCAGCATTCCTGACGTTCAGAATTTTAATGTGTCGGGCGGCGACGTAAACGCAGCGGTCATCGCGGGGTTAAACTCTGGAAATTCTCCTTACCAGCAGGTTGCTCAACAAACGATCGAAGCGATCAACACCGTTCAGGTCAAGCTGGAAGAACTCAACGGCGGAGTTGACGAAGAGACTGAGGCTGGTCCTGCGTATACCAACGGCCCGCTTTCGAGTTCATTGCGCAACCTCGCGACTCTTATAAAAATGGATGTTGGGCTGGACGTCGCAACCGTCGATCAAGGCGGTTGGGATCATCACAACAACCTGATCAACGAATTTAGTAATAACGTCACCGAATTATCACAATCACTCAGTGCTTTCTGGGAAGACGTTGCCGAATACAAGGACCGCATTACCTTGGTCTTCATGACAGAGTTCGGCCGCCGATTAAATGAGAACGCTAGCGCTGGCACGGATCATGGTTCCGGTTCTGTCATGATGGTCTTATCGGGCAACGCCAACGGCGGCCAAATGTATGGCACCTGGCCAGGCTTAAGTCCCACGGACTTGGACAACGGTGACCTTGCCGTCACCACCGATTATCGGCAGGTCATCGCGGAAATTCTGGCCAAAAGACACAATAGCCCGTCATTGGACACAGTTTTCCCGACCGTCTCTTATGATCCACTTGGAATCATTAACGGTGATGACACGGCAATCACCGGTGCCGCCGTCGCAAGCAACACGACATCAAGCTCTAGCTAGGCTGCAGCAAGCCGCCTTCGTTTCGCGTTCCTTCTGACTCAAGAGCGCGCATTTCGATTACCCCACCGCCACGGGTAGGACGCGGTAGGGTTGCCAAGGATGCAGCACGCCATGTTGCCTACAACACCTTCTTTTGAGCGGTTAGCCCTTAACCGTGCCACCTTCGGCGCACGTAGCGCCGACGAGGCCTATGTCCAACAGATAGGGTGGGAGTCATGGGTTGAGCAACAACTATCTCCGCCGCCTGGAGATGATCCAGAGGTCGCCAGCCTAATCGCCAACTCGACTCTGAAAATAAAGTATGGGTCCAAGACCAATGCCCATGGTGGCTGGAGCGCCGTCGATGAGGACCGGCCCCTCATTACGCTCAATGCCAGCCCCCTTGCTCTGTGGAATATTTACCAGCAACGCAACAAGACCCTCCCTGGCAAGGAAGTGTTCCGCATCACCGAGGAGGTTGTTGCGGCGTCTTGGATGCGCGCCACGCACTCAGCCTATCAAGTGCGCGAACTTATGGTCGACTTCTGGCACAACCATTTCAACGTCGCAATTAAGCAAACACCGACAGTAGCGACCGGAACTGCCGCCTACGACCGAGATGTCGTTCGACCTCACGTTTTCGGTAATTTCCGCGACATGCTCGAGGCGAACGCGACAAGCGTTTCGATGTTGTATTACCTCGACAACGCCACCAGCAAAGCACAGCTTCCAAACGAGAACTATGCCAGAGAGCTCTTAGAACTGCATACGCTAGGGGAAGATGTTTATTACGGCCAGTCTGATCCAGACTCGGTCAGCAAGTACGCAACGGGCATCGCCATAGGCTTTACGGATACGGACGTTGTCGAAGCTTCGCGAGCCCTGTCCGGGTGGACGGTGGGGTCTGGAAAACGCCTTGGAAAATTTGGCAAGTTGCCCACTACCGGTGAATTCCACTACGAACCGCTGATGCACAACGAAGAAGCCGGAACCTTCATGGGCCAAGACCTGTCATCCCTATCCGGGGACATGGAACAAGGCCGTGCGATTCTGGACATAGCCGCAGAACACGATGCGACAGCGATATTTCTCTGCAATAAGATCTGCCGACGTTTTTTTGGTGATGACCCACCCTCCAACATCGTCAATGCGGCTGCTACCACATGGATAGCTAACCAATCACAACCCGACCAGTTGCGCCGTGTAATGGAAACCATTCTGCTATCTTCAGAGATTGGCTCACCGGCCTCCAAACTCCGCCTACCCTTTGAAAAAACCGTGGCCTTCATGCGCGCGGTCGGCGCAACTGCCGTGCCCCATCGCAGCATGTTCAACCTGCTAAAAAAAGCGCCAGACCAGATTTTTACATGGCCGGGTCCGAACGGTCATCCGGATGTCGATGGATATTGGCTCTCTTCTACTGCCCTTATGACCGAGTGGAATGCTTTGCTTACGGTTCTCAATCGAAGCATGACAGACGTATCGATAACTGATGAATCTATCGCCACTGATTCCGTTACAGAACTTGTAGAAGACTGGGTCGGTCGCATCGTCGGGTTTGAGTTGTCTGGAACAAAAATGAACCAGCTGATTGACTTTGCGATGGGACTTAACGGTGTCCTTACTTATGTTGGCCAAAAATCGTCATCAGCGAAAACAGTAGAGTATCACCTGCGCCGGCTGGTCGGCGTGATCGCGACAGCAGACGAATTTGCCTACCGCTAAGGTCCACTGACCCATTTATCGAATGCATCTGATACCTGCGAGATAACCGGCAACCAGTCACCGTGAGCAGTTTGTCTAAAAAGACTCACGTTGGGGTACCAAGGTGTCGATTGTTCTGAAAGCCCCCAGCGCCAGTTCGGAACTACAGGAAGCATTACCCATGTCGGCATGCCGAGCGCACCAGCAACATGAACTGCTGTATTTGACGTTGCGATCACCAAATCCATTGCCGCGATTTGCGCGGCAGCCGCATCAAAATCAACAATCGAATCAACGTCATCATCTACTATAATTTCTACGCCGCTAGCGCGACACGCGGCGGCCACGTCATCACTGACATCACCGTATTGCAGAGAAACAAACAAAGAATCTTTTTGCGTTAGAATTGCACCCCATTGATCGAGTGGTAATGATTTAGTTGAACCGTTTCTGGGATTGATGCTGTGCCATGCGACACCGACGATCTTCCGCCCCGCGGCAAGGTCCAGATATTTCTGCCGCAGTTGGCTTTTTAGTCCTGGCTCTGCAACAAGGTACGGTCGAGGCTCTGGAAAAGACTGCGGTGAGCGCCTCAAAAAACGGCCGAGAGACCCCATTGCGATCTGAGCATCAAAGGACAGCAATTCGTCGGGCTGCAACGAATCATAGTGTACCACCGTCAGGTCTGGGTAACTGCGCTGCAAAAGTGGAACCATGCGTTGATCAAGTTCCACCGTCGGCTGAATAGGGCTGGATGCTAGGTCGCCAAGCAACCCCGAAAACAGCGCTTGATCTCCAAGGCCCTGCTCACCCCAAACCAACAGCTTAAGTCCGTCCAGCAGCGACCCGTCCCATTCTGGAATACCGCGCGCTCGCGACTGTGAAGTTGGGTCATCAATACTCCATCGCGACTCATGGGCATCCCACCCTTCACTCCAATTTCTCTTAAGAAGTTGCCCACAGGCTTGATTGAAAAGCGCCACGGCGCACTCCGCATCAAATGCTAGAGCGGCGGAGAAGTCTGCTTCCGCTTCATCGATATCTCCGAGAGATTGCTTGAGCTCACCGCGATTGACCAATGTCCCGACGTGGTCAGGAACCAGCGCGAGAATGGCGTTGTAAAGCTCGAGCGCCTTGTTGTATTCGGCTGACGCGGCGTGCATCAACCCGATGGTCATCATAGCCTTGGCCCAGACGTCGGCTCCTTGCCCGGCCGCAAACGCAGCCCGTTCCAACGCAATCTGAGCACCGTCATGCACACCCCTCTTACGGAGCAACTCACCCTTGTTGAATAGGGCGTCAGCGTCGTTCGGTGACTGCACCAGCGCGGCAGCAAATGCCTCCAATGCCTCATCGGATCGCTCTAAAGCTTGAAGAGCCAAGCCGCGTATATTGTAAGCCTCGACGGACGCTGGCGGCGAATTTATGGCTTGATCCGCATGGGTGAGAGCCTGTGCAGCATCTCTGTCTGCCAGATTATATCTCGCCGTATTGACCAACGCCGCTGATAGCATCGGATCAAGCGCAAGAGACTTCTTAAACGAAGCTTGGGCTGCCGCAGGATCGCCCATAGCCTCTTCAGCCATGCCCAAATCATTCCATATTACCGCATCTGCCGGCCGTCGCTTGGTCGCCAGCTTTAGACATTTAACGGCGGCTTCTGCATCGCCCAACCCCATTAGCGCTATGCCTTTCAGCGTTAACGCGTCTGGCTGAAGTGAACGCTTCTTGAGGATCGCGTTGTATGCCGTAACCGCCGCAGCCAGATCTCCAGCCCGGTGGTGAGCAACCCCTTTCTCAAGCAGCGCCGCCATCTTTGGTGAAAGAGGTTTTTCCATTTAACTCGCAACCCGGCGGAAGCGCTGACTGCCGAGGCTATACAGTTTTAGAATATTAGGGGCTGACAGCAACATATTCGTCTTCAGGTTAGTTTGGAAAGATAGTCGAGAATCTTAGTAAATGTACCGCCATACGTAAGTGATATAAAGTCCGCGCAAAAGCTTGCGTCTACAGATAAGGCGTGGAACTTTGAGCCCATACTCATCTGCCTTTTACTCAAATACTCAACGGACTTTATGGGCTGGCAATTCTGGATTGATCGCGGTGGCACGTTCACCGACATCGTCGCACGAACTCCAAGCGGTGCGTTGCGAACGGCGAAACTCTTATCGGAGAACTCAGAGCAATACAGTGACGCGGCGCTGGAGGGCATGAGGCAAATTCTAGAGCTTTCCGAGACTGACACCTTTCCGAGCGACACCATCGATGCCATTAAAATGGGCACCACAGTCGCAACCAACGCTCTATTGGAACGCAAAGGAGAGCGAACGCTTCTAGCGATCACCCATGGCTTTGCCGATGCTTTGCTTATCGGAACGCAACAGAGACCAACCCTGTTCGAACTCGATATTCGAAGACAAGCCATGCTGTACGACGGCGTACTGGAAATTCCCGAGCGGCTCTTTGTAGACGGCAAAATAGAAATGCCGCTCGACGAACCTAGGGTTCGCGAGGGATTGGAAAAAGCTTTTGCCGATGGCTTTAGGTCCGTTGCCATTGCGTTGCTACACGCTGACCGGCACCCCGTTCACGAAATGTTGGTCGAGAAAATCGCTAGAAAGATCGGGTTTACCCAAATTTCTACATCACACGACGTGATTCCCCTGATGAAGTTGATTGGCCGCGGCGATACAACAATCGCAGATGCATATCTATCTCCCGCACTACGCCGTTATGTGCGGCAGATCACCGACAACGTGGGCGACACACAAGTACTGTTCATGCAATCCAACGGCGGCCTGACAGATGCGCATCGATTTCGCGGCAAAGATGCCGTCCTATCCGGACCCGCAGGCGGTGTTGTTGGTATGGCAGGCGTAGCAGCGGCAGCGGGTTTCGACAAAGTCATCGGATTCGATATGGGCGGAACGTCGACAGACGTTTCTCACCATGCTGGAGCATTCGAACGGACATTTGATACAGCTGTGGCCGGCGTCCGGTTGCGCGCACCGATGATGGATATCCACACAGTAGCTGCCGGCGGCGGCTCACAGTGTCTCTTTGACGGCCTGCGCCTTAGAGTTGGCCCAGAAAGTGCCGGATCAAACCCAGGCCCAACGGCGTACCGGCGTGGCGGCCCCCTCACCGTCACAGATTGCAACGTTTTACTTGGTCGTATTCAAGCCAAACACTTTCCAGCTGTCTTTGGCGACGATGCATCACAGCCTTTAGACTCGGAGTCGGTACGCTCCGCTTTCGAGGACCTCGCCACACAAGTCTCAATGTCCTTGGGTCAAACACGAACACCTGAAGCCTTGGCCGACGGTTTCTTGACGCTCGCCGTAGAAAGTATGGCTCGCGCCATCAAAACGATATCGGTTCAACGCGGTCACGACATATCAGCGTACACCTTGGTCTGTTTTGGCGGCGCGGGAGGGCAGCACGCCTGTCGCGTCGCCGATAGCCTTGGCATGGACAAAATTTTTATTCCGCCGTTCTCTGGTGTTTTATCGGCTTATGGCATGGGATTGGCAGACCTGCGGGTCTTAAAAGAACAAACCGTTGCGCTACCGCTGGATGCGCGACACTTCGAGCAAATACGCAAAACGTTGTCCTCCCTTTCCAATCTCGCCCGCCGAGGTCTAGCTGCGCAGGGCGTCGCCGAGCAAGATATTCAGATCACCGAACAACTGCATATTCGGTATGAAGGCTCAGATTCCTCACTCCCTATCCGCGCAGGATCTCTCCAATCAGTGTTGCAGGGTTTTGAGGCTGAACACACCCAGCTGTTCGGGTTCTTGCAACCCAGAAAAGCCCTCGTGGTTGAAACTGCGACCTCGGAAGCGAACGGCGGAGGCGCAGCACCTGAATCATTCGATAAACATGTCAGTGAAGATTCGAATAACCCTGACTCTCTGGAAAACGTGCGCCTGTGGTCTAGTGGTGAGTGGCAGGCGGCTCCCGTTTTCGAGTCCGATACGCTGAAACCCGGACAGCAAGTAAACGGGCCGGCCCTTTTGATTGATCCGAACGCAACGTCGGTGGTCGAGCCTGGCTGGCGCGCAGAGGTGAGCGCGCTGGGTCACCTCAGTCTATCTCGACGTTCACCGCGATCGGCTACACCCGCGCTCAGCACAGACGCGGATCCGGTTCTGGTTGAGGTTTTCAATAGTCTGTTCATGTCGATCGCCGAACAAATGGGGGCCGCTCTGCAAAACACAGCCCATTCGGTGAACATTAAGGAGCGGTTGGATTTTTCCTGCGCCGTCTTCGATGAGAGCGGCGCGCTTGTCGCCAACGCCCCACACATGCCGGTTCACTTAGGGTCGATGGGCGAAAGCGTACGAGCTGTAATTCAGGCACATGGGACAACAATGACCGCAGGGGATGCGTTCATCACTAACGCGCCATACAATGGCGGCACCCACCTGCCCGACATAACCGTCGTCGCACCGGTATTCGACGTAGCCACCGGCAGTCGCATTTTCTTTGTCGCAGCACGTGGCCATCACGCCGATATTGGCGGCCTGACTCCCGGATCAATGCCACCCCATAGCCGGTCCATCGACGAAGAAGGTGTGTTGTTCGACGCCGCACTCCTCGTCCGCAATGGCGTATTATTGGAAGCTGACATTCGTGCGACTCTTGCCTCAGGTCGTTATCCGGCACGTACGCCTGACCAAAATATCGCTGACCTTCACGCTCAAGTCGCGGCATGCGCAAAGGGTACTGCCGAATTACATGCCATTATCAATCAATATGGGCTTGATGGTGTCAGGGCCTACACCGGACACGTCCAAAACAATGCCGAAGAAGCTGTGCGCCGAGCGATAGACTCATTACAAGAAGGACGCTTCATGGCACCAATGGATGATGGTGGTGAAATCCATGTCGCCATTTCAATCGATCGGAAAGCGCGAGCAGCGGTCGTCGATTTTACTGGGACGTCGAGCCAACGACCGAGCAACTATAACGCCCCAGCGGCCGTGTGCCGCGCTGCCGTTCTTTATGTATTTCGGACATTGGTTGAAGACGACATTCCATTGAATGAAGGGTGCCTTAAACCCCTAACGCTGATCATTCCTGACGGATCGATGCTTAACCCAACTCATCCCGCGGCCGTTGTGGCTGGGAATGTCGAAACATCACAGGTCATTTGCGATGCTCTTTATGGCGCGGTGAAGCGGCTCGCAGCTAGTCAGGGCACGATGAATAATCTGACCTTCGGGAACATCACCTACCAATACTACGAAACGTTGTGCGGCGGCACCGGTGCCGGGCCGGACTTCGACGGCGCTGACGCCATACACAGTCACATGACGAATTCTCGTCTAACCGACCCTGAAGTGCTGGAGTGGCGGTACCCCGTACTCCTAGAGTCCTTCAGCATAAGACAGGGATCGGGAGGGTCAGGCATGCATTCCGGCGGAGACGGTGTCGTCCGCCGCATCCGCTTTCTCGAACCGATGTCCGTGGCCATGCTTGCAGGTCGCAGAACAACCGTTCCGTTTGGATTGGACGGCGGAGCGGCTGGGTCTCCAGGCGAGACAAATGTAATGCGCGTCGATGGCACAGAGCATCCCTTGGGCCACGCAGACAGTACCGATGTCGGTCCTGGCGATGTGATTTCGATTGCGACACCGGGCGGTGGCGGGTTTGGCCATCGGAACTGACCGCTATCCGATTGAGGCCAACCTCGACTGCAGCATGGACGGTTCAGGCCGGTCTTTGTATCGTAGACCATGGCTTCACCAGGACAGACTGTCACCCGACCAGCAGATGATGGCTTTTACCTACCGGCTGAGTGGTGCCGGCATTCCCGTACATGGGCTGCATGGCCCACAGCCAAAAATAACAGCACAAATGATCTGGAAGGCCTGAAGAATGCTCTCGCGCATTTAGTGCAAACAATCCAGCGCTATGAGCCGGTCACCGTGTTAGCCGCTCAAGACGAACGCGCGGAGATTATTGATCGATGCGGACCTCAAATTGACGTTCTTACGATGCCGCACGATTCAATCCGCCTGCGAGATACCGGCCCAACCTTCTTGGTAGATGGCAAGGGTGGATCAGCGGCGACTGACTGGCAATTCGATGGCTGGTCTGAGCGCGCTGAAAACTGGCAGCTGGATGCAACGCTGACTCACTCACTCTTAGGTGAAATCGAAGTTCGGCGATTTCGAGCACCATTGAAGTTAGAGGGATCCGCATATTGCACGGACGGCATCGGAACACTTCTTGCATCCTCTACGGCGGTCTTAGACGAAAATAGAAACCCGGGCGTATCCAAACTTGATGCCTTTGATATCTTATCGAGATGGCTCGGTGTCAGTCGAGTAATCTGGATAGACGAAACGTTAGGTAATGATTTCGGTAATGGCGAAGTTCGACGCGCCTGCACCTTTGTCGCACCCGGGCATATCATCGTTAATCAAGCAGATAGCGACCCGCTGCGGTCCTCACTTGACGCCCTGTCAGATAGTTTGGCGAATACAGAGGATGCCAGAGGAGAGAGGCTCCGCGTGGATCGCATCCCAATAGCGGAACTAAGAGGGCGCACCGCATCGTATACGACTTTTTATGTCTTCAATCAGGCCGTCCTAGCGCCCCAGTACGGCATAGCGTCAGATGAACCCGCGCTCAATGCGTTGAAGAAGGCCTTTCCTGGTAGAGAAATAATCGGCGTCGATGCAACGCCATTCTTCACCCATGAAGCGAGTCTATCCAGTCTGCTGCAGTATCAACCCGCACGCCTTTTGGAACGACACAAAGCAACGCTCCTGCCCAGATCTGCCTGGCAACAACCCGCTCCGGATC
>WLXB01000044.1 GCA_012103295.1 Alphaproteobacteria bacterium | reverse complement strand
GATGGTGAAATATGGACTCTATCGAATTCATAGGCGCAATCACGGGAACAACGGCGATATTGATGCCTGTGATGATCGTTTGGATTGTCATGCACTACACGACCAAACGCCGAGAAGCCAAAACACTTCTGAACGAAGAGAGTGACGCGCTTGAGATATTGCTTAACGCTGCAGACAGAATGGAAAAACGCATCGATTCCTTAGAGAAAATTCTCGATGCGGAAGATGCGAATTGGAAGGACAAAGCACAATGAGTAGGAAATGGGACAAGATTTACCTAGACAAAGAGAACGCCTGGATCTCAGGTGTCTGTTCGGGGCTCGCACTCTACTTCGGGTGGGACGTGAAATTGGTCCGCCTTGGGTTCTTTCTGGGATGCTGGGTTTCCCCTCCAATTTTTGTCTTAACTTATGTGGCTATGGCAATTTTCCAGGATCCGCTTCCCGCAGAAGATCTCGACTTAGACCTCCGGGCTATGGAAGAAGCGGCCAAGCCTGCGCGCCCAGGGTCGGCGCGGCGCAAATTCGCAGCCGCTAAGGATCGGTACAGCAAGCTAGAAGATCGATTGCGCGCCCTCGAAAGCGTCGTCACATCCAAAGCGTTCCAAATGGACCGCGAACTGGGCCGGCACTAGAGCTTCCCCAAAGAAAAGCAATAATCCCCTCCCCAAAAACTTCGCCCCGCATGCAGCCAACCCTGTGTGCGGGGCTTTCCTATGATCCCTCAACGTCCTCGCGCAACAGCTCGAGGGCGAGCCATTCTTCTTCCGCTTGGACAAGACGGGACTCCGCCGCCTCTAGGTCAGCTGTCGCCTTAGTAAAACCGTCGGGATCACGTGGATAAAAGCCTGGATCGGCCAAAGCACTTTGCAATTCGGCAATCTGCACACCAAGAGCGTCCATTTCATTCGGCAAGTTCTCGAGCGCATACTTGTCTTTAAATGACAGCTTCCCCCTGGCAACGTTTGCGCTAGGTGACCCTTTGTTGGGCGAAGATTTGCGTGTCTTCTGTTTTTTTCCCGCTACTTGCCCGCGAGCGCTGTCCATATCTTCAACACCAGCACCGCGCTGCGCAATCATATCTGTGTAGCCACCGGCGTAGTCCAACCAGTGGCCCGGTTTATCGGACGCAATCACCGAGGTCACGACGCGATCCAGAAAGTCCCTATCGTGACTGACAAGAAGGACCGTGCCCGCATAGTCACTCAGCATCTCTTGCAATAGATCTAGGGTTTCTAAATCAAGATCATTGGTGGGTTCATCCAACACCAGCATGTTCGATGTCTTTGCCAAAGCCCGTGCGAGCATGAGGCGGCCCCGCTCGCCGCCCGAAAGAACCGTAATCGGCGTGTTCACCATATCTGGGGTAAACAAAAAATCTTTCATGTAGCCGATGACATGACGCGGTTCTCCCTGCACATCCACATTGTCGCCGGAGTCCCCTGTGAGGGCCTGGCCAACGGTCCAACTGGGGTCAAGAGTCTCTCGATTTTGATCCATTGTCGCAATTTCAAGAAACGTTCCCATGCGCACCCGCCCCGCATCAGGCTTAAGGCCGCCCGTGAGCATGTTGAGCAGTGTGGTTTTGCCCGCGCCGTTCGGCCCGACAATTCCAATGCGATCACCGCGCTGTATGCGCACAGAAAAGTTTTCAATCACTGTAAAATCATCAAAGGATTTAGAAATATCCTTAGCTTCAATCACCAGCTTGCTGGAGGTTTCACCTTCACCAGCCTGGAGATTTACATTGCCGGTGCGCTTGCGATGATCGCGCTTGTCTTTGCGCAAGGTATGAAGCTTTTCGAGCCGGCGGACGTTGCGTTTCCGCCGACCACTCACGCCGTAACGCAGCCAATGCTCTTCCCTGACAATTTTCCGATCGAGCTTATGCTGGGTGCGATCTTCTTGATCAATGATGGTGTCACGCCAGGATTCAAAGTGCGCGAACCCTTTGCTCAGACGGCGGGTTTGGCCACGATCAAGCCACACAGTCGCCTGTGACAATTTCTCTAGGAACCGTCGGTCGTGGCTTATCAAAACAAGGGCCCGACGCAGGCCCTTCAACTCCTTCTCGAGCCACTCAATGGTTGGAAGCTCGAGATGGTTTGTTGGCTCATCAAGCAGCAGAACATCTGGTCGAGGGGCAAGAATACGCGCCAGCGCCGCGCGACGACTTTCACCACCAGACAAGTGAGCGGGATCTTCTTCCCCGGTCAGACCAAGTTGTTGAAGAAGATAAACGGCGCGGTAGGGATCATCACCGTCTTCGAGCCCCTCTTGAACATAAGACAGCGTATTCCCATAACCGCTGAGATCAGGCTCCTGAGGCAAGTAACGGACTGTTGTGCCGGGACGGACAAAACGCGTGCCGTCTTCATGTTCGATCAAGCCGGCAGCGATCTTCAGAAGCGTTGATTTGCCAGACCCATTCCGCCCGACGAGACACACGGTTTCCTCAGGCAGCACAGTCATTTCGGCACCCTGGAGTACAGGGTCACCACCAAAGGTTAGGTGGATATCTTGCAAAGTTAGTAACGGGGGCGCAGCCATGGCGCTGCGTTTATCGCTTCAGGCCGGTTTCCGCAAGTGAGGTCGGCCTAGTCCTGGACGCATCAACTCCATTTAACGTCCGGAAACTCTCGCAGTTTTTCTTCGCTGCCTTTTTGTTCGTAATAGGGAACTTTCTGGCTGTTCGCATTGCGCGAACGATTATCGTGGGCCTCTGACGCCGCGATAATTCTCTCTGCCATAGAGGGCTTAAGCACCACTACACCATCAGAGTCCGCTAGAACAATGTCCCCGGGGTTCACAATTACACCGCCACAAATGACAGGTACGTTGAGAGAGCCCGGTTGCTCCGACCCTTTAGCCGTCGCAGACACACCCCGGACAAATAAAGGAACTTGTGGCCGCTCACGGGCCAGCAGCGCTGAATTCATACAGCTGCCGTCAATCACAATACCCGAAACACCAGCCTGAGCTGAAGCAATCGTCATCGACATACCCCACGCCGCAATCTCGGTGTGCCCGCCAGCATCAACGACCAAAACATCACCTGGTTTTGCATACTTTGGGGCCAACTCACCCATAAGGCGGTCGTCCCAGTACTCCGGTCTGACCGTAAAAGCAGGGCCACAAACTCGCCACGCCGGGTGTAACGGTTTGATGTCCGGATGCATGACCTGGCGCGGCCCAGCCTCGAAACCCGCGACACCAACATGCTGTTTGGCAACCTTATCGATTAAGCCACTGTCCGGTCGTTTAAAGTCTGTGATGACTTCGTGCATGATCCTCACCCCTCGGCTACTGTAATACTCATGAACAATCGTACTCCCACCACGCGAATACGCAACGCCGTGATACGGGCAACATATGCGGTGCTGTTGCTGACCGGGGCTCCTACATATTCGACAGCGGAAACAACACTACGGGTCGCTATACAAACTTTGCCGGCAGCACTTGGCAATGTTCATCGGTCGACAAGTTCTTCCGAGCTGTATACGTGGGCGGCGATGTTTGACCCGTTAACGTTTGTCGGATCAAACGGTGAAGTGCAGCCTTGGCTGCTCGAGAGCTGGGACGCGATTAATCCGACGACGTGGCATTTCAAGCTGCGGCAAGACGTCATGTTCCACAACGGAGAACCGTTTAACGCCGACGCCGTCATCAACACACTGACCTACTTGACATCTGAAGCCGGAAAACGTGAGGCGCTATCTCGTTTGCTTAATTCTGTGTCGGGGGTCCGCGCTCTTGAGCCGTACACGGTCGAAATCACCACCCACTACCCAAATCTCATGTTGCCGGCTGAGTTAGGTATCATTCGCGTCGTCGCACCGAAGTACTGGCAGGAGGTTGGGCCAGAAGCCTTCGCACTAAATCCGATTGGAACTGCGTCATATCAGGTGGACGGGTGGGGTCCAGCGAAGATCGAACTATCGGCCTTTAATGAGGGTTGGATCGCGCCAGGATTTGACCGCATGGAAATCATTCAATTGAGTGACCCCACAGCACGCGCACAAGGCATTTTGGCTGGTGCTATCGATCTCGCTTTTGTTGTTGGGCCGGACGATGTTCAAACGTTAGAAGCGGCAGGCCACACCCATCATGTAAGTCAGGGCGTTGGAGCGATGGGCATCGCCTGGATTCAAACCGACGAAGGACCCATTGCCGACCCCCGTGTCCGTCGAGCGCTCAACTACGCAATCAATCGCGAAGCCTACATTGCCGCCCTCCTCAATAATGGGACGAAACCCGCGACACAGGCCACGCCATCCAACGCGATTGGATGGGATCCGGATTTGCCTGGCTGGCCATACGACCCAGAAAAAGCGAGAGCTCTTCTAGCTGAAGCTGGGTATGGAGATGGATTCAATATCGTGATCGAGCTGGCGGCTGGCGGAGCAGCTGCAGACGCCGCAATTCATCAAATCATGGGGCAAGACCTGGCAAAAATTGGTGTCGGGTTCGAAGTCCGATCGATGACCATCCCCGACATGATCACCAAGTTTAACTTTGGAGGCTGGGAAGGCGACGGCTTCAACATGGACTTCAATATCAAGCCAAGCCTGGATGCACTACGGCCGTTCGTAAGCTGTCTTACCCGCAAGCTTTGGCATTGCCGCGATAGTTTGGCCGAGAAAACGCGAGAAGCTCAGGCGGCATGGGATCCGACCGAACGCCTGTCGTTGGTCAGAGACCTCCTCAAAGCCTATCACGACGATCCGCCGATGCTGTATATGCACGACACCATCATGTTTGACGGCTTGAGCAATCGAGTTGCGGGATACAAGCCGGTCAATCTGATTGTCAATTACCATGATCTACAGCTTGCCCCTGCGGCGCGCTAACGCCGAGCCCCCCTATTCAAAGCAGAACACGCGCGTGAAGATCATTTTTCGCAGTTTTCGTTCGAATTCGAGCCTAATAAGCCCTACCAAATTCGCGCATGAGTTGCTTTTAGCCCCAATTCATTTTACTCATTAGTAATATAGGGCATTTGGCATCTGTTATGTTCGAACCTGTGTGATTATGCTGCCCCGCGCCTTGGGGGAGCTGCCTGACGTATCACGGCGGAAGAGAACCGAGGCACTGCGTTGCCTGTGCGAAAGCGGTGTATGAAAAACTTCGATAAAGACAAACTCGCAGAACTTGATATTTGCCTTGGCGAGCCAAACGAGCAGGTTCGCGAAGGCATGCGCGCGATGCTGCGCTCTGAGGGTTTACGTCGCACTCGCAGTTTCACTCGGATAGAAGATCTCTTAAACGCAATGAGAGAAAGGTCGCCCGACCTCCTCATTATAACCGACGACATCGACCCTGAGATTTTCCAGATTGTGAAAGACATCCGGCATCACAGAATTGGCCGAAACCCGTTCATCGTCATCACTTTCATGGTCAATCCCGAAGAAGACCGCGCAGTTAAAAAAGCAATCCTAGCTGGCGCCGACGACGTGATGATTAAACCCGTAGCGCCAGGGGCCTTGCTGGAGCGTGTTTCGCAGCTTGGATCGAGGCGCCTACCCTTTATCGCGACAACGGATTATGTCGGACCTGAGCGCCGTCGGGCGAATGCCGACCGGCCGTCAAAAATTCGCCAACTCAAAGTCATCAACACGATGCAAGCTAAACTCGAAGGTAAGCGTGTAAGCGCGAGTGACCTCACGCGTGGCGTCGAACATTGCATGAGCGAAGTAATGGCCGCGAAACTGGATTCACATGGACTTCGTCTAGGCTACGTTTGCAATTTGATTCTTAAAGCCTATAACGAGAAAGCCGTTACGAAAGAGGTTGAGGACAACCTAATCGTTTTGGTCAGCGTTCTTGAGGATGCCGGTAAGACGGCAAAAGGAATTGGCGAAGCTGAACTCTCTTCGATTTGCATCGACTTGGCACGCCAAGTTGAAGAAATGGCAGAGAGATATGAAAATGCCACAGACGCAGATATCTCGCTGATTAGAAAATTGACCAAAGCCTTTGAACTGGCCAAACAGAGTTCAGGCGCGTCCGCACCATCACCGACTCCTGCCCCGGCAGCCGAGGAAGACAATAATCCTGGAACGGGAAGCGGTGAAGGCCCAAGCAACCCTAGCGCGGATGCAGTCGAAGAACCCCACAATCCTGGGACTGGAAGTGGCGAGGGACCAGGCAGCAAGCGCGCCGCTGCACAATAAAACAGCCAAACCCCGTACTTGCGTCAGATGTATCGATGGCCGATCATGGCGACGTCACCGGCTTTAGTCGCCTCTGACTAAGGGTTTCACGAAGCAGCACCAATCACACATGTCCCAACTGGATCGCGCCAATCTCGCCACCATAACCGTGTACGTTGGTGAAAAAGATTATCACCAGCGCCAAAAGCTGCGGGAAATGTTTGTCGCTGAAGGCATCAAAAACATATCAACCCATGCCAACGCGCAAAGCTTGCGGTCTCTCATGTTTGAGGCACCACCCGACCTTCTGATTCTATCCGACGACTTCGACGAAGACGTATTCGAACTGGCCAAAGAAGTTCGATTTAATCGGCTCGGTCAAAACCCTTTCATCATTATCAGCTTCCTAATCAACCCTAGAAACACCGCCAACATTGAGAAGGCGATCAAAGTCGGCGCCGACGACATCGTCATCAAGCCTGTCGACTCACAAAAGGTGCATGAGCGATTGCGCCTGACGACCTATTACCGCCAGCCCTTTGTCGCGACCTCTGATTATGTCGGACCAGATCGGAAAAGTGAGCAAGATAGCCACCCGGGGGCCCGGCGCGTCGACGTACTCAATACGATGCAGGAAAAAGCCAACGGCCGCACTTTCGAACAATGGGAACTGAAAGAAGCAGTCGACGAATGCCTCAACAAAGTTGTTGAAGCCCAACTATCAAGCCAGAGCATGAAAATGGGCGCTTTGTGCGATGTCATTCTTGAGGCTTACAGAGGCGATCTCGTGACCGTACAGGTGAAGCGCAACTTTGCTGAGCTTACGGAAATCCTTCGCGAAGCATCTAACATGGCCACACAATTGAAGGATGACTCTCTCAAAACCCTGTGCCTATCGCTCGCTGAGAATGTTGCGATGATGGAAATCAACTACGAAAATCTAGAGGATGGAGACATCGACCTGATCGACAAATTGTCTCAAGCCTTCCGCATGGCCATCGACTCAGCCGCCCAACGCACGCAGAATGAGGAAGAGGAACTGGCCGAGAAATACGAAGGGCGTGTCGCGGGCAACTCCGTCGACATTTAGCATATTAATATGACACTCACGATCCGCGCAGCCGCATTTTCTCTTTTACTTTTGATTGGGAACGTCGGTGGAGGCGCGGCCTCAGCTCAGACTGAAACCACGGTAACGCTGCGGGTGTCGGCGTACCTCTCTCCGCTGAGCCACAGCGTTCAGAACATTTATACCCCTTGGATGAAACGCCTATCCGACGCCTCCGACGGGCGCATAAAATTTGACACCTATTGGGGTGGCGGCCTTGGTCGCAATCCCTACAAACAGTTCGACATCGTAAAAGCGGGCATCACTGATATTGGCTTGGTCCAGCCCAGTTATACTCCCGGCCAATTCCCACAGCTGCAAGCGTTTGAATTGCCATTTCTGATGCGCTCCTCCACCGAGGCAAGCTTGGTGGCGTGGCGGCTTTTTGAGCGCGGCCTGATCTCCGGCTTCGATGACGTTAAATTGTTAGGCCTGTGGACCGCAGAGCCGAGCAACCTCTACACCCGCGAGCCAGTAAAAAAATATGCCGATATTGCAGCACTGAAAATTCGCTCGGTCGGTCGCCTAGAAGGCGATTTTCTTAACCGACTGAACGCAGTGCCCGAGGCTCTGCACCCGGCGGATGCCGTCGAAGCTCTGCGGCGTGGCACTATAGACGGTGCCATACAGGGGTGGATCGCCATCAACACATTTCAAACCTATCGCGAAACCAGCCATGTGATTACAGCGCCACTTGGCACCGTCACCTTTGGCATCATGATGAACAAAGAGAAATGGGAACAAGTTCCCGCGGATCTGCAAAAAATCATCAATGAGAACAGCGGCCCGGTGATTGCGTTATTCGGCGGCCGCGCCTATGACCGGCGCCAAGCAGAGATCTCAGCCCGCCTCAAAGATGAAAAACACCTGGTTTTCGTTGACGCTGATCCCGCCGAACTAGATGAAATGCAGGCCTACGTTAAGCCCATCGCGGAAACATGGATGGCGCGCACCCCAGGCGGCAAGGAAGCTTATCAAGCGATCCAGGAAATTTTGGCCGATCTGCGTCGCCGTGAACGGCAGTCCTGACACCATGACCAATCCAGCCCCACAACGATCGACACAAATCCTCGACCGCGCCGTCGATACAATGGCCGTGATCGGATTTACGGGTTTGGTCATTATCGCCTTTATGACCGTTGTTGACGTATGTCTTCGCTACTTGGGGGTTTCTCGTATTCCAGGACTGAACGACATAGAGGAAGTGGCATTCGCGATCGTGATCGCCAGTTGCTTCCCGGCCGGCCTCAAGAAGGGTAACGCGGTGACAGTACGCGTTCTGGGAAAGGTACTCGGTCCGAAAGCACACAGTGTTCTTGACGTTATCGGCGCTGCGTTCATGCTGCTGTTCTTTAGTCTAGTCGCCTGGCAATTCGTCTCGTTTACAATCGACTACACGGCTGCCGGCCGCACGACATCAACTCTAGAATGGCCCGTCGCACCGGTCTGGACCATCGTTAGTCTCATTATGGTTGCCTGTGTCGGGGTGCAACTTTGGGTTCTACGCGGCACACTTGATGCCGCCAAGGCTGGGGCACCGCTCGAACATCAAGCAGATTCTCTTTAGGACATGAAGTAACGATGGAACCACCAGTTATAGGCGGCCTGGTCGTCGCCGGCATGTTCGTAATGATCGCCATCCACGTCCCTATCGGCGTCGCCATGGCCATTGCAGGGCTTGTCGGTACCGGCATGATCATTGGCTTTGAACCGGCCATTGCGTTGTTCGGTATTGAGCCGTCCGCTGCGATCGCCAGCCAAGAGTTAGCAATCATCGCGTTATTTCTACTAATGGGGAATTTCGCTGCCGCGGCAGGACTGTCGGGTGACTTGTACCGTTTGGCTCAAGCCTTTCTTGGACACCGCAAAGGCGGATTAGCGATGGCGACGGTCGCCACCTGCGCCGGGTTTGGTGCGGTATGTGGCTCTTCACTTGCAACCACAGCGACGATGACCCGCATCGCCCTTCCCGAAATGGAGAAACGCGGTTATTCCCGTCGCTTATCAACAGGATCAATAGCCGCCGGATCAACCTTAGGCGTCATTGTCCCACCGTCCGTGTTGTTGGTGTTGTACGCCATCCTCACCGAGCAATTCGTCACCGCTCTATTCGTCGCTGCGCTAGGCCCAGCCCTCATCGCGGTCTTGCTCTACATGTTCTCGGTAATGGCCTACGTGACAGTCGCTCCAAACGCTGGGCCGGCTGCTGAGCGAGTGCAATGGCCAGAACGCCGACAAGTACTCAAGAAAAGTTGGGGCGTCGTAGCCCTAGCCATTATCGTCTCGGGTGGCATTTACTCTGGAATCTTTACGGTCAATGAAGCGGCCGCCGTCGGCGCTGCAGTCGCCATCGCCTTCACCGCATTGCGCGGCCGCCTGAGCCGTAGCGTATTTTTTGAGAACCTAAAGGAAACAGCGGCGAGCACGGCGCTGATTTATCTCATCATCATTGGCGCCTCAATTTTTTCCTACGCCATCACCCTGTCGCATCTGCCGGATATCATTGTCGGGTCGATTGAGGATCTCGGTCTTGAACCGCTGATGGTCATCCTCTTACTCGAAGCCATGTATATCGTTCTCGGCTCGATCTTCGACACGGTGGCGGCGATGGTGATCACCCTGCCCTTCGTGTTCCCGCTTATCACCGGCATGGGCTACGATCCGATCTGGTGGGGCGTTATTAATGTTGTTGTGATGGAAATGGGCATGATCACTCCCCCCATCGGGTTGAACGTGTTCGTCATGCACGGCATGGCAAAGGATATACCCTTGAGTACAGTCTACGCCGGGATATGGCCGTTTCTCATCTCAGACATTGTTCGGTTGTTGATCCTCACCCTGTTTCCAGTTCTGACTCTATGGCTGCCGAAAGCCATGGGGCTGATGTAAACCAATATAGAGGCACGTGATGGAAGAGACTGCAGACTCCGGTGGTGTCCTTCAATGGCTCGGTGAAGTTGTCGGTGGGTTTCTCGCCGGCATTCCGCCCGCCATCGGAAATTTCTTCACGGGCATCGGAGAAGGCGCCGGTGTTTACGGGTTCCTAGACTGGACAGCACTGATTTTAGGTCTCGCGTTGCTGCTCTCAGCCGTAAAGGGCCTCAAGGGCGGCAGTATTGTTGGGCCGATTTTACGCGGTGCTATCGGTGTTGCTCTTATGGGCTGGGCTGTTTCCTAAGCGCTTATTCGTCGCCCAGAGGGTCGGAGTCCTTATAAGGGTCTGTCACTTCACCGCGCCACTTGGCCTTAATTCGGTCACCGAGCTTGTGATGGTGGGCCCACTCTTTTTCGGCTTGCACCCGTTTCTTTTCGCCTTCACGCATAGCCACCAAGACAAGAAGCAGAACGACGGCTGTAATGCCGAACCCCATCCACATGCGGTTCTGTTTCTCTTCTTCGATGATCGCGCGAATGGCCGGCAAGCATTCGGGTAAATCTAACTCGCAATCTTTGCGCATTTTGAATTGGCGCATTTGATCGTTGACGACATTGCCGAGCCGCCGCGGCTCGTCACTTGGAACGACACCAGCCTCAGGCGGAACGCCTCCGGCTTGCTGTGCTACAGCGAGAGGAGCAAAAATAAGACTGAAAAGAATAGCGATCAGATATCGTTTCATCGCGTGCGACAGCATCCTACTAGTAGACAGGACTTCATTTTGACACCAGCCGAGAAGAGCCGCAACCAACAGCAGGCTGTGCATGCCATGGCGCAGCGTATCTGCCGCTTTCTTGGTATTGGCCGCGAAGGCAATCCGCCTGTACTCTGGTCCTCAGGCGTAGTTTTTTAACGGAACGGCCATGATCGCGCGCTTTCTCGTATTGACGTTTCTTAGTCTCATTTGCAGATCCGCGTCTGCAGAAGACGATCCAGATTATCTCGCGATGATCGATGGTGACGGCAAAGATTTTGCCTATCTGCTTTGTTCCGACTGCCACGCCATGCAGCATGTCTTGCAAAAACGCTACAGCCGTCGAGGCTGGCGCGACGCAATCAAGCGCATGACTGACGACTTTGGCATGGCCGAGCTGGAAGCCGATGAACATGCTCTGATCATTGAATATCTAACCCAGCACTACAGCCCGGGTTCAGGACGCTAAACCATAAGTATCTGGCTTCCGGTATCATTAATCGGCTCGGCGCCGTCTTCGGTGATGAGCATGAGATCCTCAAGGTGGGACGACCCGCCCATACCGGTCGCACCCATCGGGCAATCAACGCTCAACACCATGTTCTTCTCGAGCACGATATCTTCCCGCGGCGGTGACCCCGCATTCCCGACATGGTCCGCATGATAAAGACCGACACTGTGAGGCGTGAAGGAGATGGAAAAATCAGCGCCCATTTTACGCAACGCGTTCTGCCCCATTTTCTTTACTTCTGAGAACTTAAGGCCCGGCTTGATCTGTTCACGGACATGATCCCAAGACTTGCCGGTTAAATCGCTCACCTGTCGCATTGCCTTAGACGTTTCGCCAATATGAACGGCACGGGCATAATCACCGTGATACCCCATGTACTCACTGACGCAGTCGATGGAAAAGCACTGCCCCTCCCGCAATATTGCCTCATAGGTTGGGGAGCTGACGCGATCAATCACCATAAACACGCCGCGCATCCCTCGCGCCGCAACCGCTGTAAAATAGGCAGCGCGGAGTTCACGAACATCTGCTCCGGCGCGAACAGCACGGGCAGCCTCTAGCGCACCGTCCGCATTTGCTTGGGCGGCATAACGCATCAGCGTGATCTCGGCCTCAGATTTCACAGGGCGAATACGGCGCAAGGCATCGTCGGCGGAGACTACCGTGGCCTGTTCAGCAGCATCGAGCACCGATCGCATCACCGGCTCGACATCCGCCGCAATACGACCTTTCAGGACACCGGTGTCTTTGAGAGCGCTGCGCAGCGCAAATTTTAAATTGGGCCGCGCGGCTTCGGCCTGAACGGCCCGTTCGACAATACTCAGTCGGGTGGTTTCGATAAGGTCTAGGGGCGCCTGCTGCAAATCTGGGTATAGCGGGAGATCATCCATACTAAGTTCCGAATCATCAACCATTTGGCCTGGACCCCGGTACAGATATGCGGGGTAGTCGAGATGCCGGTGATCCATGGCAATTGTGTAGTAATAGAGAAACGCTGGCGCCACTAAGGAAAGCCGCTGTTCCTCGCGCCGGGTGATGACCGCATAAACTCCCGGGGTGTGGCCCATCTTGGTTGCCGTCAGATCTAAGCCTGTGGCGTGATAGAGATTGGTACCCGCACCGACGACAATGGCATCTAAGCCGAGCTCAGCCATAATTTTATCAGCCTGCTCGAAATTCATCCTTGGCCCAAGTACTGGAGGAGGCACATTGGGAGTCACTGTCATCACTGGCGCGGCCGAAATATGGCGCGGAGCAATGAGAGCCCCCGCCCCGCCGGCAGCAAGTGTTCCAAGAACAGTACGACGATTGATCATGGCGGATCTCCTATTCCTTGAATAACGTCTACAAAATGATGAAGGGGTCTTGTTCCGTATTCATCGGCTCGTAGCCTGTCTTGGTGACGCGGAAGAGATCTTCATTGTGGCCACAGCCATAGCCGACCTCCAGGTACGGCAGGTCGACGGTGAGAACCATGTTCTCTTCCAGCACGTGATCAAAAGAGTCGATTCCAAATTCTTTTAGCCGGAATGGGTTGTCATCGTGCTGCAGACCGACCGAATGCGGAGTTACAAACACGGCGTAGTCGGGCATGCCGTTCTTGATCATGGTCTCAAGGCCAATCTTGCGCAGTTCGGAATACTTAACCCCAGGCTTGATGGCATCAAACACGGCTTCTCGGGCGAGTTGATTGGCTCGCCGCCGCGTCTCAACCTCTTTCGAAGGATCACCAATCATGAATGTCCGGGCGATATCACCCATGTAGCCTTTGTAGTTGCTAACTGCATCAACCAGGAACGGCTTGCCCTCTACCATCACACCGTCGGGGAAATTGCCGCCAGGGAAACCGGCGATAAAACTGTCAACATCGTTGCCACGTTTGGCACATTCGTAGCGAAAGATCTGCGCGACATCGTCGTGGGTCATCCCCGCTTCGATAGCGCGGATAGTCGCGAGACAAGCGTCGCCGTTATTTCCACTGCCGATGCGTTGATAGGCCAGTTCTTGTTCAGTCTTAACCATGCGGACAAGCTGGAAAATGCCATAGCCTGGCACACACTCAACATCGACTAGATCAGTCTGTGCCAGAAATTCAGCGATGCGCATATCATCAACCGCAACTTTGCCCTTGGTAATGCCTTGTGCCTTCAACGCCCGGGCCAAACCCCAGGCGGCACTGGCGGCAATGTCAGCCGATTTATCTTGCGCCGCAGCCCAACGCGTCTCGCGCGGGGTCAGCTCCACATCGTCACGCACATGATAGCGGCGGGTGACCCCGCCCGTTGGCTCAACAGGAACTCCGTTGGCATCTCGCTCGACCTCTCCAGCTCCAAAGCCATAGGGCATCAGCTCCGCGGTTTCACGATCTCCGTTAGCGATATCCCAAGCAGGCGATGAAGTTGATACAAGATAGATCGGCGCTTGCAGATCTGCTGCGTAGGTCGCAAAGCCGGGATACTCGTTTATGAATTTCGAACCGATGGTATGGACGTTGGTCAGGTAGTACACATTGATTGGGCTGAGCGCGATCATGCCCGCGAGACCAAACCGCTCGAGGACTTCGTTAGCGCGGGGACGATTGACCAGAGCCTTGCCGTCGATCTCAGGTTTTGGCACAGCATAGCCAACAGGCTTGTCTGTCACTTTGGCTTGGGCTGGCAGCACGGTGGCGCTCGCCGCACCAGCAAGACCACCGAGCGCCGTCCGTCTACCGATTTTCAAGGATGTCATGGCGTGCCTCCTTCAGGTGAAATTCACCCTAGAGTTCACACCCGCTTAGCTCAGCACACAAGGCCTGCCTTATTCGTGGCCGTGGCCCGAGCGTCCGGCCAACGCGCTTGAACGGATACCGACAAAAACGCCGCGATGATTGAGCTTGGTTTCCTTGCTTCTGCCGTTGTGCAGGATGTTCCCGAAGGTATCAAATTGTTCAAAGGCCAAGTCAAAACCGGCTTCGTTGATGGCATGAAGAATGCCTTCCTTGATCGGCCAGAAGCTTCTGTGATTATCCCACGATGCCCATTTGTGCTTCTCGCGCTCCTCATCGGTCTGTGTCTTCGGCTCCTCGTACCACCGGCCGGGCAACCCCTCGTGCTCCGTCATACTAGAGAATTTGAACACCGACTTTGGACGCCAGCCCTCTGGTGCATAATGCGTGTTGATGATGATCGCATCGCGCGCTTGTTGCCCCATCAACTGAATAAACTCGCGCGGCCGGTCGAGATGATAGAGCAAGCCACAACAGAAAATCACATCAAACGGGCCGTACTTCGCAATATTCCAGACATCGTCCTGAGCGAAATCAAGATTGGAAATCTCTGCCCGGCGTTTAACCTCCTGGCAATTCTCGAAGCTTGAGGTGCGGACTTCAATGCCGAATGAATCCAGCCCCATTCTGGCAAACTCCAAAGCATAGCCGCCCTCAAGGCAGCCGAGATCAGCGATTCGCTTCCGGGCGCAATCGTCACCGTACAACATTGAGAGGACACGTTTTGCGCCCTGACAATGGGGCACGTCAGCTAGGACATGCGGGTGTTCGGGAATGGTCAAAGAACCATCGGGAAAACGGATGTTATGGGCGGTAAATGAGGTCATGCGGTGATTCTATAGCGCTAGGAATGATTTGGGAAACGAACCTTGCGCCGTGGCGTCAATGGGCTGAGGATATAAACGTTACTGAACAAGGAAAAACCGATGGAACGCAGAACAGTACTTAAGGGTATGGGCGCAGCCGCAGCAGGAGTGGCCCTCACCGGAGGGTCAAAATCTGCGCTAGCATCCGACATCGGTGCGCTTATGTCTCCAGTCGGTAATGAGCTCGACGCCTTGATGCAACCGCTGATCAATACCGCACAGGCCCAAGCGGTGATGGAGGAATACGAATTGGCGGGCATGCTCGCCCTCAACCCAGTCAATGTCTATTACCTAACAAACACGACTGCCATCGGCACGAAAATGCGCTGGCAATATCCATCCTTCGCCACACTGCCACGCGATCCTGACCAGCCGACGTTTCTGGTCGTTACCGCCGGCATGTTGTGGGATATCGTCAACGGCGACCGCTGGGTCCCCGACGTCATTCCTTATTCTGGGCCGCTCAACGGCGCCGACTACATGGGCGACGAAGCCTTACCACTCGATGTCGAACCGGCCGCAGCCAACCGCCAACGTGTTGTCGATGAGTCCCTATCCCTTACAGCACGGGAACAGCGGTGGATCGATAGCGGTAAGAATTATCAACCATCGGCCACGCCGGAGTGGGCATTGGCCAGGGCAATGAAGGAATCCGGTATCACCAAAGGGCGTGTCGCGGTAGACGACATGCGCATCGCGCATTTGCTTAAGCGCATTGGCATGGCCGATAACATTGAGTTTGTTGACGGCGACAATATGTTCCGCCGCATTCGCTATGTGAAGTCCGCGCCGGAAATCGAATTGATGCGTTTGGCCGGTGCGAAGAATGCCGAGGCTGCCCTTGCGACCGCGCGATCGATCGAAAAGGGTATGAGCTACAACGATATTGAGCGGCGCTTCGGCGCGGAATGCGCTCTGCGTGGCAGCACGATCACTTTTATCCTCGCTGGGGTCACTCTTGGGTTGCTCCCAGATGCGGAAGTGGTGCCCGGCAAGCCGTTTCTGATTGATGCGGTGTCGCACTTCCGCGAGTACCACGGCGACTTCGCGCGCACCATCGTCCTCGACCAACCAAGTAAAGCTGTTACGCAGCGTGCGGAAGCGCAACGGGCGGCACGCGAGGCAACCTTCGCCATAACGAAGCCAGGTACGAAGTACTCAGAGATTCATGCAGCCGGGTTAGCGGCGTACAAAAAAGCAGGCGGCAACCCTGATACCCTCATCGTCAATCCTCACTCGCTCGGCCTGCAGCACACAGATCAACCTTACAGCGATAAGAACCCGTGGCGGGGCAGTGAAGACTTGGTGTTGAAAAAAGACATGGTCATCACCATCGACTTGCCCTTTATCGAGGTGGGCTTCGGCGCCGGGCACAACGAGGATCTGCTGTTGATTACAGAAGACGGCTACGAAGTCATGCACTCGGAAGAAGAGCCACTCGTAATCATTTAAAAAGAAAATTCGATTCTGCACGGTTCGAGCCCTTGCACTGGTCGTTACCTGGAACGACCCCATGCACGTGTGATCGCCGGAACGAGCCCAAGTAAAAACGAAAAGCAAACAAGCCCATGCACGGCCATTTTTGGTTGGTAATAATATTATTCTTGCCTAAATAACAAAATTACTTGTATCCTTCAGCCCTATTCGGATATTGGCCAGGACCTGATGTGACAGATACCAATTCCATTCCACCCTTACCCCAGAACGACCAGCCCGCTCAGAATGGGGAAGACACCGAAGCCTTGCGCCGGATTCAGCGAGACATCCAGCAGGAGATATTCCGCCGCCACATCATCCGGCAGATCGGCGATACGGTGCATACGCCGCCCGCAACAGAAAATGGTGATGACGAACCCGCGTCAGACGAAGACGAGAAAAAAGAAAACGGCGCCCTTGCCGCTTGGCTTGGCCTGACAAAAGAAGGCGACGCGGTTGAAGCGATGATTGCAGCCCAACTGGTCGCCACTCACGAACTGGCCATGGCGGTCATGGGCCGGGCGATTACACGCACCCATCAATCGGGTCACTTCGGTGCCTACATCACCGACGCCTGCCGCGCTGCCAATGCCACATTGCGGCAAATCGAAACTCTCGCTCGTTACCGGACATGGCGGCTAAAGGACGACCAATCACAGGATGCGCAGGCCACAAATGGACAGTTTCCGCTGCGATGATCACATTGAATTCACCCGACACCTCATCGTATTGCGGCGCCCGCACCCGTGCCGGATCACCCTGCCGCATTCCACCGGTCAGAGGTAAAACCCGCTGCCGCATGCATGGTGGTGCCAAGATGTCAGGTGGGCAGCCTGGCAATCAGAACGCCTTTGTTCACGGCTACTATTCCGCCGCTGCCAAGGCCGAGCGCAAACGCCTCGCAGACCAAATCCGCTGGCTCAAAAGAGAGATGAAAGAGATGCGCGAATTGCGGCGCTAAAGTCTGGGAAAATCCCAAGCGATGCGGCATGCTCGGCTTAGTTTCCCCAACCATCGAGAGCCCCTATGTCCGAGCTTGCCAACGACAACACTGCTGCCCCAACCAGCATCATGTCCCACGTGTCGATCGGCACCAATGACATGGCCAAGGCCACAGGCTTCTACGATGCTGTGATGAAGGCTTTGGGCTATGGCCGAGTGATGGAACATGGCGAATACGCGGTGGCCTATGGCACAGCGTTCCCGGAGTTCTGGGTGCAGGCCCCCCATGACAAACAGTCAGCGGGTCAACCGTCGAACGGCACCCACTTTGCCTTTCTTGCACCGACGAAAGAGGCCGTCGACGCTTTTCATGCGGCGGCGTTAGAGAACGGCGGCACCTGTGACGGTCCGCCAGGTTATCGCCCGGAATACGGTGAGCCCTATTACGGTGCGTTCGTTTGCGACCCGGACGGTCACAAGATTGAAGCGATGATCTGGGACGGACCCTTAGGCGGCGGTTGAGCTGATTGCGGCGAACCGATCACCACGGTTTCACTGTCCCCATCCAAGCCGCGACGAGAGCCATTGCCACAATGAGGTAGCTGCCCCATTGGGCACGAGCGAGTTGACCTGCCGCCGCATCGTCCTCCAGCGTCGCGCCATCGGCAAAGCGGATAGTCCGCGTCTGCCAACGGATCAGGCTGCTGACAATCAGAACAAGCCCGAACAACACAACTTTCGCGGCGAGCCAGTTGGTGAGAATCATGCCCGTACCGAGAAAACCGACAATACCATCGTAGACATGGCCGAGCCCAATGAGAAACCGCAACACGATTTCCGTGGTGTACAGCCGGCGGGCAAAAATAGAAGCCCCCGTCAGCTCAGCGGCTAGAACAAAACCAAACCAGACCAGCGCTACAATCCACGTAGCCGTTAACCATGCTGGTGACATCAGCGTGTAAACCCCGATGTCTATGGCGATCGAGGTCCCGAACGGCAAGAACGTGACAAGCATTAATCCACCAATAGCGTAGGTCCAACGCCGCACCTGGATGGCCACGGCCCGTGCTGCGGGTGGAGTGGACGTCCGTAGGCTCAGCCGCACGGCATACACTGAGGGCACCTCGATTCCGACAATGACGGCGAAAGCGACGATATGGAGGTAGTGGATGATCTCAAAGCTTTCCATAGGTAGGACTATCCCTTGAAAACACGGTTGCTGTCCGCCGCAGAACGAAGATGTTGCGTCATCTCAATCCCAGGCGTACGGTTTTAATACCGCGTGACTGACGAGAACCAAAGTTTGTTTGGGGTGGACAACCACCAGGGAGCGCGGGGCGGACGAAAAGTCCGAAAGCGCCGCTCGTCTGGGCACCCACCCTGAATACAGGAGGTGCAATCATGACACCCTCAAACAAATCTTTGGTCACCACGCCTCTCAATATTGGCATTGTGCTGTTCGACAAAGCGACCCTGACCGACTTCGCTGGACCATGGGATGTGTTCAAACGTCTACCTGACGCAACCACATATTTAGTGGGTCACACGCCGGACCCCGTGACCGCCAGCGGCATGCCCGTCGCGCCGACTACCACCTGGGACGCGCTGGACAAAGACGATACGGGCTTGGATGTGATCTGCGTTCCCGGCGGGTTCGGCCATATGACCGCTATGGAAGACGATGTATTGCTGGGCCACCTTCGCCGCCATGCGGAAACCGCTGCCTATGTTACAGCGGTGTGCACAGGCGCGCTTGTCCTGGGCGCGGCGGGACTCTTGAAAGGCTATCGCGCCACCACCCACTGGATGTCATTGAACCGACTTGAGCAATACGGCGCGACACCGGACCCCAGCCGAGTGGTAATTGATCGCAATCGGATCACCGGAGGCGGCGTAACGGCGGCCATGGACTTTGCTTTAACCCTGGCGGCAGAATTAAGGAGTGAGTCGATCGCCAAGTCGATCCAACTCGGCATGGAATATGCTCCAGCCCCGCCCTTTGGCGATGGCCATCCGGACACCGCCGACTCAGAAACCATCGCCACTGTTAAGAAGCAATACACCGGGGGCTACCTTGAAAAGATGGCTGAGCGAGACGCCCGGGCGGTCGCAAAATTGAAAAAGGCTGACGTCTAATCCCGCTGGCGGCGGTCACTTTCTAATCGCCGCTCTAACGCCTCGATGAACAGATCGACAACACGCAACCGAGCATAACGCTTGGAGTTCGCGGGAATGAGATGCCACGGCGCAACGCTGGTCGATGTGCGTTCAACCATAGTGTGCACTGCGGCTTCATAGGCGTCCCATTGCTCTCGGTTGCGCCAGTCTTCATCGGTCAGCTTCCATTGTTTATAGGCCACTTTGGCCCGCTTCTTGAATCGCTTGAGTTGTTCGTCTTGGGTTACGTGAAGCCAGAACTTGAGAACGACTGCACCGTTTTCTGCGAGCTGAGATTCAAATTCGTTGATCTCACCGTAGGAACGCTGCAATGCATGCTCGTCGATGAGCCTTTCAATCCATTCGACCAAAACTCGGCCATACCAAGAGCGGTCAAATACGGTGATGGTGCCGGCCCGACCGAGCCGCCTCCAAAACCGCCATAAATAGTGATGGGCGCGCTCTTCATCGGTCGGTGCGGCAATCGGCACTACTTGGTAATCGCGAAGATCAAGGCCGTGTGTGAGATGCCGGATGGTGCCGCCCTTTCCGGCCGCATCCCAACCTTCAAACACCAGCACACTGGAAACACCCGCCTCACGCGCTTGGGCCTGGAGTGCGGCGAGCCGCGCTTCTTGGATTTTCAATGTATCAGCGAACAAATCTTTTGAGACATCGCCGCTCATATCTAAACCGGCTAGCACCGACTTTTGGTTTTTGCCGAGCTTGGGCGGCGCAGCGACTGAATTCTTTTTCTTAGCCTTCTTATTGATCGCCTTTCGCTCATCTAAATGAGCTTCCAGGGCATCAGCAAACATATCGACACCGGTTGCGGCACGATGATTGGGATCACTGCCTTCGATAAGGTGCCATGGCGCGGTTAACGTTGATGTGGCGCGAAGGCCGATTTCTGCCGCAGCGACATAATCATCATAGGCGTCGACCTTGCGCCAGTCCCGTGCATCAACCCGCCAATTTTGAAACGGATCGTCTTCAATATCGGCGAGGCGCTTTTTCTGGTTCTCTTTACTGAGGTGAAACCACGCTTTGAATAGAAGCGCGCCATCTGCCGTCAGCGCACTTTCGAACCGCTCAGCACGGCCCAGCGCCGCATTATAGGTGTCGTCATCCAACAGACCGGCCATACGTTTTTGCAATGCCGTATCCCACCACGCATGAAAATACAGGCCGATGGTTCCTGCAGGAGCTAGAGCCAGCCAATACCGATAGTATGGTGGTTGTTCGCGTTCAGTTTCGGTCCGCGTCCGAAACGCCTGTACGCGGATCCAGCGCGGATCCATCCAGTGCGTGAGTGTGTTGGCCACTTGCAGTCTGCCGGCACCCTTGATGCCAGCGAATTGGATAAACACGGGGCAAGGTTCGCTACGGAGGCGCTGTTGTAGTTCAACGAGGCGAATGCGGCGGTCATTAACAGACGCCTCGTAGGCAGCAGCATCAAGTGTTTGTGCTGTGGCAACGGTTTCGAACATGGCCGCTTCCCTCTTGCGCATCCATCAGGTTTGACAACGCGTGAGCGTCAATCATAGACCCAACGCCTTACGCAAGGTTAGACCTTGGCCGGTCGCAGGCCATTGATTGGTATCAAAATGAGAACTGAGTACCGTTGAATGCGGCACCAGGGCGCTTACTTAGAGTGCCAGTTGTCCATCATGAACTGAGAAATCTCGGGCTTAACATTGAACCAACGCGCATCATTATTGGTGCTATCAATAACGACCAACTTGTCGTCCATGTTCAATGAGCCCCAGACCTTGTTGCCAACGTACTGGGCATCGTAGTCACCATGAATGTAATACATACCCTGGCCCAGCTTGGCCCAGGAGCAACCGAACTCTTCGATCGTTTCGCGCACCCGATCATCGCCCTTTTCAGGACGCAGCTGCTGAAAACAAACGAAAACGTTGCGTGCTGTCGGTTCCGCCATCCCATGTCTCCGGTCTCTTATTGTTCTCTAAGCGATCCAAAATTTGATTGAATCACCTGCCCCCGATCAGGTGTAAACACCTGAGCCAAAACGGTTTTACGGGGCCAAGGCCCCACAAATCAACCCCCTGGTTCGTTTTGGAATGTGCTTTATAGCGGAGCAAACCTTAACAAATCGTCGGCTTAAGAAAGTTTTTTGACCACCGCGACCAGGAGCTCAACAATCAGCGTGGTGCGACACTTTGTGCGCTCTTTCGAGGTGTGAGCCATGTTCATGCCATCCCGAAATGTCCGGGTAGCAGACCGGGTGGCCTCGCCGTATCCGTTGATGTGCTTACGTCCTGCGCCCTCGAACACCCGCGTTCCCTCACTGAGATCGCTTTCCGTGAAGTCTACTGGAACGAAGGCATCATCATCCCCGGCATAGGTCGCAATGATTCGTTTTAGCCGTTCAACGGCGGCAATAATCTCTGGATGCGGGTCCTTCTCGAGCAACAGGTCGAGGGCTTTATCAACAGTTTCCGCGGTCTTGCTAGGGATCATGTGCGACACCTAATTGGAGAATAAGAAGATTAAACTTTATCGTTTTAGTCAGCTTCGTTTGCCATAAGGCTACAAATGTGTCGCCGAGTCTATCACCCTATTTCTCGTCTGCTAAGGCCGGTTTGTCGGGCAGATTGAATATATTAATGGCGTTGTCGCGAAGGATTTTCTTCTTTGGAATATCCCGGAACTCGTGGCCATCGACCTCGATGATGGCCCGGCGAGGATCGACCACTGGAAAATCCGTGCCGAACAAGAACTTATCCTGACCATAGGTATTGGCGTAATGCACGACGGCGGGCGGCCAGTACTTCGGCGCATAGGCATCGCCAGCCATGTACACATTCTCGTGCTTCCAACACATAGCAATCATCTCATCGGCCCAAGGCGTGCCCAGGTGAATACCGATGATCTTCAATTCGGGGAAATCGATTGCGACCTGATCAAGGGTGATGGGTCTGCCAACCGATGGCAAGCGGCGGTCTTTTGAGTAGATTAAATTCTGACCGACCTGCAGCATGATTGGAATATCGAGTTCGCAACATTTCGCATAGGTTGGATATATCTGCGCTTGGTCGGGTGCGATGCCAAACCAATGGGGATACCAATGGGCCCCGACAAAACCATAGTCGTTGACCGCGGTTTCCAGCTCGCGCAGCTGGGTCACACCTTTAGTCGGATCAATTCCTGCAAGACCAGAGAAGCGATCCGGATATTTCTGCACCACTTCGGCGACGCGCTCGTAGGTGATTTCCGTTGAGCCTTTGACATTGAGATCGCCACAGCGCACAGCGATGAGAAACGAGCGGTCGATGCCCGCCTCATCCATCAGCTTGATGTAATCCTCGATCTCGACACCCTGGCGGATAGACCCGTCCTGCCGGACTTTCTCCTGAAACGAAGAATCCGAGGAAATACGGCCCTCTTCGAATTCCCGCGGGGTGCGGATGTTGACGACGATATCAATGGCGCCGATGCGGTCCTTGGCAGTCATAGCAGTGTCCCTAGTATTTTGCTTATTCAGCCGTGCTTAAGGGCCTGAGAACGGGGGGTCAAGGCGCCGATCGATTTGTTATCTAAAACGGTTGCAGAAACTGCGATGGGTTAAGTCGCGTTTCCGTCTTCACGTTTTTTCGCCTGATCATCCCAGGCGTCCGGCGCTTTAGCGCCAAAGGCCGTCGGGTTCATCTGCCGGGTCACGATGGGCAGGGTTGATCCGTCGGGATCAAAAAACTGACCGGCGGTCTCGACGGTGAGATCATCGATAATCTTCTTCAAATACCCAGCGCTCTCTTCGGCTTCGAATACGCCCATATCGAGAGTCGACTTTGATTTCACGAAACCGGGGTGACCACAGGCGACGGCTATTCCACGCGGCCCGAGGATCAACGACAACTGCATGACCACTTGATTGAGCGCGGACTTGGACGTGCGGAACAGAATCAAACCCGCTGGTGGCTTGGCCCCAATACGGCTGGACACAAAAAACATCTTTTTCTGATCGCTGGCCGCAACATGCTCAACAAACGCCTCGGCCATTTTCATCTGACCCATACAGTTGACCTGAAAGGCCTCCGCCCAGGCGTCATAATTGGTGCTGCCGAACTCATCCATGGGGTTGTCAGTCTTAGCCGCATTGCCGAGAAGGATATCAATCGTCGTGCCCTTAAGCTCGGTGGCCAGCGCATCAATCGAATTCGAGTCGGCGAGGTCGACCTTGTGGATCGACAAACGGTCGCCATGATCAACCCCTAAGGCTTTGAGATCGCCGGCAGCGTCTGGGTTACGCACCGCAGCAATCACCTGCCACCCGGCATCGAGATACACTTTGGCAAACCCCAAACCGATGCCGCGATTGGCGCCGGTAAGAAAAACTGTCGGCATTAGAGGCCCTCTGTCTCAATGACCCCGGCCGCCTTCAAACGCGCCATGACATCGCGCTGAACGCCCGACATATGATCCCGTGACAGCGGTCGGTCGGCTAAGCTATTGGGTGGCCATATTTCCTGTGCGTAGGTCTCGCGATACAAATCAGTGCGCTGGCGGGTCAAGAAGTTGTTGATCTCAGGACGATTGCGGTAATAGCGCAAAGCCGAAAGGTTGATATCGGCCGTAGCTGTCATGCTTTCTCCCTGCCCAGCTTCTGCCAGTACACGTCCGGTGTAATCGACGACGCGGGACCCACCATCACAGGTGTGTTCGCCCATAGGAAACGGCTTGTGGGTCGAGAGGTTGGCCGAAATCACATACATCAAATTCTCGATGGCCCGCGCTTGCTTCATCACGTTCTTGGGATTGTGAGCCAGGTTCAGCGGATCGGCACAGGGGTGGCACAACACCTCGGCACCGCGCAACGCAAAGGTGCGGATCAGTTCCGGATACTGCATTTCTTCCGACGCAACTGAACACAAATTGCCTATGGGTGTCTTCGCCACCGGGAACACCGCATCCAAACCGTAGAGATCAAGATAGCGATCCCAATAGTCGTGAGGGGTTGGGGTGTAAATGGAATTGAGGCGCCGGTAGCGCAGCGCAACGTTGCCCGACGGGTCAAAGATCACACAGGCCTGAAAGTAGGTGTCGGGGAAATTCTCATCCCGTTCATAGGCATTGGTGCAGAGATAGACGCCGTTATCTTGGGCGACCTTGGCCAGCGCTTCGTATTCCGGGCCATCAACATCCAAAGCCGCCCAATCGCGCCATTGGTCCGGTTTAATGCCCATAGAAAAATTCGTGAGCACGTATTCGGGCAGTACGATCAGCTTCATGTCAGCACCACCCATGTGCTTGGCCCCGGGAACCAACCGCCCAATTCGAGTAATGGCCTCCATAATCATCGCCCGAGCCGACTCTTTGTCTGGGCAGTTGTTGATGGGATAGCAGGCGAATTGAAGTGCACAGGCACGATACGTAATCATTTTATGGTCTCCCTCATATCTGAAGCCTAGACGGTCGGCCCATAGGTGCCAAGGCGGCGCCTCACGTTACACGGCGTTACCCTTTTCGATGATTTTGGACACATTCCGGACACAACATCGATTTACCGTTCATCCTTAGAAATTGGCGCCTAGGACGTAACGGAGGATTCTTCGATGAGTACGACACTCACTCTAAAACCTACGCTCAAACATTTTGCCTTGCCCCTCGTAGCAATTTTCATGTTGGGGTCAGTGCCCGATGCTAATGCGGCTAAACGGATCGTCTGGCGCAGTGGCGTGACCAAAACTGTGGTGGTTAAACCCACCCGCGTGGTCACCGTTAAAACAGTGCAGGCCAAACCGATCCGTGTCGGAAGCCGCTCCCGCCATCGGCACTATCGCGGCATTCCTGTCCGACGCCATTACGGACATAACTATTGGGGATACGGCCACTACACCACGGACAGTGACGCGGTTATTTTTCTAGGTCTCACGGCACTGACACTTGCCATTCTTGATCACGCCTCGGAAGTGCAGCAACGCGCCCACGAACAGGCGATCATCGAGGCAACGCGGGCACGCGCCGGAGAAACCATCACCTGGAAGCACGCCGCACAGTCGGGCAGCGTGACTGGTTTACGC
>WLXB01000043.1 GCA_012103295.1 Alphaproteobacteria bacterium | reverse complement strand
CAGATACCGCGGCGGACAAGCGGTGATCATAGATATTCTCGCCGGGCTTCAGTTTGGACGCATCAATCTCGGGCAGGTCATGATGGCGGGGGCCGGGCAGAGTCAGGTCCGCGTTTTTCAGAAAATTGCCGCGGTTCTCGAAGTACCGACCAAGGCTGCGCTGTCGAAGATCAAGGTCCAGTGTGCTGACCTTGTGACCCAATCGCGCCAGTGCGGTCGCTACATGCATCGACACGGTCGATTTGCCTGCGCCGCCCTTCTCGTTCCCCACTACGATAATATGTGCCATGCTTGTATTCCCACGTCCCGCCGTGCTTAACCACACGTTGTTACCGACCACTATATGTTGTGGAGGCCGGGAAGGGAAGAACCCCAAGCGCCCGCGCAGAGCAATATCAGGCTCTAATTTGGAAAACTCAACCGGCTGTGTCGGTGAGGACGCGTGCTTGTCAAAACGGACCGGCTGTTTCACAGTTCAAATCAGGGTTTTGCAACAGGGGAACCGGTTGGACCATCTGTTTTTGAACGTTTTGAACGTGGTTCTGCCGGTGCTGATCTGCGCCGGGGTCGGCTATGCCCTTGCCGTGATCAAGGCACCGTTCGACAACAAAGTCATCGGTGGAATCGTCTCGGCGAAATTTGCGTTCGATCCGGCCATGACACTGACGTAGTCGGTCAAACCCGATGCGGCGATGTGTTCCATCGCCGGGAGGGAGTGATCGATGGTATAGCCATCCATCTCGCCGGGGATCGCATGATAAATCGACGTGCGAATGCCGAGTGCGACCCGGGAAGGCAGCTTTGACCGAATGGCCTCAAGAATTTCCAGAACGATGCGACAGCGGTTCTCTACTGAGCCACCATAGCCGTCGGTGCGATGATTAAGTTGCGGATTTAAAAATGATCCAAGCAAATAATCCGACGAAGTTTGCACTTCAAGAACATCTATGCCGGCTTTGATGCACCGCTCGGCGGCGGAAACATAATAAGGAATAGTGTCTTCGATGTCGGAAACCGACATGGCCCGCGGAATTTCACCAATTTGAACAGAAGGAATTGCGGAAGGGGCCATCGCCGGGGCACCGCGGCGATAGGACACATTGTGCCCGCCGTGCCACATGATGATTGAGAGCTTGGCTCCAGCTGCGTGAACGTCATCTGCCGCCGTGGCGAGAGAATCGATGATATCGTCTCGCCACAGCTCGACTTGCCCATTCCACGTTTGAGAGTCTGGGTGTATCGGGGCGGACTCAATACCAATCAGTGAAGCGCCGCCTTTCGCCCGGGTGGTCAAATAGGCGCGATATTTTTCGGTGATGCCGCCACTGGAGTCACCATGGACCATGGAGTGCCCGGGAATGACAACGCGATTGCGAAGGTCGACGGGCCCTAACTTGAACGGCGACGTCAGATGAGGAAAGTCTTGCGTCGACATGGACACCTAGTTCCCGGGCGGAACGAAATCGACCGGCACAGGTGCCGGACTATTCGGTGCTGGTTTGCCTTGTGCGCGCAACACTTCAGCGACTTTTGACTGGCAAAACTCTGCGCTGTCTTCACCCTCATACTCTTTGTTGAAATGGGACAGCACCGAAGGCCGTTGAATCGCTTCGTCCCACCAGGCCGTCAGGGCGGGACGACCTTCGCGCCAATTCCACCCTTCGGGCACTGGAGCATGAAGACCACGGCTGGTTTGACGATCAAGATAAGAGAGGCCGTGTAACGCGGATGCCTGACCGATATCGAAAGATACAAACCCTTTCGCCGCATCTTCTTCCATGTGGTCGACGGCGCGGACGACCTTGGCCCAATTCCACTTGAACACCATTTCTCGTGGCGGCTGCTCCAAGCTTTCCAACGCCATGACGACGGTCACTTCAAATAGAGTGTCCGCAAGAGCCAATCTTCTTATGGCATCCCAACGGGCTGGACCTTCTAGTGGATACAATCGCTGGCCTGTGGTGGATAAAGAATCGAGATACTCAACAACCACCTGACTGCCATACAGAACGGTTCCGTCGTCTAGCGCCAGGGTTGGGACCTTATGCAATGGGTTGATGGCAGCGATCGAATAGCCGTCCTTAACCGGGTAAACGGGAACGAACTCCAGCTGATCCCACACGCCAGCTTCATGGGCGACCACCAAGACATTGTGAATGAACCCGTGAATGGGTGAGTAAAATAACTTCATGGCCATGATGGCATCCCCCTGATTATTGATTGACGCTAAGATAGCCTGTCTGACCCGTCATCATGCAAGGCGAAACCTGCGAGGACCTACCTGTGACCACTGAAGAAACCGGCCTAAACCCATTTCTAAACGGCAAGAAACCCGAGGTTTTTGGGCAATGCGATCCGCAATTTCAGTCGGTCGCTGATGTGTTCGAGCAAAACCTGACGGAGCGCGGCGCCAACGGTGAGGTCGGTGCCGGTTGTGCGGTTATGATTGATGGCGATCTGGTCGTCGACCTGTGGGGCGGCTACGCGGATGTTGAACAAGATCGCATTTGGCAAGAAGACACCCTGTGCTGTTGCTGGTCTGTGTCGAAAACCGCTGGCGCGCTCTTGACCCTAAGAATGATCGACCAGGGCCATCTCACTTTGGATGCGCCGGTCGCAGAGTACTGGCCGGCCTTTGCCACCAACAGCAAAGAAGGCGTGCTGGTGCGCCATCTCCTCAATCACACCGCGGGTTTGTCTTACGTTGACGCTGAATTATCAGAAGGACAGGTCAGCGACTGGAACGCGATGACCCGGGCGTTGGAGCAAACGTCCCTCAATTGGCCGGCTGGGTCTCAACTCGGCTACCTCAATATGACGCAGGGGTATTTGCTTGCTGGGCTGTGCTCCAACGTGAATGGCGGACGCCGTCTCGCACAATTCTGGCAGGAAGAACTGGCACAACCGCTTGACCTCGATTGGCATTTTGCTGTGCCGGATGATGTGATCCCTCGGCTGGCGGCGGTGTATCAAAGTGACCCAACGATGTTCACTCGGATTATCGATGCCGATCCGGAGACCAACTTCGCTAAGAGCATGAAGGGTCGCGATCCTGACGAAACCTACGACAACGCGACTTGGCGCAAAGCAGAGAATGGCGCCGGTACAGGGCACACCAACGCACGCACCATGGCCAAGCTCTATGGCGCCCTGGCGAACGGCGGCTCCTTGAACGGTGTGTCTATTTTATCTGAGGACGCTTTGACTTTAGCCTGCACTGAAACAGTTCGAGAACAATGCGCCGTCAACGGACTCGAGTTGAGATTTTCTCACGGCTTTGAAATGAATTGTCCACCAGTCACGCCAATGGGACCGGGCGATCGGTGCTTTGGTTATGCGGGCGCAGGTGGCTCATACGCCTTCGCTGACCCAGACACGAAACTAGGGTTCGGGTTTAGCCACAATGTTATGCATCAGGGTGTTGGTCCGGGACCTTGTGGACTGCCATTGGTTGAGGCCGCGATCGCTCAAGCCTACGCTTAGTCGGCAGCGTTACTTCCACCCCCCAAAGGTGAACCACTTTAGGCCGCCCTGCAGTTTGCCGACGTTGCCCTCGACCGCATCTGCGCTTGCGGTAGCCGCCTCGCGCACAGCGTTTGCCCCAAATCCATGCTGGCTGGGAATGACGAACCGCACAAACTTATCGGCTGCGAAACCAGCATCCGTGACGGCTTTTTGTACGTCCGTATCTCGCAAAGATTTATAAAACGGCTCTTTATTATAATAAGCGTCCCAGTCCATGTAGAACTGGTCATAGGGTTCCATATCCGCATTCAGCGGTAGCTCCATGTGGATCATCAAACCGCCCGGCTTGAGTACGCGATAACTTTCTTCAAACACCTTAGCGACATCTGCCGCGGGCAATTCATGAAGCACCATCGCCGACCACACGATATCGACACTGTTGTCTTCGAATTTGAGGTCAGTGCCATTCATTTGATGATAGTGGATCGGCTTACCCATCGTCTTGCAGCGGGCATGGCCGTAGCGAACATTGGGGGCGGCTGGATCGATCGCATGAATCTCTAAGTCAGGCCACGCTTCGAGCCACGGCAAAGTGTTGAAACCAATTGTCGCGCCTATATCGATCATGCGCTTGGGCGCAAAATCGGGATTCCGGGCTTTGATAAATTGAGACACCGAGCGTCCGGTGTCGTCCATCTCAGGCCCCAGATATCCCATCAAGAAAACCGATAGCCCATTGTCGTACAGCGCGCCCTGCGCAACATCACCATCGAACCGTTCCGTATGGTAACAGCCCGGCATGAGATGGACATCGAGTGCACTGATGTAACGCGGCACTTCAAGTGTAGGGTCGAGATGGAGCGTATCTTCGTTGGCGTTTTGTTTCGCCGCTTTTTCGGCAAGCTTTTCCGATGATCGCGCAATCCCGGGGAGGACCGATCTCCAAACCAGTTCTTGTGTGCTATTGCGCACAGCTGAATAGAATTTGAAGATCGAGTCCGGCTTAATGGCCTTGTGGATTTCCGGACCATCCTCTGGAGAACGCCCATGGGTCTTTGCAAAAGCGGGGTGAATCCGGCGGTCGTAAACAGTGCGCATGTGACCGGCGAGATCGCCAAGTACATACTGACGCATCCCCGTTGCAAAACCTTGACGGGCGGCTTCATCGCGAGTGGATTCAATGGCTAAGTCGTGACTAAGACGCGTCGGCATACCCAGTCTCCTTGATGCTCACCAACTCTAGAGCATCAAGACTAACGCGGAACAAGACTCCGAACAATTATCGAGGCGGTAGGCCTCTAATGAGCGAGAAAGGTCGGCAGCTTAGTGTGCTTGATCATATGCTGCGTCACCCCTCCTAAAACAAGTTCTCGCCACGGGTTATGGGTGTAGGCCCCCATGACCAAATAGCCAGCGCCCATTGCAGATGCTTCGTCTGTTAGGAGATCGGTGATTGGGGCTTTGCCACTATCCATTGTCTTTGTTGTTGCGCCGACGCCATGAAGACGAAGATACGCCTCGGCTTCAGTGATGGCGGTTGTCCCAGGCTCAAGGTCACCGACTTGAAGCAGCGTAATTTGTTTGCTTTTTGCTAGAAGCGGCACAGCATTAATTAGGGCGCAAGCCGCCTCCGCACTTCCGTTCCACGCGACCAAAGCCGGATCGCCTGGATTCACTTCGGCTCCGGCAGGAATCATAAAGACGGGTCGGCGCGCATCAAACACGGCCTGCTCTAAAGTGCGGAGATCAGCATATGAACTGCGCTCCCCTGGACAGGCGATGATGATGACATCAGCCAGCCGACCCAGTCGGGCCACAACATCAGCGTCGCCATCGTGGGCATGCCAGTAACAAGTAGGTCCGTAGTTGTCGGGCTTAGCCTTCAACGTGACATCTTTTGCTTGCCGAACGGTTTCGAAGAGCTCGCTGGCCTGGCCACGCTTGTGCGATTGGACCTTCTCTGCTGTTTGATAGAGTTCATCGTAATAGGCCGCCATCATCCCGACTCCCGTCTGATCGAGAAAGGGGCCGGTTTCTGCCACGGTGTCGCTGCCGACAAGATGGGCGTTAAACTCTTTGGTAAGTGAAAAAGCGGCGTCTGCCGCAGATTCTCCGTCAGTTTCGCCGCTGAGAGCGAGATAGATGGATTTCATATACATGGCGTCTGTCCCTTTGCCTGGAGTCACCTGAATTGCCCTTCAGCTGACAGTGAACAGATCTCCATAGGGATGCATTGAATAAGGTCATGCGCCGCAACCAATTGTTTGGACAAATATGTCCATCACTGCGCATGGCTCTAGCGGAGCATAAATAATATTGGCGGTTTGGATTGCGGCAGCGTCGCTGGCTACTGGTTGGTATAGACCGATTTCAATACTTCGGTAACGGCGACACCGAGAACGTCGCCACCCGTAATAACCACTTCACCCTTGGCAATGAGAATATCGTTGGCGAAGACTTCAACCTGATCATTGGGGCCGCTTTCAAGTTCGACGACAGCGCCACGGCCCAGCTGCAAGATTTGATTGAGCCGCAATGTTGACGCACCAAGCACAACGACAATCTCAACGACGACGTCATTGACGGCAAATTCTTCATCTAAGTCAGACATCGCGTTGCCCCAGCCCCTCTCACCACGCACGCCGCGGGTGACACCCATAGTGGGTCAGATTGGTGTGTACCGGCGAAAGCTTAACATATTGTGACCGCTATGAGAATCGCCCAGGAATCCAGGCCTAAACGGGTACAGTCATGGCATCGTAACCGAGTTCATCTTCCACACCGGCGCTAGGAGATTGTTTGCGATCGTCAGGCTTCGCACTCATGTATGTCTTGCCCCGATCAAGTGAGGCAACGTGGAATTTATTCGCACGGGTTAGCCGAGCGCGCTCGTATCGCCGCAAAGCATCCTGCCAATCTTCGCCGGCCGCTTCGAAACAACGGGCCAGAACAGCGGCATCTTCAATCGCCATACCCGCACCCATGCCATGGAATGGGGTCATCGGATGAGCGGCATCGCCAAGCAAACTCACGCGACCATTGATCCAGCTATCGAGCGGTTTGCGGCTATGCAACGCCCAGCGGTTACAGAGCCCCCCGGGCGTCGCCCGTATTAGGCTGACTACATCCTCACACCAGCCATCAAATTCTTCCAAGACTTCTGAGATGTTGGCCTGTTCTTTCCAGCTTTCAGACGTGTGTCCTGATCTACGGGCATTGGCGACATAGTTGATCAGGGTGCCGTGGCGTACAGGATATCGAGCAAACATTTTATCTTCAGCAGGATAGGCTGCGAAATGTGGATCAACCGTCACGTTAGGAACCTCAGATCGCTCCACTAGACCGCGCCATGCGAGGTATCCTGTAAACACGGGTGGTTCTGTAGGGAAAAGTTTGTCTCTGATAATCGACTTCAAACCATCACACGCGATCACAACATCACAGCGATCTGTTTCACCGTTGGCGAACTGTAGCGTCACGCCATCATCATCTTGCGTAATATCGGTGAGCTTGTAATTCAGTCTGAGTGAGTCTTCATCGACATTGAACGCGTTCTCCAAAGCCGCATGCACGTCGGCCCGATGCATGAGACGTGACACAGCGCCGTGGTCCTTCATATAGGCGTCATGACCGCGCGGTATGTAGTTGAGTCGTTCGCCGGTCTTGTAATCCAGAACTCCGACATGCGGTGACGCACTGGCCAAGGCCTCGAACTCGGCCTCCAGTCCCAACCCATTGATCACGCGGTTTGCGTTGGGACCGACAGTGATGCCGGCGCCAATTTCACCCAGTTCAGGGGATTGCTCATAGACGACGACGTTAAAACCGCGTTGCTGCAACGCCACAGCGGCCGTCATGCCGCCGAGTCCCGCTCCGACCAGACCAATTCTATAATTATGTCCCAACACGCGCTCCTCGAATGCGTCATCACAGCCGCATATTACCGTTCGGCATTCCCCGGTGTAACAGGGGATTAACAAGGATGCATCTGGTGAAATGAATAAGAGGCGGTGCAAAGCGGGGGCGGGAGAGATTTTCCATGTCGATCCATCACACAGCGAGCGCCATGATAAATGCCCTGGAGGGATCGCTCGATCCGGCCCTACCCTAACTGGCAATCATCGGGTGGAAGGCAACATGAACAAAGTCAGAGTTCTTTTTTCGGCAATCCTTTTTGTCTGCTGCTGCGCTGGACCGGCATGGGCGCAGCCCACCGGAGGGGACCTGCTGATCAGAAACATCACCCTCATTGATGGCACGGGTGCAGAGCCCCTACCGAATATGTCGGTATTCGTTGAAGACGGCCGCATATCAAAGATCACCGAACAGGATGACTCTCCTTCGGGTGGCATCCGTGTAATCGACGGCAGTGGCAAGTATCTCATTCCTGGCCTGATCGACAGCCACATGCATCTACCGGGTGGGCGCACTGGCCCTGGCAATCGCGAGATGATTATGGACACGGATACCGGTCTTAAGGTCTTGCACGGTTTCCTCTATGCCGGTGTCACTGCCGTCTACGATTCCGGCAATCACGACAATTACATCTATAGAATGCGCGAAGACGCTTCGGCCGGACGCATTGTCAGCCCACGCATCTACGCCACCGGCAGCTTGGTTGCCAAGAAAGACGGCTATGCCTGCTGTGCGGGCGCGACCACCATGGATAGTTTTGAGGATGGCAAAGCTAAACTTGACGCCCTATTCGCCAATAAGCCTGACATGCTCAAGTTCACCCGCGATCGGCGCGGCATGGGACCTCGTGGGCAGGACTTGCCGCTTATTCCAGACGACGACTTCAGCCAGCTCATTCGCTATGCCAAGGACAACGGTGTTCGCACCACCATCCACATCGCCGATGAAAAAGCAGCGCGCCTGGCCATCGCCGCGGGGGTCGATGCGCTTGCTCATCCCGTGTTTCTAGCGGACGCCAGCACGGGGTTTGCAGAATACGTCGCTGAGCACGGCGTGGTGATTTCCAGCACGGCCTTGTTATTCGGCGCCGTCGGACGGGTAGAGTTGGATAACTCGTTTTTTGATGATCCGCTGTTTACAGAGACGCTGACGGAAGAAGAGCTGCAGTTCAACAAGGTAACAGAGCGCGATCGCTATGCGTCATCCGGCATGTCGGGATGGATGCGCGGAGTCTTGCCCGCCGTATTGCGCAACCTCAAACAACTCCATGATGCCGGTGCGATTATTGCCATGGGCACGGACCGCCTGATCGGCCCCATGGTTCATATGGAAATGGAGCTTTTGGCTGAAGCGGGCATTTCACCGTTGGACGTCATTACGCTATCGACACTCAACGGTGCAAAATACATCGGCGTAGAAGAATCTCTTGGCTCGATCGAAATTGGTAAGCGCGCCGATATGGTGATCTTGTCAAAAGACCCTTCAGTTGATATCCGCAACAGCCGTTCTATCGTTCGAGTGATTGTAGACGGCGCAGAGATCGACCGCTCTCGGTTGGATGTTGCGATCAATCACAACTGAATTTGCCACCCTCCAGAATCTCCGCAAAGAATTAAAATGGACCGACCAGCAACTGCTGATCGGTCCACGTGAGTCGACTGTGGGGAGGAGAGGAGCCTACCAGTCGACTTGGGCGCGAAGGCCGAATCCTTCGATTTTGTTTTTACCGTCAATACCATTGGCCGCGACGTTGAAGGCGTTCTCAACGCTTGAATGGTTGTAGTTGAACATCAGGCGCGTGTGGCGGTTTAGGTACCAATTTACACCGATGATAACGGTATCCTGATCACCGCCCTGGTAGCCGGGTTCGGTGAGATCGATCGTGTCGTATCGTGCTGTAAGGGCCCAAGCTCCCCTGCCGCCTTCATTGACCGGGTTATTGACCTTTGGTCGGTCCCAGGCCCCTTTGTCAGCTTTGTAGCCGCGGGATTCCCCGGTGAGAAAGTACCCGATCTCAGCATATCCGCCTGTAAAGGTTGGATCGGCGAGCACCGGATCATCGGTATCCGCTTTCAATGCACTGTATTCCGCCACGGCCCAGAATGGCCCAGCAATGGCGCCCAACTCAGCACCATAGAAGAAATCCTTATCGGCGATGCGATCGGTGTTGACGAAGCGGGTCGGCGACAGATGCTGGTGCGGCCGCTGGCGATAGCGGAAATCTGACTGATCTCCGGCCTTGCGGGCGCGGAATGACGCGCCAACGTGGGTCTGCACATCACTGAACTTGGGGCTGTAGGTGACACGGCCTGCGTATTCAGAGCCTTCATTTTCCTCGTCTATGCCGTTCGACCCCCTGAAGGCACCGACTTTTGCCGTCCAGTCATCGCCACCCATGCCGACGCTAATACCGATCCGCCGGGCGAGCCCAAATGCATCTGTAAAAGATGCCCGTTCCATGACGGAAATGTGCCGCGAACTGGTTTGTTCATCCAAGGAGTTTGGGGTCTTGAATTGTCCCACCGCGAGCTTAATGCCGGGTCCGGTTTTCCATTCCAGATAGGCGTCTTTGACATCGACTTCGTTGCCGGCGAAGTCACTTTCAAATTTGTACTTGACGGTTTTCCAGGCCTTGCCTTCGATACCCAAGCGCGCCGCGCGAAATTCGGTGGCTTTCGTATCGATGGTGTTGTCGTCATCGGATATCCATGACGAGTCGACGAGTATGCGACCCCTGAGATTCATCTCGAATTTTCCGTCGGGGCTACTGATTGAAGGTGCCGGTTCCCATTTGACTTTAATCTCGTCAACGGCCCCTTTGTTGCCTGCTTCACTCTTTTTAAGCTGCTTCTGCATGGATTCGAGCTGAAGCTTCATGGCGTTAATCTGGATTTGCAGGTCCTGCTGAGATTGCGCTTGGACTCCCATGGGGGCAATCGTAAGGCTCATCGCTATTGCGCCGAGCAGGCAATTGATCTGTCTCTTTGTCATTGTTCGTTCATGTCCTTGTGATTTTTCTGTCTGCGAATGACACAGGCCGTAATGCCCCCTTGGCGTGACGGCCTGGTGACGCTTCGATGAACGAACAATGAAGAAAATGTGACATTTACGTGACAGACCGGCCCGCATAGGGCCCCGGCGCCTGCGCTAGAGAGGCTGCGGCAACACTGCCGGAATGGTGTGCTGTCTCAAGGCCTAACCTTCGCCAGACCGCAACACTAACGTCATAAAACCGTAACAAAACTTCTTCATAAAAACGTAACCCAACTGTCAAGAAGACGTCTCCGTTACGACCTAAAAGATCACGCGCAACGAACTGGATAAGCCTTTTCGTAACAGTGAATTTCTAAGGACATAGAAAATGAAGAGAGCGAATATTTCTGTACTTATTATTGCCACAGCACTCGGCGCGGCCGCTTCTGGCGACGTGCTCGCGCGTGACGAAATCCGAGTTGTTGGTTCATCAACGGTCTACCCCTTCTCAACGGTTGTCGCCGAGCGGTTTGGCCGCTCAACAGCTTACAAAACCCCAGTTGTAGAAAGCACGGGCACGGGCGGTGGCTTTAAATTGTTCTGCTCTGGCGTCGGCGAAGACACGCCAGACGTATCGAACGCGTCACGGGCCATTAAGTCATCCGAAATTGAGTTGTGTGCCAAGAATGGCGTTACCGATATCGTGGAAGTAAAGATTGGCTATGACGGTATCGTCCTCGCAAACGCCAGCGGCGTTGCAAAATACAACCTCACCACCCGCGATATCTTTCTCGCCCTCGCTAAAGATGTGCCGAACGGAAACGGCGACCTGAAGCCGAACGATGCCAAAACCTGGAAAGACGTAAACCCCGCCCTTCCCAATGCTAAAATCCAGGTTCTTGGCCCACCCCCCACCTCTGGGACTCGCGACGCATTCGCAGAATTGGCCATGGAGTCCGGCTGCAAGACGTTCGACTGGATCAAAGCAGTAAAGAGCAACGACAAGAAACGCTATCAAGCCATTTGTCATAGCGTCCGGGAAGATGGTGCCTACATCGAGGCTGGTGAAAATGACAATCTGATTGTCCAGAAACTCGATGCCAACAAAAATGCGCTGGGTATTTTTGGGTTCAGCTTCCTTGATCAAAACATGGACAAAGTTCAGGCCAGCATCGTTAACGGAACCGAGGCCACGTTCGAGAATATTGCCGATGGCAGCTATGCCGTTGCTCGCCCGCTGTTGTTCTATGTCAAAAAGGCACACCTTGATGCCATTCCAGGCCTTCGTGAATTCGTCGTCGAATTCGTGTCCGAAGATGCCTCTGGCGAAGAGGGTTACCTTGAAGAGCGCGGCCTTATTCCCATGGGTGGCGCTGAGCGTGACGAGTGGCTCAATAAAGTCCTTAACTTTAATTCGATGAGCTAACCGAACACTCACGTAAATCTCGCGAAGAATTCACACACCTCATGACAACGTCTTCACTCTCCTCGAGACATCCCAACCAATTGATGGTCGAGCGGTTAATCAGAGCCATTCTGTTTAGCTGCTCGGCCGTCGCCATTTTTATTACGATTGGCATTATTGCCTCACTTATTTTTGAGGCCCTGCGATTCTTCCAGTCCGTTTCTGTGTTTGAGTTTTTGTTTGGCACGGAATGGAGCCCGCAAACCGCGCTGCGCGCCGATCAAGTGGGCGCATCAGGTCGTTTTGGCGCTGTTCCATTGTTTGTCGGCACCGCGCTGATCAGCACGGTCGCCCTTTGCGTTAGCGCGCCACTCGGAATTTTTTCCGCAATTTATTTGTCTGAGTATGCGAGCGACACACTTCGGTCTTACGTTAAGCCATTACTTGAGATCTTGGCAGGCATACCGACTGTCGTTTACGGCTTCTTTGCGGCCATCGTTATTGCGCCGGCTCTAAGCAACCTTGGTGCGTCTATCGGCCTCGAAGTCGCATATGAAAGCGCGCTTGCAGCCGGTTTGGTGATGGGGGTGATGATTATCCCGCTGATCTCGTCTATCTCGGATGACATAATTACTGCGGTTCCAGATTCCTTGCGAGAGGGGTCTCGCGGCCTCGGTGCAACGAAATCAGAAACCATACGCCGGGTGGTTCTGCCAGCGGCTCTCCCCGGGATCGCGGGTGGCATTTTGCTGGCCATTTCCCGTGCCGTTGGAGAAACCATGATCGTTGTTATGGCTGCGGGTCTCTCCGCAAACTTAACGTTCAACCCCCTAGAAGCGGTGACGACGGTGACGGTCCAAATTGTCGTTCTCCTCACCGGTGACCAAGAATTCGATAGTTCAAAAACCTTGGCGGCTTTTGCCCTTGGGCTCGCGTTGTTCTGCATCACGATGGTGCTCAACGTCATCGGCAGTCAAATCGTCAAAAAATACCGTGAACAGTATGACTAACCAAACTGGCAAATCCTCCCTTTCGAGCACGGCGATGCCTGGTGTCGTAGACCGCCACCGCGGCGAAGAGCGATTCCGCCGTCTTGGTCTGGCGGCCATTGCCATCAGCATGTCGTTCTTGGCCTTCTTCTTAGTTTCGATTATCGGGACAGGTTACGGTGCTTTTATTCAAACCGCGATCAAGATCGATGTCGACTTGACCTATCAAGAGGTTGGGCTTGAAGAGACCTTCACACCGGAAGACCTAGCCGGAGTGAGTTATCGGTCGGCTGTACGAAGCGCAATGCGCACCCTTATTCCGGAAGACTTAGGCCGACGCGAGAGTCGCGCACTCTATGGTTTGATCGGGGCCGGCGCAGAGTTTGAATTGCGAGATATTGTCCTCGCGCAACCGGAACTCGTCGGAACAATAACCTCGTTTTGGCTCACCGCATCTGATGACGTCGATCTCTATAACAAATCAGGATTAACCGAGGCTTCGGCGCAGCAGACACGGCTTACGGATAAACAAATTGAGTGGTACTCGGCTCTTAAAACCGACGATCGCATAGTGAAACGATTTAACTGGACGTTTCTGACGGGCAGCGACTCTAGAGACCCTGAGGTCGCCGGCGTATGGGGGGCCATGGTTGGGTCATTCTTTGCCCTCGGTGTTTGTTTGCTGTTGTCCTGTTTTGTCGGCGTTCTTACAGCCGTCTATCTTGAGGAGTTTGCGGCCCGCAATCGCTGGACACAGTTTCTTGAGATCAACATTAACAATCTAGCCGCAGTCCCATCGATTACCTTCGGCCTCCTTGGATTGGCGATTTTTCTTGGATTCTTTGGTCTGCCACGGTCAGCCTCGCTGGTCGGTGGCATGGTGTTAGCGCTGATGACGTTACCCACCGTGATTATTAGCTCACGCGTGGCGTTGCAGGCCGTCGCACCCTCGATCCGTGAAGCCGCGTTTGGTATTGGCGCCAGCCGCGTCCAAACAGTTTTTCATCACGTGGTGCCGTTGGCTTTACCGGGGATTCTCACCGGAATCATTATTGGTATGGCCCGCGCCCTTGGCGAGACGGCCCCCCTCCTCATGATCGGTATGGTTGCCTTTATCGCAGACCCGCCGACCAATCTGACTCAACCGGCTTCTGCCCTTCCCGTGCAGGTTTACCTATGGGCTGATAGCCCTGAACGGGCCTTCGCGGAAAAAACTGCCGGAGCAATCCTGGTCCTGCTTGTATTCCTATTGATGATGAACCTGTTTGCAGTGATCCTGCGAAGGAAGTTTGAAAAGTGATGTTAGAGAGAACGCACGTGCAGCCCTTAACAGTAAATTCCAGTAGAGATGAGCCGTCGACAGACGACGCTTCTGTAGCACCCAAGATCAGGGCATCAGGCGTTAACGTCAGTTATAGCGGCCGCCTGGCTATCAATAATGTAAATCTGGACATCAAGGCTAAGTCTGTCACAGCTCTGATTGGCCCGTCTGGGTGCGGTAAGACAACATTCCTGCGATGCATAAACCGCATGAACGATCTCATCGAGGGATGTGAAGTGACCGGCAATATAACGCTCGACAATGAAGATGTTTATGGATCGGACGTCGATGTCGTCGTGTTGCGCAGACGCATTGGGATGGTGTTTCAAAAGCACAACCCCTTTCCAAAATCCATCTACGAGAATGTTGCCTATGGTCCGCGCATTCACGGACAGGCCACAAAGGGCGACGACTTAAACCAGATTGTAGAGCGTAGCTTGGTTCGTGCTGGTTTGTGGGATGAAGTTAAGGATCGCCTTGATGCCCCGGCGACAGGCCTTTCAGGCGGGCAGCAGCAGCGGCTGTGTATTGCACGGGCAATTGCGGTGGAACCGGATGTTATTCTGATGGATGAACCCTGTTCGGCTTTGGACCCCATTGCGACGGCCAGAATTGAAGAGCTGATTGACGATCTTAAAACCAAGTACACGATCGTCATCGTTACCCACTCCATGCAGCAAGCGGCCCGCGTATCGCAGCGAACGGCATTTTTTCATCTTGGCGAGCTTGTCGAGGAAAACGAAGCCAAAATCATTTTCACCAACCCGTCAGATGAGCGCACTCGAGCGTACGTGACCGGGTCCATCGGATAAGTCGAAAGAGTAAGCGAGATGAACGAAAGACATATTGTCAGCGCCTACGACGAGGATTTGCGACAGCTGGAAACGCTGGTCAGCGAAATGGGTGGCTTGGTTGAAAGCCAACTCGCCACCGCGCTTGATGCTTTGGTCCAACTTGATCCGGATACCGCGAAGGACGTCATCCAACGAGACAAGATCGTCGATGATTATGAAACTCGCATCGACAAACACACAACTGAGATGCTCGTGCTGCGCCAGCCTATGGCTCAGGACCTCCGGGTCATTCTTGTCGCCCTCAAATTGGCCAGCAACCTGGAACGCATGGGGGATTACGCAAAAAACATTTCCAAGCGCACGGTAACGTTGTCAGGCACTACAAACGTGACCTCTGCCGCGCAATCGATAAAGAGCATGGGCGACAAGGTCTTGGAGATGATCAAGGAAGTTCTCGACGCTTATGCAAGGCGAGATGGGGAATTGGCCAGCACCGTCATTCTCAAAGATGAAGACGTTGACCGGATGCACACCAATTTGTTTCGTGAGTTCCTTGAGATGATGACGGCCGATCCTCAACACATTTCACTGGGGACTCATCTGATATTCATCGCAAAGGATGTTGAGCGGGTAGGTGACCATGCCACCAATGTCGCGGAAAAGATTCACTACATGCTTGAAGGCAGTATGCCAGAAGGAGACAGGCCGAAAGATGATCGGTCGAGCGGCATTTTGGTCGATGCCGCTGGAGGCGATACTCAGTCGTGAGTGATAAAGTCGTAGTGTTGATTGCGGAAGACGAACCGGGGCAAGCAGAGGTTCTGAAATATAATTTGGAATCATCTGGGTTTAATGTCCGAATTTCACCCAATGGCGCAGACGCATTGGTTCAGATCGAGGAAGACCGACCTGACTTCCTGGTTCTTGATTGGATGTTACCCGAAGTCACCGGCATCGAAATTTGCCGCCGCTTGCGGAAAATGGAAGAGAACAAAGACCTGCCGATCATCATGGTCACTGCGCGTGGAGAAGAGGAAGACCGTATTCGCGCGCTGGATGTCGGCGCGGACGACTACATGGTTAAACCCTACTCACCGGGGGAATTGGTCGCGCGCATCAACGCCGTTCTTCGTCGTACCACCCCGGCTCTCACCGGCGAGAAATTGGAATTCGCCGACCTCGCGCTTGATTTAGTATCAAGAAAGGTTAAACGCGATGGTGAATACGTCCACCTCGGCCCTAAAGAATTCAAAATCCTTCAAGCCTTAATGGAGCGCCCCGGTCGGGTGCTGTCCCGTCGGCAAATCATCGACCTGGCATGGGGACAGAACATCTACATTGAAGACCGCACCGTCGACGTGCACATCAGGCGACTGCGGGCCGCGTTGGGAGGCGATAACAAACCCAATCTTATTCGTACGGTTCGTGGATTTGGGTATTCGCTCGATCAAGAACACCCGTGACTTGGTTGCAATGCTGTCGGTGTCTCATACGAGAATGGTGTCCCCGGCGAGATTCGAACTCACGGCCCCCAGATTAGGAATCTGGTGCTCTATCCTACTGAGCTACGGGGACACAAGCCCACCATACCAAGCACGGGCGTGATGTTTAAGCGCGATGATACGGCCGAACCGTGTTGTCAGCGCGACAGCTAGTTAACGAAATGCGGAGTCAGGTCGTTCTGCAGAATGGCGGCCATGGCCTGTTCGCGGCTCGGTGCCGCGCCCACTACCTCGCCGGCGGCGTTGTATATGGACCACGACGGCTTGTCATCTATAACAACCGGGCGGATATAGGCGATTTGGTCCAAGCCAACATCGGCTAAGTTGATCTGGGTTAAAGCCAAAGCGTTTGGTTTTTCCACTATCGAATCAATCATGCTCGTATCCTTCTGTCGCTTTGGGCTAATCGACTGTTGTCGGGTCGACGTCAATCGTCTTCGGCTTCGGTTTGCTCGACTTCGCTGAGGTAATTTTTATCTCCGTAACCTTTGGTTCAGGCACAGGGCGCTGAAGTTCAATATGCAATAGACCTTTATCGAGCCCAGCATTCTTAACTTCGATACCTTCTGCCAAAACAAAACTGCGGCTGAACTGCCGAGCGGCAATACCGCGGTGCAGAAATACACGATCAGTTGCGTCTTCGGCGTTTCTCCCACGGATGACCAATTGATTATCTTCCACGGTGACCGACAAATCCTCCTCTGCGAACCCCGCAACGGCCAGCGTGATGCGCAAGGCGTGCTCACCGGTCTGTTCGATATTGTAGGGCGGATACCCTTCGCCGGATGATTTATTGACCCGATCAAGCACGCGCTCGATGTGATCAAAACCGAGCAACAATGGGCTCGAAAACACGGACATGCGTGTCATAACAAAATACCCCTATGTCTCCTCAACGAGCGAGACCGGTTGTGGGCCCCTTCGGGCACCAGTGTGGCATCACCCGAAATCGGCGCGATACAGGCTCTATTTTGTGTTTAAGGCGTCAAAGGTCAAGGGGTGTTGAAAAACGCATCGAGATCAGTGTGCCAATCGGCCATGCCAGCAGCCAATTCCGCTGATTTGCAGCGCGGATCAACGGCCTGTGCCAGGGCGGTGGTATAGCCCACCGGCTCCCATGACGGATGGCAAAGCAAGCAGGGCACGGAGAGCTTTGGCAGTTTATCTCGCATGGGATACCGCCACATGGCGTTGTAGGCATCCTGATATCGGTCGCCGCATTTAAGCAACTCCCGTGTGCGCAAATCTGTCAGGGCGACATCGATGGCACCATCCGTCCAAAGAATTCCATCCTTGGTTTGGTTAAACCACGGCCAATACAAACTTTGGTCGCGCATGATCGACCACGCCGTCATCAAATGACTGCCATCCCAGCGGGGGGCAACGGAGGGGGTGTAATTTTCAATCAAAGACGTTTGTTCTTCCCCTTCATAGAAGGACACACCAGCTTGAACGATATGCTGAACCCGTTCGGGCCGCTGGAAACTCATTTCCATGGCGACGGGTCCGCCTGAATAGCGTCCCAGCACATCAACCTCTTCAAACCCCAGTTCATCGAGCGCTGCATTCAACACCTGAGCATAGGTTTCAGAGTTAAGCGTATCGATCACGGCATCGGATTCTCCGTTGCCGGGGTTGTCGAAAGCAATAACTGGGCGGCGACCGACGTAAGGATCAAAAACCGGCTCGACCAGATGGCTCGATCCCGCTGGGTCGTGAATCGCTATAAGCGGCAATCCCTCACCTTCGAGACAAAGCCGCGCCCGCAATTGTCCGCCAGGCACTCTCACCATGGCGTTTTGAATCGTCGGCTTGGTATTCGTTTGAGGTGGCGGAGCGGGACACGCGGGATCACCGGCATATATGGCGGCAGCATCCAACAGCGCCTGATGCCGGGTCTCTGGTGTGCTTGGAACAACCGTAAAGTTATCGGGCAAACCTGGTGCGATCAGCGCCTCTGTTAAAGGGCGGATGATGCTGCCCGTATTGTTGGATAGCAGCGTGGGAACGCCCACCTCCACTGTATTTGCGTGGCTCTCCCCTTTCATCGCTTCCCAGTAGGCGATGCGGTAATCAGGACCGGCGCGCAGCATGTCATTCACATGGTGTTGCACAAAAGATAGCGGAGCAGCGTCAGCCTGAATGCGATCTTCTAAGCGACCCGACATCCATGGGAAAAAGGTTGATAGATGTCGGCTCGCATCCCACGCGGCTAGGAGATGACTCCCGTCCCGTCGTGGCGTGAGGTCAATAAAGTAGCTTTCGGCGGCGCGCGCTTTATCTTCATCGGAAAAATGGCCAGCCCCATCGAGGATTAGAAGTCGCGTGCGTTGAGGATAGCGTTTAGCAAACTGGATGCCGATCTGGGCTCCAGTTGCAGCACCATAAATGACGGCGGACTCGAGTTTGAAAGCATCCAGTGTAAGAGCGACAGCATCCGCGTATCCCCACAGGCCTTCTTTTTCGGCCACGCTGTCGTCCGACAATCCGTAGCCCGGTGTATCAAGGGCGATGCACGTGAACTTTTTTGAGAACACTGATATCGCGGGAATTAATGCTTCCGATGAGATCGGTGACGGATGCATCAGGATCATCGCCGGGCCGCGACCGGACATGCGGTAGTGAATTTGTTTGCCATCAGGCAGGGTGAGAAACCGGCGCTCGATTTTCATGGTGACGATCCCTACTCGGCAAAAAATGGGTCGAGCAAGGACGGCAATTCAGCCAAATCCTCAGGCATATCTGCCGTTACACAGTTTGGTGCCACGCCTTTGGCCATGGCCAGCCGGTCATATGACGCCGCGCCGGGCCAATCAATGAGCAAGCAGGGCACATCTAGGGTCGCAAGTTTATTTGCCATTGGATAGGTGAACGACGCGGCATAGGCGTTCTGATAGGTGTCGCCGACCTTCAGTAAATCCTGAACACGGCTATCAAGAAAATCTGGGTCGAGATTGGCATCCCGTTGAATCACACCATCCTTAGTGCGGTTGTACCACGGCCAGTAAAGACCCATATCGCGCACGATGGCCCACGCGGTAACAAGGTGCCCCCCGTCCCATCTTGGAGCGATGGATGGTGTGTAATTGGCGAGGAGGTCGCCGCGCTCGTCGTCGGTAAAAATCTGCACCCCGGCCTGCACGATGTGTTTCACTAATCCTGGCTTGGCGGCAGCCATTTCCATGGCGACCTGGCCGCCGGAATAGCGGCCAATGACGTCCACCTCATCGACCCCTAAAACCTCAAGGACCGCGATGGCACATTGGGCATAAGACTCTGTCGAAATGTCACCAGCAGAAATGAATTTGTCGGAGTCTCCATTGCCTGGATTGTCGAGCGCAATAACAGGCCGCTTGCCAAGATACGGTGCCAATAGACCAGCGAGCCGGTTGGACGAACCGGCCGGGTCATGAAGGCCGAGGATTGGCCGACCAACGCCAGCGGTACAAACCCGCGCCATGATTTGTCCACCGTCGACATCGATAAACATTCTCTGCAATCGCGGCGCCGCTTCGTCGATTTGGTCTGGATGTGGCGGCGCGGTAATGCCGGACGATAAATAATGATCGATCAGGTACTGTTCACTTACTGCGAGGCGTTCATCCATGGTCGGTCCCGCATGAAGCACAGTGAAGTTGTCGGGCAAACCGGCTGCGATGAGATCGTCAACTTCCGTAAGGTCTGGCTTGGCGGCCCAGCGGGTTAGCGTTGCTGGAACCGTAACGCGGCTGATGAGATGATGCTTCGCGGTATAAAACGCGGGCTTATAAGCGTCGGCGTAGTTCGCCCCAGCGCGCAAGTAATCGAGCAATTTGGCCTGGATGTTCTCCGGTGATGGCATATCAACCGGCAGACGCGACTCTTTCTTGGTGAACTGCCAAGGCGCGAAAAGGTTCAAGGACCGCACCATGTCCCAATGGGTGAGCAAATGACCGCCGTCTCGACGCGGCGTCGTATCGGGAAAGTATCCTTCCGTCAGGGTGTCGACGAACTCGTCTGATACATCGCCAGCTGTATCAAGCATACACACAGCAACTCGGTCTGGGTGGGCCGCCGCAAAAATATGGGCGATCTCAGCGCCTGTTGCGTTGCCGTAAAACGCCGCTTTTTCGATACCCAATGAATCTAGAAGAGCGACCAGCGGTGGTAGGTAATCATCTAGAGCGGGGCCTCGGTATCCTCCTGGAATCGGGTCAGACAAACCATACCCGGGCGTGTCGACTGCGATAGCCGTAAAATTCTTGGCCAGCCGGGTGGCCATCGGGATCGAAAACGCGCCGGACTGTGGAGAAGGATGCAACAGAATGACCGGGGGCCTTCGCCAGCACGCCGAACATGTAGTTGCGCCTCTCCAATAGAAACAAACTGGCGCTTCATTGCCGCCTCCTAATTCGCACTCCTACTGGTTCTATAGGCGGGACGACCTGACAACAAGCAAAACGCCCGGCCAAGAGACCGGGCGTTTCACAATTGCTGCTGAAGCACGTTTTAGTTCAGGGAGGCCACGTCGCTCTTTGCGCTTAGAGGTGTTAACGAGCGCGATAAGATAGCATCCATAGCCTGGAAGTAGGCTTCGACAATTGGCTTGTTATACTTACCCACTGGCAGCCCGTTGTAGATCACTTTAGTGCCTTCGATATCAAAGGTCTTTGTGTAGGGAACCGTCCAGTCGCTGTAGTCCACCGGATCGTATATATTGAAACCCGGGAAACCTTCGTAGTTGTACATGGCGTGCGAAAACATCGTGTCAGTGTTTTCCGCGAAGAACTCGATCGGCAGATTTATGACGTAGTCATAGTCTTCCTCAATGCCGTCCCAAAAGGCCCTATTGGTCGATAGATAGGTGCCGTTGGGATTGTTGTGAGGGTCGGCAAAATGATCTTGCGATTGCACAACATCCGTCCGGCCGAAGTCATACTCCGCTACGGTGCTATTCAATTTTTCCATAATTGGCTCGATGTAGTCGGGCGCCAACTCAATCCACGCTTCGTTGGGTACCAGATCCCAAGCCATGCCATGGACGGACGCGACGACTTTTACATCAGAGCCCCTTGGTAATTGATCAAGACGGTCACGTAGCATGATGGCGTAAGTTTCATGAACGATCGGAAAGTTTGCCAAGTTTTGAGTGATGATGGTCTTTATGTGCTTGTCGTTGGCTTCTTCCCATTCATGAATGTAGTGCATGGCATGTTTGATCGAACCATTGAACTCTTCGTGGTGAGAATAGACCGGTCTCGGTGAGGCAAAAATGATTGTGTCTGCGCCGCCATCAAGCAATTCGTACATCGCCTTGCGGGCCAAATGAAAGTCTTCCGCTGTCACCCAACGGTAGGGAACGTCGCCGTACTTGGCTGTGATCTTGGACATAGCCGCTTCGACGATGGCCCAGTTGCCTGCTTCATGAGGCACCTTGCCATTCATAAAACCTTTGCCCTCGCCGTAATAGTAAATCCGCGCCTTGTTGATTAACTTCTGCGCAGGCCCGGGCATGCCGCCCTTGCGGCCGGTGTACAGAAAATATCCATGATCAAAATGTTGAGTTGGACTTGGGTTAATCCAAAGTAATTCACCATTGTGATAGCGCTCAACCCAGGGCGTGCCATCGAAGTCGACCGCTGATCCTGAGGGATCAACAAGGTTGGTCGGTTCAAACTCTTCAAACTCATAGAAGCGTTCCGTATCAAGCAGAATCACGCCGGGATCGGCCATCGCCCTATTGCGGATTGGCCACGGAATATACTGGCTCGACTTAAGCGCCAGATTGTGAAAATCCGCTACGCGGAAATCTTCAGGCATGATCAGGCCGGACATAAAGATTGCGACATTGCCCTCAGGCGTCATCGCTTCTTCGCTGGCCAGTTGTTCTTTATAGATGCGGAAGTAATTCGGCTCCACCAGCTGCGGCGGTGTGCTGTTCATATACTTGAATGTGCCGTAGCCCCCGCCGCCAACGACGACGATCAGGACCGCTAAAGTAATAGCAATGCGTTTAATCCAAATGAGCATTTTTCGCTCTCCATCCTGAATGTTATGTCAGCGGCCATCGCCTTAGTAGAACCGCAGCCTTGGTGCGCATTCAACGCCCGACGTTAGTGCATGTGTTCGAGATAGATTCGCTCAATATCCGCGTGAGACACTTCTCCGGTACTCAGCTCTTGCATCAAATTGCCCTCACGCATGATGCCGATCCGAGTGCCGGTCTCTTTGGCACGGAAGAGATCATGGGTGGCCATCAGAATGGCAGCCCCCTCAGACTGTAAGTGTTTTAGCAGTTCCGAGAATTCATTGGACGCTTTCGGATCTAAGCCCGACGTCGGCTCATCCAGCAACAGAGCTTTGGCTTGCTTCGCGAGCGCGATGGCGACACCAACTTTTTGACGCATTCCCTTCGAATAGGTGGCAATACGGCGATCAGCCGCCTCGGCCTGTAACCCGCAACGGACCAGGAATCCGCGAAGATCATCATCGCTATACTCGTTGTGTCCCCCGAGGCGGGCGAAGTACTCAATATTCTCAAGGCCGGTCAGATTGGGATAGAGCATCACTTGTTCCGGGATGTAGGCCAAAAACCGCTTGGTCTCTATAGGATTCTCTGTGACATCAATGCCATTGACCTTGGCGCTGCCACCCGAGGGATCAATAAAATTGAGAAACAGATTGATGGTGGTGGTTTTGCCAGCGCCATTCGCGCCAAGCAGACAATAGATATCTCCTGCCTTGATAGACAGATTTAGACCCTTTAGCGCGTTGTGGTCGCCGTAGGTCTTTTTCAAATCTATAGCTTCGAGCACTTGGGGCCCCTTCCCTGGAATGCGTTCTCAATTGCCCTATGACACAACTTTGATCCGGTTCAAAAATGGAATCAACGGAAATTGACCACGCGAACAACCACCGCGTGGCCAATGGCACAAAGCCCCTACGATGATGGCCCTAGGCTTGGGGCTTGAGTATGACGAGGCAACATAAACACCATCGCCAAAGTGGGAAGCATGCAAGCCGCCGCAATCACAAATGGGACAGCCGGGCCCAACTGGACAAAAACCAGCCCCGCATACATTGGGCCGGCAACGCGGGCGAGGCTACTCGCTCCCTGGTAAACACCTAATACAGACCCGCGCTCCGTCTCATCGGCCTCCTTGGACACCAGACTTGAGAGAGACGGGTTGGCCAAGGCATTTCCTATCGCCAAAAACGTCATGGCGACAATAAGGAATGTCCAATCTTGGGCCGCCGCTAAAAACCCATAGCCGCCGAACAGAAAACAGACGGCTGTACCGACCAAAACTTGCTCACCGAAGCGCTTAGTCAGTGGGCCGATCATTCCCCCTTGAATGATCACCCCGATGATTCCGACATAGGTCAACAACAAACCAATATCGCGGGGGCCGAGATCCAGAATGCTGTTGGCCCACAACGCCAACGTCGTTTCCAACAGCGCCCAAGCCATCGTGATTCCAAAACCAATGAGAACGATCAAAGTCAGGGCGCGCCGATTAAACGCTGCCTTTATTTTCAACCTAACCAAGATCTTGGGTCGATCACGAATCTGGTCGCGCACCTCCTGACTGAGAGATTCGGGCAAGACAAAAATCACGCCCAACAGAGCAACCGTTGTTAGACTCGCCGCAACCAACGCAGGCAGGAGAAAATTAGCCGTTTCGATATCAGAACCGGCGAGGACTCCACCAATAACCGGGCCAAAAATGAATCCGAGACCGAAGGCCGCACCGACCATACCCATGCCTTTTGCCCGCGTTTCCGGTGTCGTGATATCAGCGACATAAGCAAAAGCGGCGGATATATTTCCAGCCATAAGACCACCAAAGACGCGGCTGGCGACCACCATCGCTAGACTATCGGCGAACCCCAAGATCAAATAGGAAACCACGAAGCCAGAAAGCGCCCATGCCAATATTGGTTTGCGACCATATCTGTCGCTCAACTTTCCCCAGATGGGGGCCGCAACAAATTGAAAGAGGGAGTAAAGACCGAGTGTGATGGTGATAATTTCTGGGCCGGCGCCAACCCGCTCAACATAGAACGGCAGCAAGGGAACCATGATGCCAAAGCCGACGAGGTCGACGAAAACAATCAGAAACAAAATCATCATGGGAGTCATAGCAATCACCAACCATATCGAGCTCGACTCCCGGCAAACGAATCCAGCTTAACAGGACAGAAAATCTAGCCTCGTGTCGGAGGCACAAAAACTTCAGCGGCGTCTCCGGGGATAGACTCGATATAAACCGACTGGCTGGGAAAGGCGAACCCTGACCCCTCTGTCTCTACAATATCTTTTATTTTGTATGCGAGCGTCTCTTTGATTTCGAGCCACTCCCCCCAATCCGTCGTGTTCGTAAAGCAGTAGAGCAATATATCGATGGAGGAATCACTGAACCGGTCTATTCGCACGAATGTCGAGACGTCACTCGGTGACGCAAAGGCATCATCATTTGTGATGTAGGTTTCAATACCGTCGCGGATGGCTCGAAGTTGATCAATGGTGGCCCCATATTCAATACCGATCATCCACTTGATGCGCCGGTGAGTCATACCGCTAAAGTTAGTGACCGCGTTGTCCGACAACTTGGCATTCGGCACGTAGACGGGCGCCTTGTCGAACCGGCGAACATGCGTTGAACGAAAGCCGATGTGCTCGACGGTGCCCTCGACAACACCGTCGACGAGAATCCAGTCGCCGACCCGCATGCGCTTTTCGGCAATAACTAAGATGCCAGCAATGAGATTCTTGAAGAGATCTTGAGCGCCCAAGGCAACCGCAACTCCGAACAGCCCAAGGCCTGCCAGGATCGGACCAACTTTGATGCCCCAAATCTCTAGGATGGTTGCCGCGCCAATAAAAACGACGGCGAGGTGTAGAAAACTAACAAGCCAATCGACCATTTCTCTGGTCAGCAAGGCCTCTAACCTTTTGATCGAAGAACTCAACGGGCCGGTGACCTGGTAAAGCGCCCAGAACAAATCAAATACGACCAGCGTTCGAATAAGAAGAGCACCCATTGCCGCGTATTTCTCAGGAAGGGCCAAATAGTCGAACGCAATGAACACGCCAATAATGATAGGGACAAGACGAACGGGCCCCTGCAGTGCTTCAAACAGGGTGTCGTCTATTTCTGTTTCAGTCTTATCGGTTATGCGCCGGATCGCACCTAGGACGAACCGCGTGAACAGCCCTCGCACGACCAGAAAGAACAAAAGAATTCCAAAAGCGGTCAAAATGCGGCTGAAATCCACGCCGGCAATGCCAGTCGCCCACACATCCTGAACGACGGCCCAAAGGGCCATAAGCTGTTGTTGGAGACGGTCCATGGCTAAAGACTTCCACAATCAAATAAGAATGATGCGGTCTTACGGCGAAAAGAAACGGAAATCAAAGGCTCCGTGACCGATGGTGATCGCGAC
>WLXB01000175.1 GCA_012103295.1 Alphaproteobacteria bacterium | reverse complement strand
CCAGAAAGTCAGTGTAGAAGAGTTGCCAAGTTTCAGGCTTGAGGAGCTCGTTTATCCGCATTCCTGAATTCTGCCATTCATCTCTCGTCCCGTCGAGCCGCACGCGCTTGTGATTGCCCTTATGGTGGCTGACTATGGAATAGTAACGGCTCAATTCATGCCATAGGGGATATCCATCATGACTCAGCTCGCACTCTCACGTCGTGGCGTTCTGCTCGGCGGAGTTGGCCTCGCAGCGACAAGTACTGTGTTCAAGTCCGAACCGGTCTCTGCATCAGCCTGGTCTGACCGCAAAAAGTATGTGGACGTCGGTGATGGTCTCAAGATGGCCTATATCGAGATGGGTGATCCTGAGGGTGACCCCATCGTCTTCCTGCATGGAAACCCAACGTCGTCGTATTTGTGGCGAAAGGTTATGCCGCACTGCGCACCGTTCGGCCGTTGTATTGCGCCCGACCTGATTGGCATGGGTGATTCCAGCAAGTTACCGAATTCAGGTCCGGAGGTTTACACCTACCAGACCCATCGCACGTACATGATGAAGCTCTTCGAGGCCTTGGACATTCACGAGAATCTAACTTTGGTGATTCACGATTGGGGCTCAGCGCTCGGGTTCGAGAAAGCGAGTGTGCACCCTGAATCAATAAAGGCGATTGTGTATATGGAGTCCATTCTCCGTCCACCGACTCCGGCTGGTGGAGAAGGCGGGGGCAGGCCTGGCGGCCCTCCTGGCGGCGGGCGACCCGGTGGTCCTCCTAGTGGTGGACGTCCGGGCGGTGCAATGCGGGTCGAGAACACAGGCGGAGGCGGCAGTATGTTCTCGATGCTGCGTTCACCCGCAGGCGATGAAGCGGTTCTCCAGAACAATATGTTTGTCGAAGATTTCTTCATTAAGGGTGTCGACGACTATATGACGGAAGAGGACAAGGCCGAGTTCCGCCGGGGATACGAGGAACCGGGAGAGAGTCGGCGTCCAACGCTGACCTGGCCACGCGAGTTGCCTCTGGGCGGTGAGCCGAAGAGGAATGATGACGTTGTTGCGGCGTACTCCAAATGGCTGATCGAGGAGTCCCAAGACATCCCGAAATTGTTCGTACGTGCCAATCCGGGCGCAATTTTTGCCAATCCGATGATGTTGAATTTTGTTCGCACGATTCCAAACCAGAAAGAGGTGATGGTGTACGGCGGACATTTCGTTCAAGAAGTTTCCGGTGATGCCATCGGTCGCGCTATCGCGGAATGGCTTCCGACCTTGCCGGGTTGAGAACAGATATGCTGCCAAACAAACAGGCGTCCGTCCTCGACGCCACAATGGCTTATGTTGAGGTGGGAGAGGGAGATCCGGTTGTCTTCCTGCACGGCAATCCGACATCATCTTATTTGTGGCGCAATATTATCCCCCACATGAGCGGCGCTGCGCGCTGCTTGGCTCCAGATCTTATCGGCATGGGTGCGTCGGATAAACTTGAGGGCAGCCAGTATCGGTTTGTCGATCACGCAAAATATCTAGACGCGTGGTTTGACGCGGCTGGTGTAACTGAAAATGCGGTGATCGTCGTGCACGATTGGGGATCGGCCCTCGGATTTCATTGGGCGCATCGTCACTCTGACCGAATAAAGGGCATTGCCCACTTTGAGTCCATTACTGCACCGGCCAAAACGGACGACGCGAGCGACAGTGCTAAGTGGTTCTATTCATTTATGCGTTCGGAAGAAGGCGAGCGAGCCGTTATTGACGACAATATGTTCATCGAGAAAGTCATGCTGGAATCTTTGGGTGACCGCCTTACCGATGCTGATCGCGCAGTCTATCGAGAGCCATGGTTAGAAGGGGGTGAAAACCGCCGCCCCTTGATTACTTGGCCGCGTGAGATTCCTGTTGATGGTGAACCTAAGGATGTCACAGAAATTGTATCGTCGTATCAAGCGTGGATGGAAACCAACGACATCCCGAAACTGTTTCTCGTCGGCACACCGGCAGCGATCATGACGCCCGGTGAGGGTCGTTTGGAAGCAGCGCGACGGTGGTCAAACCAAATGGAAGTCGCTATTCCTGGCGATCCCGAAGCGCCGCCTGCAGTAAACCACTACATCCAAGAGGTTTGCCCTGACATTATCGGCAAGGCCATCGCTGCGTGGTACGTGGACCTAGCTTGAGCCTATGGCTGACTTCGCCGATGTTCACTTCACGTCCGTAAAAGGCCACAACATTGCGTGGCGGGACACCGGCGAAGGCGATCCCATCATATTCGTGCATGGCAATCCCACGTCATCCTACCTGTGGCGTAATGTTGTGCCCTACCTAAGTATGAAGGGCCGATGCCTGGCGCCTGATCTTATCGGCATGGGGCAGTCGGACAAACTGTCTGATCAAGGCCCGCGCACATACTCGTACTTTGCCCATTGTGAGTATTTCGACAGCTGGATGAATGCCATGACTCTGTCCGGTCCGATTACGTTTGTCGGGCACAACTGGGGCGTCCCCTTATTTTTTGACTGGGCCATGCGCAATCCGGACAGAACACGCGGTTTTGTCCATATGGAAGGGCAAATTTCTCCGGTTACTACCGAGATCGCCGGTGACAGATTTCGGGCCTTTAACGCTCATATGCGCTCGCCCGAAATGGAAGAGGACGTATTGCAGAATAACTTATACTTAGAGCAGTACTTCTTTCGTTACGTCGATGAACTTCTATCTGACGAAGACCGGGCTGTGTATAACGCGCCTTACCTCGATCCCGGCCCAGGCCGCCGCCCAACAATCGATTGGCCATGTGAAATTCCGGTCGATGGCGAACCCGCTGACATCTATAACCGACTGAACGAGATTAAAGAATGGATGGCGACGAACGACATCCCTAAACTTTGGTTGCTGCCGGATACGGCCAGCATTATGACCGGGGAACGCAAAGCAGCGGCCGAGTCTTTCTCGTGTCAGACGACCCAGGAGATAAAGGGCGAACACTACACACCAGAGACGTCGCCCGACACTATTGGCCGGGCGATCGCCGCTTGGATGGAAACGTTATCCTCGTAACTTAGCTGAGCGCGCTCTTGAAGAGGTCGAACGTCCGACCATGCGCGAGCTCCGTTGCGGCTTTGTCGTAGTGATTGGTATCCGTATCTCGGGCAAAGCCATGATCACAACCCGCATAGGTGTGGATCGTTACCTTTTCGTGCCCTTGAAGGGCCTGTCGCACCTGATCAGACGCCTCTTTGGGGACAAACGAGTCCTCATCAGCGATGTGGAGGATTGTAGGCTTACTGATTTTATCCGCTTCTCCAAGTAAACCTTCGATGCCGACGCCATAGTATCCCGCGTTGGCATCTGAATCCGTTCGGGTGGCGGAGAGGAACGTTAGAACTCCGCCAAGGCAAAAGCCGGTTGTCCCCACTTTACCGTTGCAGCCATCGCGACCTCGCAGATTATTTATAGAGGCTTGAATGTCTTCAACGCCCTTATCGACATCGAATTTTCCGTAAATTTCGAGCCCTTTGTTGAAATCTGCTTCCACGGTGGCGTCGAGTTGTACGCCCGGCTCTATTGGCCAGAATAGGTCTGGAGCAAGGGCCATGTAGCCTTGCTCAGCCAGCATATCACATACCCCACGCAACCAATCATTCACGCCGAATATTTCTTGGATGACGATGACTCCCGGTCCGCCACCATCAGGCGCGGCAAGGTAGCCCATGAAGTCTCCATTCGGACCTTTAATAGTGATTTCTTGTGAACTCATAGCAGTGTGCTCCCCATTTGATTTTCGTACGAAAGTTTTAAAGGGATTCAAACGCATTGGCCAGATATCAGGTGCAATATCTCACTGGTCGATCTATTCGGCAGCGCTTTTCCAAGTGCTTTGACGACCGGTACTTTCGTGGGTGAGTGAGG
>WLXB01000174.1 GCA_012103295.1 Alphaproteobacteria bacterium | reverse complement strand
CGGTCTCGAGAAGACTAAGGTAAAAGTCGAGAAAACCCACGTCGTGACGGGTAAATACATCGAGACCGACGAGCCAGGCGTTTATGCGATCGGCGATCTCACCGGGCCACCGTGGTTGGCGCACAAGGCCAGTCATGAAGGTGTGATCTGTGTTGAGAAAATTGCCGGTAAGAACCCTCACGCATTAAACACATCGCGGATTCCCGGTTGTACCTATTGTCATCCGCAAGTGGCCAGCGTCGGTCTTACGGAAGCCAAAGCAAAAGAATCTGGACGCAAAATACGGGTCGGCCGCTTTCCATTCCTCGGCAATGGTAAAGCGATAGCCTTGGGGGATGACCAGGGTTTGATCAAGACCGTATTTGATGCGGAAACCGGTGAACTACTGGGTGCTCATATGATTGGGGCCGAGGTGACTGAGCTTATTCAAGGCTATGCTGTCGCGATGACGCTGGAAAGCACCGAGGCAGAGCTTATGGAGACGGTCTTCCCGCATCCAACCCTATCCGAAATGATGCATGAGTCGGTCCTTGATGCGTACGACCAAGTTGTCCATATCTAGATCATGACTGAAGCAACGCCCCTCAAGAAACAGTTGGCGCGAACACCGAAGCCTGATTGGCTGCGGGTTAAGGCGCCGACATCTAAAGCCTATGGGGAAACGCGTAAGCTGATGCGTGATCTCAATCTTCATACCGTGTGTGAAGAAGCGGCGTGCCCTAACATTGGTGAATGCTGGACGCAAAAACACGCGACTATGATGATCTTAGGCGACATCTGCACGCGTGCTTGCGCGTTTTGCAATATCAAGACCGGTAAACCGGGCAAGGTTGACCCAGATGAGCCTGCTCATGTCGGGGAGGCGGTGGCCAAACTTGGCTTACGCCATGTTGTCATAACCTCCGTCGATCGTGATGATCTTGAAGATGGTGGAGCGTCTCATTGGGTTGAGGTTATTGAGTCGATCAAGGGCGCCTGTCCGGATACGACGATTGAAGTGTTGACCCCAGACTTCAGAAAAAAACTTGGCTCGACTGATTTGGTCGCTCAAGCACATCCCGATGTCTACAACCATAATCTTGAAACCGTACCCCGTTTGTACCGGACCATTCGCCCAGGTGCTCGCTATTTCACGAGCTTGCGTCTGCTTGAGCGGGTAAAGGAAGTTGTGCCGAGCGTTTTTACCAAGTCGGGTATTATGGTTGGCCTTGGCGAAACCAAAGATGAAGTGCTTCAAGTCATGGATGACATGCGCGCCGCTGATGTAGATTTTCTCACCATCGGTCAGTATTTACAGCCGACACCGCGGCATGCTGCGGTTGACCGGTTTGTCACGCCGGACGAGTTTACTGACTATGAAAAAATGGCGCGGGCTAAAGGCTTTTTGATGGTATCAGCGACACCCCTCACGCGCTCGTCTTATCATGCGGATGCAGACTTTGCGCGCCTTAGAGAGGCCCGTGAGCACAAACTCTCGGCGGCTTCTTAGGCCTCCTACGTGGCACGCTGATTATGGCTGTTCACACGGAAAAACGGACTTTGCCCTACACCCCGGCGCAAGTGTTTGACCTAGTCGCAGATGTAGAACGCTATCCGCAATTTCTTCCCTGGTGCATCGCTTGCCGTAAAACAAAAACCTATGACGATGGGTTTGAGGCAGATTTGGCGATCGGATTTAAGATGGTACGTGAGACTTTTACGTCACGGGTTATTCTCAATAAGCCGGACCAGGTTGAGGTCGTCTACAAGGATGGTCCGTTTAAGCATCTATCGAATACTTGGAAGTTCGCATCGGCATCAGACGGTAAAAGCTGCGACATCGATTTTCATCTCGATTTTGAGTTTCGCTCCGGCGTGCTGCAAAAAATAATTGGTGTGTTGTTTGAGGAAGCGGTGCGTCGAATGGTCTCGGCCTTTGAGAGTCGTGCTGCCGAGCTTTACGGAAATTCTAATTAGTTTAGTCGTCGGCCTGATTGTCATCGTCTTCGCGTTCTCGGAGACGGTCGAGGATGAGTTCGAGAGCAGCCCCAACAGTTGACCGGCGGACATCGTCCCGTGTGCCAGCAAAGACATACCGTTTAATGACAGCATCTGTTCCACTCTCCGCAAGGGAAAGATATACTAGACCGACAGGCTTGTCCGCACTGCCACCACCAGGGCCGGCGACACCGGTTACTGCAACAGCCATGTCGGCACCAGAATGAGCCAGAGCGCCTTCAGCCATCGCCGCGGCAACGATATCGCTTACGGCACCAAACTCTGTGATAGCGTCGCCGGGAACACCGAGCAGCCGGGTTTTAGCTTCGTTTGCATAGGTGACAAAACCGCATAGGAAGGCTGTGGAGGATCCGGCGACGGCGGTAAGGCAACTAGAAATAAGCCCGCCAGTACAGGACTCAGCTGTTGCGATCATCTTGCCATGTTTGGTCGCCTCGTTGATGACGACGTTGGCCATATCGGTCAGGTCGGTTGGAAGCGTCGGCATATTTTAGTTACCCAGAACCAGAGTCGCGAAGTAAAGCAGGATGGCGGCATAAACGGCGGCTGCGATGTCATCAACCATCACACCTAGAGCACCAGGGACTTTCTGCTCAAGCGTTCTGATTGGCCAAGGCTTGAAAATATCGAATATGCGAAAGGCAATAAACCCAATTGCATAAAGCAAAACGTCAGGCGGAACGAAGGCGAGGGTGAGCCATTGTCCAGACACTTCGTCGATCACCACCCATCCTGGATCTTTTTGTGCTTCAGGTGAGGCGTTTGCGGCTGCCCAGCCGATGCCAAACGCGATCAAGCTGGCTAACACAAGGCTTTGAGGCCCCCAGACTGATGCGATAGCCCAAGCGAACGGCAATGCAGCGAGTGAACCCGCCGTGCCTGGGGCTTTTGGGCTGTATCCGCTGCCAAACCACGATAAAATTGTTAGATTAAGTATTCTCATCTTATGGTAGTTTTAGCCATCTATTGCTCGTTTGGGTGTGCGGTATCGTGCACCTACTCTTCCTTAACGCCTGAGAAGGCCTAACGGACGCAGTATTGTGGTGGAAGTCAAGAAGGCAATATTGTCGCCGAATGACCTCTTCCTATTGAAAAAACTGAAAAAAATAGACACAATCCGCCTCGCTGGGTTGCCTGCTCAGGTTCTTTTGCCATCCACAGAACGGAACAGAAGAACGGGCAGGGTTAAAATTGTAAGGTCAGAAGCCATTCCGTAGCGAGCCGGAATCTGGTCTATGGAAGTGTTCGCATCGAAACCGTAAATCCTTAATCGGCTTGGGGATTGGATTTACGGCTCTTTTTTTGTGTGCCGGGGAAACACATGTCGAAGTTTGATCCGCATGATCGAAGCCTGTCAGATGTACAACGCTGGCTTCAGAGATTTTTTCCGGAGCGCCAGATTATTCTGCGCACCGAAGAGCGCATGCGCACCCTGCGGCTTACAACGATGCGCCAGGCTGTTACGGCGTCCATCATTACTATTGTTGGCGGTTGGCTTCTCGTAAGCTCTGGTCTTGTTGTCAGTCACAGTGACCGCATTCGTGCGAAGAACATTGAAGTTAAGGATGCGCGATCCGGTTACGAACAACTTCTTGCCCAGCTAACTGTTTATAAGCGCCGCATCGACGAAATAACTGAAGAGCTCGACGAGAATAACGCTCGTATGGTTACCTTGGCTGATCGCCAAGTTTCTCTAGTCGACCTGAAAACACCGGAAGGGGCCTTGGCCTCCGCAGCTCGCGAACGTAAGCCTGATTTAAAACGCCTGGCGCGGAATGGTCGTTTGGGTTCCGACCCGGAACAGATTGAGGTAGCTATCGGTCGGATCGAGCTCGAGCGGCATCGCGTCGCCGAAGAACGTGAAGGCCTTCATACCCAATTGGAAAACCTGAAGTCTGACATGACTGACGTGACGGT
>WLXB01000042.1 GCA_012103295.1 Alphaproteobacteria bacterium | reverse complement strand
GCTTTATTTCGGAGACTAGATTTTCAATATCGGCGCGCATATGAATTCTTTATCGAGTTTCTGAACAATTTCCCAATGTGAGATGCTGTATTAAAAATGCGTAGACACAGATGCAACTAGCATCAAGACAATGGCCATCCTATCACTTTGGTAGATGATGACCGGTTGGGTCCCCCCCAGCCTCTTTAATCGCTTTGCGATACGCCTTATCGGACGTGAAGGGCTTTGTCGGCCGGAATGCAGACTTTTCTGTTGGAACCACGCGCCCACCAGACTTGGGCAATACGAGTAGGTATTTCATATCGCGCCCAACGATTTGTATAGGTTCGTTACGTTTGGAAAAAACGCGTCGCATCGTCGCTGATTCTTCGTAATAAGCTTCGTATTGCTCTTCATCATTGTCGAACAGAAACTCATAAGCATCAATCATCTCTGTAACAAACTTTTTGTCCGCCACCTGTACGTTTGAAATCACCCAACACCTGTCTTCGAAAGTCCAGTAATAAGCAAGGCCAATTAGCTTGCCGCCCTTAGTAAAGTAGGGGAAGTACGGAAATGACCGGCACGCAAGTGATCTGTTGTCGCGCTCGCAAAAGGCCACGCCTTTGCATTCCACCGCGCAAGTTGACTTCGGAAGCTCCTTAACGATCTTCTTTGATTCTTTATCGAACGGCTTGAACGGGCTCCATAGGTCTGTCCGTGATTTCAGAAGTTTCCACTCTTCATCTTCAACAATTGGTATTGCGTTCTCAGTGCTGCAGCAGACAGGAATTCCATCATTCAACGGCGCGCAGATACGCCCGCAGTCCAGCTTCTTTGCAATCGGTGCCGAAAACATATCGTAGATAACTTTGAAGTCTTTTTTTGTCGCTGTCATAACACGTCCTAGTAAAGTCCACCGGCGCTCGGCTGGTCGGGAGAAGAGAAACCGGTAGAATCTGACACTGCGCCAACCGCAGCCGTTCGCTGCGTTGGTGCCGTCCCAGGCTTAAAGGCTTCTAAAATGGCTCTTCGTGAGCCGGGAGGGGCAACTAGCCCGGTGTCAGGCGTAACCCGGACCATCACAATACCCTGGGGTATCCTAAATGGCGTAGATGGCTCATCGGCAAGCGCAGCCGCCATAAAGTCTCGGAACACGGGCGCCGCAACTGTGGAGCCCGTTTCATTCGAACCCAAGGTTCGGGGCTCATCAAATCCAACGAAAACCCCAACCGCCAGATCAGGAGAGAAACCCAAGAACCAAGTATCAAAACTATCGTTTGATGTGCCTGTCTTACCGGCAAGTGGCTTACCTACGGTTGCCACTCTTCGTCCTGTACCTCTCTCAACGGCACCCTGAAGAATAGACACAATCTGATAGGCGCTGGCTGGGTCAGTTAATTGCTCACGATCGTCAGGTAGTAATGGTGGACCACCACCGCCAAATTCTTGAACCCCACACAAAGCGCATTCACGCCCGTCCGTGCGAATAATCGTCTTACCGTTTCGGTCCTGCACCCTATCGATCAGCGTAGGCGATATCTTCTTTCCACCATTAACAAGCATAGCGTATGCAGCAGTCACATTGATCAACGTTGATTCTTGGGACCCAAGCGCCGCCGACAAATTGGTCGGTAGATCCTCAACAAGTCCAAAATTCCGAGCGTATGACCCTACTTTTTCCATGCCGACCGCCTGAGCAAGTCGCACAGTCATTAAGTTTTGCGACTTTTCTATCCCAGTACGCAGTGTCGATTCACCGTAGTATCTTCCGCTGTAATTTTTAGGTTTCCATTTAGGCAAACCCGGCCCCTGGTCGATCACGAACGGCGCGTCCAATACGAGAGTTGAAGGTGTATAACCATTGTCCAAGGCTGCTAGGTACACAAAGGGCTTAAAAGACGATCCCGGTTGCCGCATCGCCTGTGTTGCGCGATTGAACTCAGAAACCTCGTATGAAAAACCACCTGTTATTGCGAGAACACGTCCAGTATGAGGATCAAGCGCAACAAGTGCACCCTCAATATCGGGCACTTGCCTCAAACCGTAAGTTCCTGCCGGGTACGATTCCTTAGTGTCTTCGGCCTCAACAGCCTCCGCAAAAATCACGTCACCTTCCAGAAGCACCTGACCAACACGTTTTACCACTGGTCCTAGTTTCTGATCGGGTTTCCATGGGCGCGCCCATTTAACTTCAGAGAGTGGAATCGTTCCGGTTTCTCCGTTTCTAAATACAATTGTAGCTGCATCATCCGCCACTCGCCGAACGACAGCCAACTTCCAATTGTCCTGCCCCACTTGGGGTTCTTGAACCCCCAACAATCTATCTGACCATCCCGTGCCAACAGGAATGCGTGTGATCGGTCCTCTCCATCCATGCCTTTTATCGTAATCAATCAACCCATCGCGCAAGACGCGATCTGCGATGCCCTGCAAATTAGGGTCTAACGACGTCCGAACGGCTAAACCTCCGCGATACAATGTGTCGGAGCCGTACTGTTCTAATAGTTTGCGACGGACGTCCTCTGCAAAGTACTCCCCGCCCTCGACATACTCCGTATCATTCCGACGACGAACGACGATCGTCTCTTTTTTAGCCGCACGTACGTCCGCACTAGAAACATGGCCATCATCAAGCATCCTAGATAAAACGTAGTCTCGCCGATCTCTAGCCGCTTTCGCTCGACGGATTGGGTGGTAATTGTTTGGCGCCTTTGGCAAGCCAGCGAGAAACGCCACCTCCGATAGAGACAATTCGTCCAACGACTTATTGAAATAATTAACAGCCGCAGCAGATACTCCATATGACCCGAAGCCAAAATAAATCTCATTCAAATAGAGTTCGAGTATCTGATCTTTATCGAAGGCTTGCTCTATTCTTAGTGCTAGGATCGCTTCCTTAACCTTTCGGTCAAAACTGTACTCATTTGTCAGTAAAAAGTTCTTTGCTACCTGCTGCGTAATAGTTGAGGCGCCAACCATCCGACGATCACTGAATTGTGCCTCAACATTAGTCAGCACCGCCCTCGCAATTCCAAAGAAGTCTAGACCTGGGTGGGAATAGAATGTTTTGTCTTCCGCCGATAGGAACGCGTTAATCAAGTTTTTGGGGATCGCGGAGAAAGGCACAAACACACGCCCCTCGATGGCATACTCTTCGATTAACCGCCCGTCGCCAGCATATACGCGAGACATGACTGACGGCTCGTAGTCAGCGAGTTGCCGATAATCAGGAAGGTCTCGGCCGAACTCATAGAAGACCCAAACCAAGACTGAACCTGCCGCGAAAATCGCAAGCATGGCTAAGCAGAATAGGGTCGTTAGAATTCTAGACATTGAACCAATCAATTGTGCTGATCGTTGCGAGAAGTGTCGCGGAACATACCAGAACCGTGAGATTTCTCACCCTAAACATGAAGTCAGAAGATATTATCCCATGATGGCTTTTTGGCGACTGAAGCAAGGCACCGTTAAATCCGACTAGCTATGTCTGTATCCGCAAAATAACTATCTAATGCCCGTGTAATCGAGACGACAAGTTTTTGACGGTAGGCCTTCTGTCGCAACGATTTCTCCTCTTGTCGATTAGACAAATACCCCATTTCAAGAAGTACGGAAGGCACATCAGGGGCTTTTAAAACTGCAAACCCTGCGAACCGGTGGGTGTTTCTCAACAAGGTGACCTCACGTTTCAACTGTGAGATCAATTTGGCGGCTAGGTGAGCTGCCAAATTCATACTTTCCCGTTGGGCAAGGTCGATCAGGATATTGCGAACATCGCTAGATTCATTTGTGAGGTCCATTCCAATAATTAGGTCGGCCTTATTTTCTGTCTCCGCCAGCTTGGCCGCCTCACGATCAGACGCAGTCTCGGACAGCGTGTAGACTGACAGGCCTTTAACATCTGGCCGTCCCACAGAGTCTGCATGTAACGAAACGAAAATGTCCGCAGCCGCGCGGCGTGATATCGCTATACGCTGCCGCAACCTCAATGACACGTCTCGATTCCTAGTCAAGACGACTTTATAACGGCCCGAGCGTTCCAAAGCCGTTTTGAGTTGGCGGGCAGCGGCCAACGTTATGTCCTTCTCTTTAACGCCGCTGACACCAATAGCGCCCGGGTCCACACCACCATGTCCAGGATCAATTGCAATCACTGGCTTCCGATCAGCACGTCTAACAGCCGGTTTCCTATCTGGTAACGGCGTACGAGAATTCGCGGCTGAAATATCCGCGGGCACAACATTCTGCCTTGATTCTTGCGGCATAACGAGTTGCTGTTGAGGCCTCGCGACCATGAGCCTATTTGCTGGGCCGGTTTGACCCAGGAAGGCAGCCGGCGAGACAGGCTTCAAGTCAATAACCAGTCGCCAAGGCGTTGATGCCGTCGGAGCAAGAACAAAAGCGCGATCAACGTTGGCTGGTTGGACCAAATCAACGACCACGCGAGATTGGCCAGGCTGGAAAAGACCGTACCTTAAATCTCGAACGACCCCGGCCCGAAACATGGAAACGGCATCAGGCAAATTCCAATCGATTTCGGGTAGGTCAATTACAGTACGAAATGGGTCCGTAAGCTGGAAAACGCTAGAATCTGCGCCATCCGTTAATTCCAAAACTAGACGAGTATGCGTGCCATGGTCATGCAATCGAAATGAGAGAGCGGATCTGGCACCAGCGAGCACCGCGGGTGCCAGCGTCAAACCTGCTATACCCGTAAAAAGGCCGAGAACTGCCCTTCTACTCGACGTTGCGGTTGTGAGCTCGCGCCCTACCCCATACTCAGCTGTATCTTTATTGCTACCCGGCGGTTGGGTCATATTGGGCTACATATTGTGTAAGATGCTTAAAACTAAGCATAATATAGCGAATCACAGAGATTCCGTACAGCTTTACCCGTATTCTGGATAAGCCCGTGGAAGTCCGCCGACCGGGGACAGAAGAAAAGATTGTTAACAGGCGCCCAAATCAGTAAGTTTGAGCCGTTGGGCCGTTTGTTACTCCTCGACTGCGTAGACCTCATATAATTAATTGAGAGACGTTTGAGGGCCTGAACGTTATTTGCGTTCAAATTCAGACATCATCCCAAACACCCTAATTTGCCGATTCTCTTCGCAAGTTGAGCTTCAGCAACCAAAGTTTAGTTGAAGGTGGCTAGCGTGATTCCCACCGAGGTCCGTCTAAATCCAATGATTTTCCGAGATCTTGATCCAATACATCCTTTCGCCTGCGAAACGAGCAGAGATTGCAAGTTTATGCCGGCTAGGAATCACACAACCCCTATTTTGTTATCAAGTCGAGGCGGGCGCCTGCGCGCAGAGCTGACTGTCTCGAGTCAATGGAGTTATCCTAAGTATGGTAAAGAGAATGCTGGTGGACACGAACCACCCCGAGGAGACCCGGGTGGTCGTGATAGATGGAACGCGTCTTGAAGGGTTCGATCTAGAAACATCAACGAAGCAGCAAAACAAAGGCAACATTTATCTAGCGAAAGTTGTCCGTGTAGAGCCTTCACTTCAAGCAGCGTTCGTTGACTACGGCGGCAACCGTCATGGTTTTCTGGCGTTCAGCGAAATACATCCTGACTATTATCAAATCCCAGTTGCAGACCGCGAAGCGCTGATTGAAGAAGCGAAAGCGCACGACGAATCTTTAGGCGACGAAGATGACTCTGTGGCGCCAGATGGTCAGCCCAGCGGGTTAGATACAGGTGAGAATGCCCAGGGGAATGATCTAGAGATAGTACCAGCTTCTGCAACAGATCAACCCGCCGCTCTGTTAGCCACCCCTCCGAGCCGCACCGTCGATGCACAAGACAATCCGCCAGCCACAGATAGTGCTGGAGACGCTTCGGAAAGTATTGCTACTGAAGAACTGTCGACCGCTACCGTCAAAACTGACGAGCAAACAAATCCCCCAGTTGCTGAGAAAGCGGAACCCCTAGTCGGTGAAGATAGCGATAGCGAAGTCACTGACGAACGACCAAAGAACAGACCAGGCGTCGAAGAAGTTGGTGGGGAAGACGAAACTGAAGAGAACCTTGATGCACATAGACGGAAATTCGTCGCATCCCGCAGATATAAAATTCAAGAAGTTATAAAGCGGAAACAGATTCTACTTATTCAGGTCGTTAAGGAAGAGCGCGGCAATAAGGGCGCAGCGCTGACAACCTACTTATCGTTGGCCGGTCGATATTGTGTCCTGATGCCCAATAGCGCGCGTGGCGGCGGTGTATCTAGAAAGATCACCAATGCCAAAGACCGACGGCGACTAAAATCAATCGTGTCGGAATTGAAAATATCCGAACACATGGCGGTTATTCTAAGAACGGCGGGAGCTGAGCGAAGTAAGGCCGAAGTCAAAAGAGACTACGAGTACTTACAACGCACCTGGAATCAAATCCGGGAAGTGACAATGGAATCTCGGGCCCCAGCCCTTATTCACGAAGAAGCAAATTTGATCAAAAGATCAATTCGAGACGTATACACAAAAGACATCGAAGAGATTCTGGTCGAAGGAGAAGAAGGCTACAAAGCGGCGAAGGAATTTATGAAAACCCTTACGCCTAGCCATGCAAAAAAAGTTCAGCGCTACAAAGATGAATCAATCCCTCTGTTCCACCGGTACCAGATTGAAAGTCAACTGGACGCCATGAACAGCCCGACGACGCAGCTTAAGTCGGGGGGGTCTATTGTCTTTGGCCAAACGGAAGCACTCGTAGCAATTGACGTTAACTCGGGTAAATCCACAAAAGAACGCCATATCGAAGAGACGGCCCTCAAGACCAACCTAGAAGCTGCAGATGAAATCGCCCGCCAACTCCGATTGAGAGACCTCGCTGGATTAGTTGTTATTGATTTTATCGATATGGATGAGCACCGCAATAATCATGCGGTTGAACGTCGCCTGAAAGAAGCTCTGAAAAGTGACCGCGCTCGAATACAGGTCGGTCGCATCAGTCACTTTGGGCTACTCGAACTTTCACGACAGAGATTACGGCCGAGCCTTCTAGAGGCGAATTTTGAAGTGTGCAAAGCCTGCACTGGCACCGGCATAATTCGCTCGATCGAATCGACTTCCATGCAAACCCTTCGGACGATCGAAGAAGAAGGTTTAAGGCATAGAACGGCTGAGCTGACTGTATCCGTTCACCCTGATGTTGCGCTCTATATTCTCAATTATAAGCGAACTGGCTTAGAGGATATTCAAAAGCGCTACGATATGAACGTCTTCGTTTTGGGTGACAGCGAGCTCATTCCCCCTGACGTGCGCATGGAGCGCGTCAAAGGAGACGCGCAAAAGAGAGCCGAGCCATCAAAAATTATCGAGCATGATGACAGCCAGGACGTGGCCCTACGCGATGAAGAAGCGGAAAGCACAGAGCAAGAAGGCGGCCGTAAACGCCGCAGACGCAAAAGAAAAAGAAAACGCCCCGAAGGCGAGGATTCAAGTAGTCAAAACGCAAATGCCGAGAACAAAAATGTCGGAACACCAGAAGGTTCCGAAGAAAGTAGCGACAGTCAAAACACGAATGGTGTCCGCGCTACAGAACAAGAAGATGGCGAAGAATCTCAGCGGAAAGGTCGGAGGCGCGGTCGACGTGGAGGCCGGAGACGACGGAAAAACAGTGACAGCCAGACTGCGAAAAACCTAGATCAGCAAGAGAACGGAGGCACTCCGGCAAGCGTTGCGGCCAATACATCAGACCCAGGCGCAAAAAACACTGAGACGAAAGATTCTGTGCCAGTTCAAAGTGACACAGAACCCACGGCGAAATCTGCATCCAGATTCCTTGATGTATTCAAGAAGGGAGCAGAAGCAATCCGGTCATCGGTCGGTGATACTAGTGAGAGTAAGAAAGCAGTCACTCCTGCCGTTGCGCAACCTAGTGCTACCTCTGAGACGAGATCTGGGTCTACACCCACACCACAACCAACCCCAGTTGAGGCCCCCGCAGGCCCTCCACGCAAAGGATGGTGGAACAACGAAAGTTAATTCTTCCGTTAGGCCTCGTCGTGAGACTGCCATGCAGCGATCTTTTCAACGGCGTCAACAATGCTATCTGTCGAGCCTGCAAAAGAGATACGGATTGAGTGATGTCCATTCACGGGATCGAAGTCCACGCCGGGGGTTATTGCCACGCCAGCTTGATCTAACAGGGCCTGGCAGTAAGTAATACTATTGTCTGTGTATTTTGAAACGTCAGCGTAGAGGTAAAAAGCACCATCTGATGGCGCCATCTTGTCGATGCCGGCGAGCGGAAGCCCTCGCAGTAAGATTTCTCTGTTTTTCTTGTAGCGTGTGACGTTGGCCTCTAGCTCTGAGAGACAATCGAAAACATGAACCGCCGCCCACTGAGAAATTGTTGGCGGTGATATGTAATGGTTTTGCGCTAGGCACTCCACCGATCGGGCAAGATCTGGAGGAACAATAAGCCAACCTATGCGCCACCCAGTCATACTGAAGTATTTTGAAAAACTGTTCACGACAATTTCAGGAGCATTAACTCCTGCGGCGGTAGTCACATCGACGCCATACGAAATGCCATGGTAAATTTCGTCAGAAATGATACGCACGCCGGTGGCCCGGCAGTAATCAATTATGCTTTCGAATTCTTTCTTTGGTAAAATCGTACCGGTAGGATTTGATGGGCTCGCCAGTATTAGGCCATCAACTGGGGTTTCGAGCTCTTCCAGAAGTGCCACAGTTGGTTGGAACCTCGTTTCATTGCTGACCTGAAGTAAAACAGGCTCAAGCCCCAAAGATGTAAGTATATGCCTATACGCAGGGTAACTGGGCGATGCCAGTGCCACACGATCTCCTCGATCAAATGCCGACAAGAACGCAAGCTGAAAACCGGCAGAGGACCCAGTCGTAATAAAGATCGACTCTGTATCGACGCAAACACCGTAGTTTATTTTATAGTGATCAGCGATCCGTTCGCGTAGTTCAGGTATGCCGTTTGCAATCGTGTATCCAAGCGCCGCCTCACCTATTAGTTTTTGCACGGGCTCAACGGCATCCGAGGGCAGGCCAGTACTCGGCTGCCCGACTTCAAGGTGGACAATTTCACGCCCACTCGACTCAAGCGCGGAGGCGGCTTTCATAACATCCATAACAATGAACGGCGGAATATTCCCTCGCCTTGATGCCTTGATCGTCATGTCTAGGGAATCCCCACGATAATAGTACCAAACCCGTGACCATTAGGGTCGTGTCTCACTGCACAGAACTCTAGTCCGGACTTCAGACCATCTTCACAAGACATCGCATTAATTTGGCCTCGCTCAACTTCTTCTACGCTATCAATTGGAAGCCCAAACGACGCCTTAAATTGTGCCTGTCCAGATGTCACGCCCCTTACTGATGCATCGATCTGATTTATGACTCCCGCGCCTCCTGACGCAGCAGCATAGTGCACGTCGCGAGTCCTACGATCGATTGCAATACCAGCTATCAATGGCGGAGCAAAATACGATGGATCATCGGGAGTTGGCGCTAACAGGAACCCAAGCCCTGGTGGCATCAGCCCTACGCCAAACGGGGTCAACATCGTTAGAGCGCAAGCAACGACGTTCCGGCCAGAATCAGCAACGAGAAACCCCGTCGCAGAGGACGCATCGGGCGTAGCACTTCGGGTCATCGCCTCATCAGTCCCAAAAGCGACCGCACGGTAGTATTCTATGGAACCAATTTCTTTGGACTCCGCAGGAGTCCATCTTGGTAAATATACGCTAAGGTCAACGACGGACAGAGAGGCTCCAGATTTCTCTGCGCCAAACTCGATAGATCTCCCCAAGTTCCCCGAATAGAAATCCGATTGCGCCCCTGCTCTGATATGACTAAGGGTCACTGCTAGGTCTGGCTGATCAATACGATCGCCTTCGGCCGCCATAACGCGCTGGGACGTCATAAAGATATCTAGTGCGTTGGGATCGTTAGCGAGTGTGGTCGAAGACCTCGCCAACTGGACCGCAAAGGCTCTACTAACGGCGTTTCCAGACCGCACCAAGTTCTCTGCCGGGACAACAACCTGTTGCCACGGCAATCTGCCATGCTCAGCATGCAGAGCGTAAAGCCCACGCGCGAGGGCCGGTACTGCAACTTGCCATTTTGCCGTTGGCTGGCGACCTACTGCTGCCACTGGAGTAAAATCCAGCATGTCGGCGCGACCTTTTAGTGCGTCGTATACCAGACATAGTCCACCTCCGCCGAGGCCAGCAGACGATTGCAATGTTACTGACAAGCCAAAACCAAGCGCCACAGCGGCGTCGGCAGCCGATCCACCATTTTCTAGGACTTCTTGAGCAATAAGTACCGCACGCGGTTCATCAGCAACGACTATTCCGCCGCCGTCTAACTTAGAATCTAGCCCCGTAAAACGTGGTCCTACACTCGCTTCACAGGCACATAAGAGCATTCCACCCGCAAGCAAAAGGGTTATTCTCGAAATACGGCGGCCATTGTTAAGCCACATTCTCACGTTCGATTCCCTATGTAGCTCAAGCGTATTGCCGTATCCTACGAAATGTAGATCACCTGCATTCTTTATTAGCGGCTGCAATCTTCCAAAGGCAATTCAAATCAGTGAACCAGACATACAAAAAATTAAATCTTTTCATTTGGCTCGCAGCTATCGCTCTGCCGTGGCAGTGCGGAATTGCAATAGCCCAAGGCTTTGGGTTGATTCGAGATACTGAAATTGAAGAAACAATCCAGGCCTACGCGAGTCCGATTTTAGAAGCCGCGGGATTGCCACCCAAGTCTGTCACAATACGAGTAATCGCCGACGATTCGCTTAACGCGTTTGCAACCAACGGCAACCGCATGTTCTTAAACACCGGAACGCTGATGGCCGCGGATAGCTCGTCGGAGATAACCGGTATAATCGCGCATGAAACCGGGCATCTCATCGGAGGCCACACTGTATTGTTTAGTGACCAAATAGAAAAAGCGCTCACTACAACATTGCTTACCACGCTTCTCGGCGTCGCCGCTGGTGTGGCTACCGGAAACGCCGACCTGGGAATGGCAGTCGCACTCGGTGGTCAAGGAACGGCCCAGCGGCAAATACTCGCATACAGCCGGGGACAAGAGTCATCTGCCGATCAGTTCGCACTAAAGGCATTAGATCAAACACAGCAGTCGGCCGAAGGGCTATACAAATTCTTTGAGCGTATATCGGGGCAAGAACTTCTCATCACAGACCGCCAAGATCCATATGTGCGTTCGCACCCATTAACGCGTAACCGAATGACGTCGATACGGGCACACATTGACCAGTCACCCTACTCCTCTGTAAGTCCGAGTGAGGACCTAGAGGAGAGACATCGCCGCGTCGTCGCCAAACTATACTCCTTCCTTAAGCCTCAGAATTCGACGCTTCGGAAATATCCAGAAACAGATGTGAGCCTACCGGCGCGCTACGCCCGGTCGGTGGCACATTATCGAAGAGGCCGCCTTGATCTGTCCGTCCCACTTATCGACGGTCTTATAGCGGAACGCCCGGAAGATCCGTACTTCTGGGAACTTAAAGGACAAATGCTGTTAGAAAATGGGCGTATTCCAGAGGCAATTACAGCCTACAAAGAAGCCACTCGTTTAATGCCGTTCGCACCACTCATTCTAGTAGCTCAAGCCCACGCGATGGTGGAATCGGGCGACCCTGCTTTTACGCAGGAAACTCAGGACGCCTTGCGCACGGCCCTACAAGTAGACCCCAATGATGTTTTCGCATGGGGGTTGTCCGCTAAATCTTACGCAATTAATGAGCAGCTCGGTATGTCAGCATATGCGGCCGCAGAAAGAGCGCTCCTAATGGGTCAATTTGGGGATGTCGTCCGCTTCTCCCGAAGGGCGGAAGAGGTGCTTCCGACCGGAACACCGGTCTGGGTCCGACTCCAAGACCTAAAGATCGTTGCGCGCAACTATATGGAAGATCAGAGAAATCGGAGGCGATAAACGGGCGGTTAGGCCTCAGGTTGAGACAAACCCACTGGACTTCAGCGGCACAAATCTCCATACCAGCGACAATATTGACGAAATCAGGATAGCTCCCATGAACCTCTCTCACCCACAGCCTAACTCTTTGGCCTCTATTCTTAGGTTTTTTGGCAGTTTCGTGGTCATAGCCGGTGCGCTGTCCCAGGGCGCGGCGATTGCTGACGATGAAGATTTCTCAACCTCCGAGACGCAGCAAATTAAAGGCTTAGTACGAGAATATATTCTCGAGAATCCGGAAATTATCGCAGAAGCGATAACGCTCCTTCAGGCAAGGCAAGAGACGGCAAAGAATGAGCGTCAGCAAGCAACTTTGCAGCAGCTTCAGCCAGCCCTCAGAAATCCTCCTGAAAACACCGTTATCGGCAATCCGGACGGCGACGTCACTGTGGTCGAGTTTTTTGACTACAATTGCGGCTATTGCAAATCTATGTTCGAAACTGTCTTAGATACCCTGCAGGTCGACAAAGAACTTCGATTGGTGCTTATCGAGTTCCCCATTCTTGGGCCAAACTCGGTCACAGCGTCCAAGGCAGCGCTCGCATCCCGGAATCAAGACATGTACGGACCGTTCCACCAGGCCTTGTTGACTCACCGGGGCGGTTTAAACGAAGCGACTATCATGACTTTGGCTCGTGGCGTAGGGCTGGACGTCAATCAGCTTCAAGCGGATATGAAGGATTCGGACATTGATAAAATTATCGAGAGAAACAGAGCGCTCGCCCAACAACTAGAGATTAACGGCACACCCGCCTTCGTAGTTGGCGACGCACTCGTTCCCGGAGCAGTATCTGCAGAACAGTTCAGTCAGTTGATTGAACAAGCAAGAACACCGGGTTGGAGAGCCACTCAGAGAACAGGACCGCCGCCCAAAACGTCACCGAACGTGAACGCGAAAAATTTCGCAAGCTGTTAGAAGTCGCCAACTCTACGACGTATGAAGGCGAAAAAGAAGCAGCACTTGCGGCAGCAACTCGCCTAGCTCGATCACGTGGAATGAGTCTTCATGAAGCAGCTGGGATGGCTGATTCATCTGAAGATCGCAAACGTGCTGCTCGGGAAAAGCAATCTAAACGAAACGCAGAGCGAAACTTCGGTGATTCCATTCGCACGCCTGCTTCTCGCGAAAAATACCGCACAGAAAGCGACCGCCTGGCTGCTGAAAAGAAACATTACGACCAAGCTATGGCCGACGCCGTAAGTCGAGGCCTCCGCGTCGATGAAGAGGGACCGGAGTCAAAAAAACCACCGATTTCGCGCCGGGCCGGATCTGGCTCATGGCGTTCGAGACCCGACTTCATACGGGTGCTCTTGCGAGAAACGCGCATGAGCGTGCATGAAATCGCTTCCACCGCAGGTGTATCGGTGCACGAGGTCTTCAAAGAAAAGCTCTTGATGAGACAGGCCTAAGCTACGTGCTAGGTGCCTATCGTTTGAGATCCCTTGCCTGCTGCGTCATTTCATCCGCAGTTCTAAGCACGGTTGCCGAACTTGAATAGGCTCTCTGAGTCACAATCATCTTCGTGAATTGATCGGCTAAATCAACGTTAGACTGCTCAAGGGCTCCCACTACGATTTGGGCGATCCCACTAACAGAGCCTAAACTACGCAGTTCAAGTTCTCCGGCTTGAGGGTCTGCCTTAAAAAAGTTCCCTTGAACGGCTTCTAGATTATTGGGTGCCGGAAAATTTGCTATCGGTAGCTTGAACAACGGCACTCGGCTTCCATTGCTGAAACTGCCGTACAAAACACCATCTGAATCAAAGGTCGTTGATCTCAATAGCCCTTCTTGAAGTCCATCTTGTTCCAAGTTGAGGACCTCAACGCTACCAGTAGACTGAAATTGCGTTGTTTGGCGCAAATCCAAAGTGATGACCTGCGGCCCCGATGGGTCGTTGATCGTGACAGTGAATAAACCATCTGCAGGGACCGCCATCCTTGCATCACCGGAAAAAGCTGCGATCGGCGGGTCTATTGTTGCCGTAATTGGTTGATTACCCGTTGAAATACTAGACGCATCCAGAGTGAATTCGTTGGTCGTGGACGCGTTAAACCCAATAGTCAAAGTTCTACTGTCGCCATTCGCATCGATGAATGGTAGTCCAACGCCCTGACGTCCCTGAGATTCTGCGGAAACGTTTGCCTGCAGTGTAATCAAAGAGGTCGCGCGCGAATCAAAAACTTGATTGGAGTTAATAGTTACAGCTTCGAGGGCATTTAGGTCGTTGACTTCGTTAAACGTGCCATCGGGATTAGCAGGCCAACCGAAAACTGTGTTCCCAGCAATCGTTGTAAGCACGGAGCCCTGATCATTTATTCCGTCGCCATCTGTGTCCGTTTCAAATTGGACAGATCGTCCCGCGAAACCACCGTCACGAGTGAATTGCCAATCCCCGGACCCATCCGGTTGAACATTCGTAACGAAGAGTCCGCGTCCGTCAATCGCTAGATCCAATTGGCGCTGGGTTGTGAGAAGGAGCCCCTGCTTATCGACTAACCTATTGTCGTCAGTATTAACGGCGAAAAAGCTTTTGTTGGTTCCACTCACGTGATTGAGGAGCGTCTTGAAGTTTGTCGTCTGCACCTTATAGGCGTTGGTTTGAACATTCGCGATATTCGTCGCGATGTTTGACAGATGCTGGGCCTGCGCATTGAGCGCAAGTGTTGCAGTGCTGAATGTACCTTGTAGACCCATAACTCTTAGCTCCAAGAACAGCGCCTGCTATAAATGATGCCAGGCGCAAACCGTCCCCAATTGATAAGCAAGAACGGTGCCAATTGAATTATTGTTATATTTCAATAGATTAACATAGTTCACCCTGCGGCACTTTTGTCGGGAGTAGGACAGATCGGCTATGAGATAGGCAAGAATTGCCCAATATTCGCGCGCTTGCTCGAAGCCAATACGCATACACCTGCCCCGTTTCTGTTGAAGAGGTAGAAAATCATGGAATACCGAAATCTCGGCCAATCTGGTTTGAAAGTTTCTGCCGTTGGCCTGGGCTGCAACAATTTCGGCATGCTCATGGACCAGCAAAAAACCAATGCTGTCGTCAACACAGCATTGGATCAGGGTATTACGTTGTTCGACACGGCCGACGTGTATGGTGGCAATGGAAAATCCGAAAGTTACCTCGGTAAAGCGCTTGGCAAAAAGCGCCGCCAAGCTGTCATCGCCACAAAGTTTGGTAACCCAATGGGTGACGGTCCGTACAAGACCGGCGCATCGCGGCGCTACATTATGCAAGCTGTTGAAGCCAGCCTAAAGCGCCTAAAAACCGACTACATAGATTTGTATCAAATTCACAAGCCCGACCCGGAAACCCCCATAGAAGAAACCCTTAGGGCGATGGATGACCTCATTAGAGATGGCAAAGTACGTCACATCGGGTGCTCAAACTTCAATGGTTGGCAACTTGTGGAGGCACAATGGTTATCTCAGACATCCGGCTTCGACTGTTTTGTCTCCGCTCAGAATCGGTACAGCCTCCTGAGCCGCGAAATAGAATTAGATCTTGCGCCGGCTGCAGAAAAATATGGCGTGGGAATACTGCCGTTCTTTCCCCTAGAAAGTGGCCTACTTACAGGAAAATACCAACCCGGTAAGGCTCCCAAGAAAGGGACACGCTGGCACGCCTGGAAAGAGCGCGGCGCCCTAGCAAATGCGTTCTGGTCCGGTGACAGATTTGAACAGGTAAACAAACTCCAAGCCCTATGTGATTCCTATGGGCATAGCCTATTGGAACTCGCCTTCGGCTGGCTGTTGGATCGCCCATACGTACCTAGTGTCATAGCTGGAGCGACGAAACCTGCTCAGATCAAGGGCAACGTAAAAGCTGCTGAATTTCGCCCCTCGCCCGAAGAAAACCTGGCAATTGACGAGATTACACAACCCTCCATGTCTGGCGGGATGCCTGGTCGATAAACGTTGGGCGAAGGACTTACTTCTAGATCAGTCCCGCTAGGGGTGACGACGGGTCTGCGTACAATTTCTTTGGCATACGACCAGCTTCATATGCGAGACGGCCCGCCTGAATAGCCAACTTCATTGCCTCAGCCATCGCAATTGGGTCTTTTGCCTGGGCAATGGCAGTATTCATCAACACACCATCGCACCCCAGCTCCATCGCAATTGCTGCATCTGAAGCGGTCCCTACCCCTGCATCAACGAGCACAGGAACACTGGACTGTTCGATAATGAGGCGGATGTGCACTGGATTTTGTATTCCCAACCCAGAGCCAATCGGAGCAGCTAGCGGCATAATCGCGCAGCAGCCGATATCTTCCAGCTTTTTGGCCATGATTGGATCGTCATTGGTATAGACCATGACTTGAAAACCTTCATCGACAAGTTGCTTTGCAGCATCGAGCGTTTCGGTAACGTTGGGGTAAAGAGTCTTGTCATCGCCCAAGACTTCCAATTTGACGAGATCCCACCCGCCAGCCTCGCGAGCAAGACGCAGTGTCCTGACAGCGTCTTGAGCGGTGAAACACCCTGCAGTGTTGGGTAGAAACGTATATTTGGCTGGGTCAACGAAATCGATTAGCATCGGCTGCGATGGATCCGCGATGTTAACGCGACGAACAGCAACCGTTACGATTTCCGCTCCCGACGCAGCAATGGCGTCTGCAGTTTCTTCAAAATCTTTATACTTCCCTGTACCAACGAGCAGGCGCGAGTTAAACCGGCGGCCCGCCACCTCCAGCGCTTCACTGACCAAATCTCCATCACCACCGCCAATAAAGTGAACTACTTCAAGACGGTCGCCGTCCTGAAGTAGAGTCGTTTCAAACTTTGTCTTTGGGACGATCTCTAGATTACGTTCGACGGCAACTTTCTTTGGATCAACACCCAGGTTTGCCAATAGAGTCTCGACGGATAAGGCTTCCAAAATACTCTTAGATTCGCCGTTCACAGTAATTTGCATAGCCGTCCTAACTCACCGCCCGGGTGTATTGATCATAATCTGATTATGGGTGTGGCCTTATCCCGATTCAACTGTCCAGGCCATACCCCGGGCTTAGACATTAATTTTGCCGTTCCGCCCAGAATGGTATACGTCTTTACCTTGCAAATGTACTTGGGCCACTTCTCGCTTATTGCCATCAGGGGACTACCAGGTGAGCCAGACCATATATGTTATTAATGGACCCAACCTCAACCTTCTCGGATCACGAGAGCCTGACGTATATGGGCACACGACTTTGTCCGATATCGAGAGTATCGCGACTGAAGCGGGCAATTCGCGTCATCTCTCGATTAGGTTCCTACAAAGCAACGAAGAAGGCGCGCTTGTAAATTGGATACAAGAGGCCCGGGAAAAAGCGGTCGGTCTGATAATAAATGCTGCGGGCTACACTCATACATCCGTTGCCATCATGGATGCCCTACTAGCCTCTGATATCCCGATTATTGAGGTGCACCTTTCAAATATTTACAAAAGGGAAGATTTCCGGCACCACTCATACGTATCTAGAGCCGCGAGCGGGATTATCTGCGGTTTTGGAGCCCATGGTTATACTCTGGCTGTCGATGCGATGGCGAACTTATTGAAAAGCGACGAATAACTATGACCAAAGAGCCTAAAGGTTCCGCCAATTCATCAGATGAGATCAAGAGTGAGCTTGTCCGGCAGTTGGCAACCATCCTCGATGAGACTGAGCTCTCAGAAATCGAATACGATACGGGAACACTGAGAATTCGGGTGGCACGTCAGCTTGGTCAAACATCCGTAGCACTGCCAGCCGCTCCACCTCCTCAGACCCTGCAGCCCAACGCGTCGGGTGCAGACCCAACAGAAAGAGTGCCGGATCCGTCCGCACATCCAGGAGCAGTGAAAGCACCGATGGTCGGCGTAGCCTATCTAGCTTCAGAGCCGGACACTCCACCGTTCGCTAAAATTGGGGACAAAGTCGCCCAAGGCCAGACTTTGTTGCTCATTGAGGCAATGAAGACCTTTAACCCAGTCCCTGCCCCCAAAGCAGGAACGGTTACGGCCATACTTGTTACAGATGGGCAACCTGTCGAATTCGATCAGCCACTCGTCGTAATAGATTAAATACAGATTCAGATGTTCGAAAAAATCCTCATCGCCAATCGAGGTGAAATCGCATTGCGCATCCTTCGCGCATGTCGCGAGATGGGAATCAAAACCGTTGCAGTGCATTCCACCGCCGACGCGGAGGCAATGCATGTTCGGTTGGCCGATGAATCCGTATGTATTGGCCCCCCGTCTAGCACCGAGAGCTACCTAAACAAAGCGGCGGTAATCTCAGCGGCAATGGTCACTAATGCCGACGCCATTCACCCTGGTTACGGATTCCTATCTGAAAACGCTGACTTTGCCGAAATGATTGAAGAACACGGTATTGCTTTTATCGGCCCAACGCCGGAGCACATACGGGTGATGGGCGATAAGGTCGCCGCGAAAGCAGCAGCCCAGAAAAGCGGTATTCCAGTGGTACCCGGCTCCGACGGAGCAGTAGAGACACCGGAAGAAGCATTCAAAGTTGGCGCTGAAATTGGCTACCCAGTTCTGATAAAGGCGTCCGCCGGCGGCGGCGGTCGTGGCATGAAAGTTGCTGAATCAGAAGATGACGTCAAAGAAGCCTTTAGAGTCGCTTCTGGGGAGGCCAAATCAGCTTTTGGCAACGGCGAAGTATATATGGAGAAGTACCTCTCCAATCCGCGTCACATTGAAGTACAAGTGTTAGCGGACTCGCACGGCAACGTCGTCCACCTGGGTGAACGAGATTGTTCACTACAACGCAAACACCAAAAAGTTTTGGAGGAATGCCCCTCCCCCGCCCTCAACGCTAGCGAGCGTGCTAAAATCGGCGAAGTTGTATGCGGCGCAATGCGAGCCATTGGATACCGCAACGCTGGCACCGTTGAATTTCTATATGAAAATGGCGAGTTCTATTTCATTGAAATGAACACGCGACTGCAAGTGGAGCATCCGATCACAGAGATGGTCACAGGCGTCGATCTTGTTCGAGAGCAGATCAGAATAGCGAGTGGGGCTGAACTCGATTTCACACAAGAAGCGATTTCCATGGCCGGACATGCCATAGAATGTCGCATTAATGCCGAAGACCCAGTCACTTTCACTCCATCACCAGGAAAAATAACTGGGTATCACATGCCCGGTGGCCTGGGGGTTCGCGTCGATTCTGGTTTATTTGCTGGCGCTTCAGTGCCTCCATACTATGACAGCATGATCGCTAAGTTGATTGTCCATGGTCGCAACAGAAATGAATGCCTGATGCGGCTTAAGCGCGCTCTTAGTGAGTATGTTGTAGAAGGGGTGACAACGACCATTCCCCTCCATGAGAAGCTTGTAAACGCCCCGGATTTTGTCGACGGCAACTACGATATACGTTGGCTTGAACAGTTCGTATTATCCGGTTCTTGAGAAAATTCGTAGGATTATCTCCAACGAACTAGGACTCCGGCTTGACACAGATAACCCCTGAACTCCTTCTCAAAGCATACGCGTTCGGAGTATTTCCGATGGCTAAATCCCGTGACGAGCAGGAAGTCTATTGGGTGCAGCCGAAAGAAAGAGGTGTCATTCCGCTCGACCAGTTTCACGTCCCTAAATCCTTACGTAAAATTCTCAAACGAGGTGCCTTTGAAGTTCGTGTTGATTCAGCTTTCGACGCCGTCATATCCGGCTGCGCTGAATCAGGTCCAAACAGAGAAGACACCTGGATCAACGAGCAGATTATTGAGCTGTTCTCAGACTTGTTCGAGGCAGGGCTCGCGCATAGCGTAGAGACTTGGGTTGAAGATCAACTGGTTGGAGGGCTCTACGGACTTGCAATGGGATCTGTGTTCTTTGGTGAAAGCATGTTCACACGACAAGACAACGCATCGAAAGTCGCGCTATGTCATCTGGTTGCGATTATGAAAAACGGTGGATACCGGCTCTTGGACACTCAGTTCATCACCGATCATCTAATGCAATTCGGTGCCGTAGAACTTCCACATAAAGACTACATGCAAGATCTTGGCGACGCGTTGAGCCACCTTGGCCGCTTCGGCCCTCCACTGCCCTATTCAGAAATTGAGCGTCTTCTGTTCTCACAATCGAGCACCCAAACGTCGTAGACAGCGTGGTCCATCGCGGACAACGCTGGGCTCGATGCAAACATCCAGCCAGAGAAGACTTCTATCGGGGTTTGATCCGGTCTCTTGTCCCAAATTTTCAGGAAAGCCGCACTTTCTGGGGCTTCTTCTGGCGGTCGTGTCATGCAGGTCTGCACCTCTATGGCCAGGGTTCCGATTGACGCCGTATCACCCACCCATGCCTCGAGTGTACTTACTCTGCCAGTAACTTTGTCTAGCCAGCGTAGAACCGTAGTATCCGTTGGAACATATTCGGCCGAAACTGGCCGCGAAAATATGACCAATCCGACGACTGCAAGGCCAAGTATGTGACCCGTTATTCTAATGTTTTTCTCAGTTCTCATTACCGGTCTATGGAGCAGGTAAAAAACGGCGCCAACAAGGCACACAATTAACCTCAAGAATCACCGCCGGTTGCTAGAAAAATAATTTCTCCAACCAGGTCTTCAAGAGATTGGAAATCTTGGCTATTCACGATTAGCCCACCGTTGGCCAACGAGACCGAGGACTTACCCGGTCTAAGGTCAACGTACTTTCCGCCCAACAGCCCGTCTCCGACGATTGCAGCGACCGTGTCGTCGGGAATTGAAATAGATGGGTCGATTACCAAGGTCACTTTAGCTTCATAGGTCTCAAGATCGAGATACTGAGATTCAACTGTACCGACGCTAACGCCGCTGATGCGAACATCGCTCCCAATCTGCAGACCGCCAACCTTTAAAAAAATAGCCTCAACCTTATAGCCTTCGCGCGTCCCAATCTGGGCAGTCGTGTACGCCAGCGAAAGGAACATACCCGCGACCAGAAGAACAACCGCACCCAGTACGGTTTCGATAGGATTCCGTTTCATGGCTCATCTTTCTTGTCAGCGGTTCGGCTTGCTTTAGCACGACCCACAACCTGATTGAGCAGGCTCTCTAAGACAACGGAGTCCTGTACATATGAGATCCGTTGCCCGGGCTTCAGTATTTCGATGTCACCCCCAGGGTGCAGTTCAATATACTTCTCTCCGAAAATTCCATCCGTCTCGATGACCGCAGCGGTATCTATAGGAATCGGAAATTCGGAACCCGAAAGGACGAATGTCACCTCAGCTCGGCTCCGGTCGCTTAGAGACACTGAATCAACTAGACCAATATTAAGGCCAGCCATGCGGACCGGACTGCCTACGGTCAATCCGTCAATCCGCCCGAACTCAGCGCGGAACGTAAAATGTATGTCTTCGTCGAGTTTTGTTTGTGGTGAACCAACAGTCAGAACGACAAGAATACATAGGGTGACGACAACCGTGCCAATGCCAAGCCATACTTCGCGCCAATTGAATTCAGCCATCCGGGCTCCAGGCCTCATAATCCCCGGTTGCCGCTGCTCTTTGCCCACCCTTGCGGTCATGACCCGGTGGTAAATAGGCTGTTTCAGTGCCAGTTTGATTGGACTGATGTGGTTGCTGCCACGCCTTGCGAGCTGTCTGAATCGGTTCATCTGTGGTGTGATGTAGCCAAGCATGCCACTCGGGCGGCACCTTCGACGCCTCAGCATCACCGACAAAGATAACCCAGCGCTCTTCTCGGTTGCCGGCGCGTTTTCGCGAAGATTTGTAATATTCGTTGCCCAAATCGTCTTCGCCGACCTTTTGGCCTTTCAACTTAGTGTACAACCAGGTCCCGAGAGTCATTTCGTTATCTTTCGCTAAATGAAGAACGCGGGCGAATATGGCGGTTTTCTGGGGTCTCGTCCAGTTCTGTGGTTCAGAAGTGAAATTCTTCTGCCTTCCCGAGCTCATGGGAGGCAGCCTCTAGGTAGCCCAAAATATTGTGGTTTATCAGGCACCAAACACAAAATATTGTTGATAACAGGCGACCGAAACCGTACTCTAGTGGTTGCTCGCAAGCGATCTACTAAATGTTGATTTGCGGGTGCGACGGGCTGAGGGGAATGCTTGAATCGCATCGAAAACTGGCCACGCTTCTTCAGGGCGTGGAGCGATGTAGATTCCGTCTCGAAAGCTGAAGACGTGGTTCGGTTTTTTAAGGCCAGATTAGGCCAGGGGTAGACTTCATGCGGATTACGCGCCGGTTCACTAAGCCAGGCACATCACCCTATGCCGCGATCCAATTCCAAACGATTAAGAGCGAAATAAAAAACCCAGATGGATCAGTCGTCTTTGCCCAGGCAGAGATCGAAGTGCCTGCGGGTTGGTCTCAGGTTGCGAGTGACGTCCTTGCCCAAAAGTATTTCCGAAAAGCTGGCGTTCCGGCCCGGCTGAAATCCGTCAAAGAAGGTGACGTCCCAGAGTTTCTCTGGCGCAAGGAGCCGGATCACAAAGCACTGAAACGCCTAAAAGCCGACAATAGATTTGTTGGAGAGTCTGACGCCAGGCAGGTTTTCGACCGACTGGCAGGAACATGGGCGTATTGGGGGTGGAAAGGTGGCTATTTCGATAGCGCCGACGACGCTGAAATCTTTTTTGACGAAATGCGCTACATGCTCTGCATGCAGATGGCGGCTCCAAACTCTCCGCAATGGTTTAACACTGGCCTGCATTGGGCCTATGGCATTGATGGCCCGGCGCAGGGGCATTTCTATGTCGATTATCGCAGCGGCAAGCTGATCAAATCTGCCAGCGCCTACGAACACCCCCAACCGCACGCCTGCTTCATTCAATCGGTTGGTGACGACCTCGTGAACGAAGGCGGCATAATGGACCTTTGGACCCGCGAAGCGCGGCTGTTCAAGTATGGGTCTGGTACGGGGACCAATTTTTCTGCGGTACGCGGGTCTGGCGAGAGCCTATCAGGGGGCGGTCAATCTTCCGGTCTCATGAGCTTTCTTAAAATCGGCGACCGCGCAGCTGGAGCAATTAAATCAGGCGGGACAACACGTCGCGCGGCCAAGATGGTCATTGTCGACGTCGATCATCCAGACGTTGAGTCGTTCATTTCATGGAAAGTTCGCGAGGAGCAAAAAGTCGCGGCTCTAGTTACAGGCTCAAAGCTCTGTCAAATGCACCTCAACGTTATCTTACAGGCGACCCGTAACTGGGACGGCGTCGATAGCGAAAGTCGATTTGATGTTGCGAAGAACGACGCACTCAAGAAGGCCGTCAAGGCTGCTCGGAAATCGATGATCCCGGACAATGCGATCCAACGCTCCATCCAATTCGCGCGCCAGGGCTATACTGAGATTAAATTCGAGACCTACGATACAGACTGGGACTCTGAGGCCTATCTGACTGTTTCTGGTCAAAATTCGAACAACAGCGTCCGTGTCACCAATGAATTTCTTGAGGCTGCACAAACTGGCAAACCGTGGGAATTGCGAAACCGCACGGACGGCGGTGTTGCGGAAACGGTTGACGCAGCCGGCCTTTGGGACCGCATCGCTGAAGCGGCTTGGCAGTGCGCTGACCCCGGTGTCCAATTCGACACCACCGTCAACGACTGGCATACGTGCCCAAAATCCGGTCGCATAAATGGCTCAAACCCGTGCTCAGAGTATATGTTCCTTGATGACACGGCTTGTAATCTAGCGTCGTTAAACCTCCTAACCTTCAGACGCGAAGATGGCTCTTTCGACGTTGACGGATTCTCCCACGCAACTCGGTTATGGACAGTCGCCCTAGAGGTTTCAGTCCTAATGGCCCAATTCCCATCTAAAGAAATTGCAAAGCGGTCCTTTCAATTCCGCACCTTAGGTCTCGGATACGCCAACATCGGTGGACTATTGATGGCAGGCGGTATTCCCTATGACAGTGCAGAAGGTCGGGGCCTGTGTGGCGCGATCACCGCGCTTATGACCGGTATTTCCTATGCCACATCCGCCGAAATGGCCGAAGAATTAGGCTCGTTCCCCGGTTACAGCGCCAACAAGAACGAAATGCTGCGCGTCATGCGCAATCATCGCCGCGCAGCCTATGGCCATCATGATGGGTATGAAGAGTTAAGCGTCAAACCCGTCCCCCTCAACGGCGCAGACTGCCCCGATACGGCAATCACCGCCGCCGCCAAAGGTGCTTGGGATGCCGCTTTGAGTGTTGGTGAAGCTCATGGTTTCCGAAATGCGCAAGTATCGGTCATTGCCCCCACCGGCACCATCGGGCTGGTCATGGATTGCGATACAACAGGCATCGAGCCTGACTTCGCGCTCGTTAAATTCAAGAAACTGGCCGGAGGTGGTTACTTCAAGATCATCAACCGCATTGTACCACTGTCGCTTAAAACCCTCGGGTACGCGGATCCTGAAATCGACGACATACAGGCTTATGCAGTTGGGCATGGCACGCTTGATGGGGCACCTGGCGTCCATCACAAGGCGCTTATGGACCGGGGTTTTGACGGAGATGCCTTAACCGCAGTCGAAGAGGCTCTAGCGAATGCCTTCGACATAAAGTTTGTGTTCAACAAATACACACTGGGCGAAGAATTTTGCACAGGGCGCCTTGGTATAGATGCCGCCGATCTCGACCGGTTAGATTTCAACATGCTCAAAGCTCTCGGGTTTAGCGACGAAGACATCAGTGCTGCCAATATATATGCGTGTGGCGCGATGACGCTTGAAGGTGCGCCGGGGCTGAATCCTGAGCATCTGCCAGTCTTCGATTGCGCCAGCCCTTGCGGTCGGACTGGTACGCGTTTCCTTTCTGCATCTAGCCACATTGGCATGATGGCAGCGGCGCAACCGTTCATTTCCGGTGCAATCTCCAAAACGATCAACATGCCGAATACTGCAACGGTGGAAGACTGCCGCGACGCCTACGTCGAATCGTGGAAGCTAGGTATCAAGGCCAATGCGCTATACCGCGACGGTTCAAAATTATCTCAGCCACTAGCGTCAGCCGTTTTTGATGATCTCGGCGATGACATAGACGCGGATGAGCGAATAGAAGATATCGCAGCACAACCTGCCACATCTCGCGCTGAAATTATTGCTGAACGGATCGTTGAGCGTGTGGTTGCGCGAGAGCGTCAACGGCTCCCCGACAGGCGCAAGGGGTACACCCAGAAGGCGTTGGTTGGTGGTCACAAAGTATACCTACGTACCGGAGAATATGACGACGGCGCTATCGGGGAAATTTTCATCGATATGCACAAAGAAGGTGCTGCGTTCCGCAGCTTGATGAACAATTTCGCTATCGCGATCTCAATTGGACTGCAGTATGGCGTGCCGTTAGAAGAATATGTCGACGCCTTTACTTTCACGAGGTTCGAGCCCGCCGGTCTGGTGGAAGGCAACAGCTCGATCAAAATGGCCACGTCTATTCTCGATTATATCTTCCGCGAACTCGCTGTATCCTACTTAGGCAGGTATGAACTCGGCCACGTTGAACATTCTGACACGACACCGGATGCCATGGGTGAAGGCAACGAAGCGGAAAAACTGCTCGAAATCGCTGAGCGCACTGTGTCCCAGGGGTACATCCGTTCCAGTAATTTGTATTTCTTAAATCCGGGCGATCAGCGCAAAGACAGTGATGACGAGGTTTCCACCACAGAAACCATTATACCCTTGGATTCCGCAGTTGGTGAAGCAGCCCATGTTTCTGCTGGCACGGGTAGTATGGGGTCCGGTGCAGATAGAGGTGGAATGAGCAGCGTTATGGCCGGTCCGCCGCCTTCTACAGAGCGCATGACAGCAATCAGTAAAGCAAAGATGCAAGGCTACGAAGGTGATGCGTGTGGTGAATGTGGTAATTTCACTCTAGTGCGGAATGGGACGTGCATGAAATGCAATACATGCGGCGCGACGAGCGGTTGTTCGTAACGGCGCCAAAAGATCAACTGACAATTCGTGCGCAGACATAACTGCTCATGACCTTTCCCGCATCCCTTTCCCATCGTGCCCTAGCCGACCCGCTAGCACCATCAAGTTCTATCGAGACTGCACAGTCAGAGATTGTGTGGCTAAGTACGTTGTTT
>WLXB01000004.1 GCA_012103295.1 Alphaproteobacteria bacterium | reverse complement strand
CGTTCGAATTTAGATGAGAATCTGAAAACGGCCATTGGATTCGGTTGGTCAATGGCCGTTTCCCCTGGGGGAGCGAGAGGGGAGCAGAAAGTTACGGGTCTCAGTGGAACGAACTGAAACCGTAAGTGCCTCAGGAAATTGAGAAAATAAAGCTAATTCTTGAGAGGGGGGACTACGTGAAACGACGTGGAACCAAAGATTCTACTCTTGCCAAGGTTGGGGTCGGGCGTTCGAATCGCCTCGCCCGCTCCATTTTCTCTCATAAGATTAGTCCGTTAGAACGCGTGCTGAAGGTGCGACGGGGGCTTTAGACCGATCTAACTTTGGGTTTTTACTGCCAGTCGCCGCCCAAGGCCTGATTGAGCCCGACCCATTCATCAAGACGCGCACGCTCTATGGATACCAAGTTCGAATCCGACGAAAAAACGCTTTGCTGGATCGTTAAAACATCCAGCAAATCAGTTTCACCCTCATCGTAACGAAGGCGGACGATGCGCAAGGCTTTGTTGGCCTCACGGGCGGCTATTCTCAACGATGCGGCGCGCTCACGTAAAACCACATTCTGATCAAGGCTACTTTCAACTTCTTGAAACGCATCAAGTACGGCTTGCGCATAACTGGAAATGGCTTGTTTTTGCTCTGCCGTCGCCTGATCAACCTGCGCTTCACGCAAACCACCATCAATCAAGGGCGCGACGAGGCTGACGGCTGCTTGCCACGCTATGTTCGTAGGGTTGAGCAGATTTGAAAGGTCTGAAGATGATCCACCCAAACTACCGGTCAGACTAATAGACGGCATGCGCGCCGCTTTAGCTTGGTCCAAACTATTGAAAGCAGCAGCGACGCTTCTTTCGGCAGCAACAATATCTGGTCTCCGCTCTAACAGTGATGAGGGTAAATCCGCCGGCGGTTGTGGCGGTACTGTCGGAAGCGTTGTGCGGACTTCTAGTTCCGCAGCCGGGTATCGGCCGACCAAAACCTCCAAACCGCGAAGCGCATCGCGTTGCGAGCCTTGTGCAGAAGCCAGGGACGCCTGCGTTTGCGCTAGATCAGACCGTGACAGCGCGACATCTTGAGATGTTGCCCGACCCAGTTCGTGACGAACACCGACAATGCGATCGGTTTCTGTGAGCCCATCCAATGTTTTGCGGGTGACTTCGACTTGCTGGCCTGCTTCGATAGCGAGGAAATAGGCCCGGGCAACGGCAGCGCTGATCGAGTATTGGCTGTAAACATAGTCAGCCTCAGCCGACTGTGCGCTTAACACCGCAGCCTGTTCGCCTGCCTGAATGCGCCCCCAAACGTCGACTTCCCAACTCGCCTGCAGGCTGAGGCCATAGCTGCCAGAGCTCGATCCCTCAACCGGGCCGCCGCGATCAGCGTTTGAGCTCAGATTTACCGCCGGCGTTAGACCGGCTCCGGCCTGTCCGGCAAGCGCCCAGGAACGCTCAACGTTCGCAGCTGCGACTTGCAGATCGCGGTTGTTTTGTTGTGCCTCTTCGGCCAGCGCTGTCAGCACAGGATCATCGAGGGCTTCGATCCATCCGACTTCAACTTGGCCGATGCGTTCGCTGGCACTGGCCCAAACATCAGGAACATTCGGTAGTGCACCCCGGGCCGCTGACGCCGCCTGTTGCGAAGAGTCAGGGGAAGAACACGCACCGAGTGAAACCAAGATTAGCGCGATGGAAATGAGTCGGATCATGCAGGTTTGGCCTGTTCTAATAAGGAGTCTGTGCCCTGGGAGAGTCTCGCAGTTTCATCATCCGAGATTCGAAACAACAAGGCATAAAGAACCGGGGTCACGAGGAGCGTGATTAAGGTTGCAAATGACAGCCCAAATGCCAGAACCACAGTCATAGATTTGAAGAAAACATCGAAGTACAGGGGCAGAATTCCAAGAACTGTTGTAAATGCTCCCATTGTTACTGGACGTAGTCTGCTCGCAGCTGAATCAACCAAAGCATTAAATCGCGGCACGCCTGATTTGATCATCTCGTCAATTGAATCTACCAGAACAAGCGAGTTCTGGATGAGCAGACCCGACAGAGCAATGAGACCAATAATGCCCATAAACTCTAATGGCGTCTGTGTAATCACCAAACCAACAACCACACCTACAATTGCCAGCGGCACAATCGCCCAGACGACAATAGGTTGGCGAACGGCATTGAACAGTATGACAACCACCAGAACCATAGCGAGAATACCGAGCGGAATTGTGCTCGCCAAATTGCCACTGGCTTCCGATGAATCTCCTGCTTCGCCTTCCCATTTCAGTTCGTACCCATCTGGCAGATTGATCGCATCGATTTGAGGTTTGATCCGGTTTTGTAGGTCACTTGCAAGCACACCTAGAGCGGGATCACATTGGGCCTTAATGGTTAGAACACGGTCTGAACGGAGCAGCTTGCCGTCTCGCCATCTAATCCCGACTGCATCTATCACTTGCGCAAGAGGAACAGGCTGTTGCGTTGTCGGACTTACGATCTGAATAGTGGCCATAGCTGATGGGTTAGCTTTATCAGCTTCCGTCGCGCGGGATATGACCGGGATAAGCTTGTCACCCTCACGGTAAACGCTTCGCTGACGACCGGAGAAGTTTTCTTCAAGCGCCGCGGCGATATCCTTTCGCGTTATACCGACTCGTCCACCCTTACTTTCAGAATATACAGGCTCCAACACCGGTACGGGACGACGCCAATCATCTTTGATTAATACTGCGCTGCCATCGTTTGCCATGATTTCTTTGGCTTGGTTAGCCAATTGCCGGAGTACTTTTGGATCGGGGCCCGAGAAGCTCGCCTCGATTTTTGACCCCCCACCTGGACCGAGACGGAATTTCCAGGCTTTTGTCTGCGCATCCGGAAAGACTTCGTCGGCGTAGGCTTGTATCTCCCGAACCAGCCGGTCGTTTTCTTTTTGACTTGAGGTGCGTACAAGAATTTGACCATTGGCTGCATTGTCCGCCCCAGCATCATAGGTGAGCATATAACGGAGTGTTCCGCCGCCAACCAACGTATGCACATGCTCAACGCCTGCAATGCTGCCAATATATTGTTCGAACTGTGCTAAATCGAGATTAGTACGCTCTATGTCAGTGCCTTCTGGCAGAAGGTAGTCGATGGCAATTTGTGGTGATGCTGATGCGGGGAAAAATCCAGATTGAGTGAAACGAAATCCGAACACAGCCAACACAAACACGCCGCCAGCACATCCCAACGCGAGTGTTTTATGGGATAGAACCGACCGGATTAGGTTTTTGTATATCCCCATGAAACGACTCTCTTTTCGAACAGAGTCATTGAGGTCATCTGTAGATTCGGGAAATGCCCAATAGCAAAACAACGGCGTGACGGTAAAAGCCAGCACCCAGCTCAATCCAAGAGCAATCAGCACGACCCAGAAAATTGAACCGGTAAATTCTGCTGTATCACCCGGTGCAAAACCTATGGGTGCGAACGCGATGATTCCCACCAGCGTTCCACCAAGTAATGGTTTTAGATTTTTTTTCGCCACCTCACGTGCAACGTCAAGCTTCTTCCGGCCATTTTGTACACCAACCAGAATACCATCCGTAATCACGACACCATTATCCACCAGCATGCCGAGCGAGATGACGAGCGCTCCAAGCGAAATACGATGCATTGGTATGCCCGCAACCCACATAATGAGTAGCGTGGCCGCCATGGTCAGGAGCACAGTCGCCCCCATGACCAGACCAGAACGAACGCCCATAAAAATAAGAAGAGTCACAAACACGATGACGAGTGCAGACAACACGTTTTGGGCAAAGGCCTGAATTGATTTATCGACTTCTTTACCCTGATGATAATATTCATGCAGGGTCATACCGACTGGCCTTTGGCTATCAAGCTCTGCCAGTTTGGAATCAATATCCTCCCCCATCTTGACCACATTCACACCCGATAGGTTGGATATGCCGATACCAAGGGCAGGCTCACCATCATACCGAATATATTTTGTGACGGGTTCTCGATAGCCACGCGTAACTGTCGCAATAGCGCCGAGCCGCGTAACACTGCTCCCGTTTGCCCCACCAATGATTAAGGCCTTAATGGCGTCGACAGTGTTAATTGAGCCAGTGGGATGAATTTCAATGCGCTCATTTCCAAGCAATAAATCGCCTGCCGCGGCCACGGTGTTTTGATCATCAAGTGTGTCGTAAATCTGATTCAAAGAGACACCAAGGGACGCGGCCCGATCGCGTGAAACCTCGACGTATATGACTTCTTCTTGCTCTCCTACGATCCTTACTTTGGCAACACCGTCGACAAGCAATAAGTCCCTGCGCAGGGTCTTGGCATAGCTCTCTAATTCGGTCGGTGAAAATCCCTCACCGGTAAGAAGATAATAGACGCCATAAACGTCCCCGAAATCATCATTGACGATGCTTGTTCCAGCGCCGGGCGGCAAATCACTTTGCGCATCATTAATTTTGTTGCGAACCTTGGTCCACACGACCTGTAGATCTGATTTCGTGGACGAGGATTCGAAGCGGATTTCAACACTGATGTCTGACAACCCGCCGGACGAAACCGAATCAACCGCCTTCACTTCAGGTAGTTGCTGAAGTGCCGTTTCGAGCGGTTCTGTCACTTCATTCATGACTTCTTCTGGGCTAGCTCCAGGATACTGTGTCATGACCTTCGCGATGCGGATCGTAAACTCGGGATCCTCGAACCGAGACATGTTCTCAAACGCTAACCATCCGCCGATGATTGCGATAAGCATGGCGATACAACATAGAAGCGGGTTCTTGATTGACCATTCAGCGAGAAACATCGTTGTCGCCTTATTCCGGCGTCCAACGGCGCACCGTCATACCATTGTGAAAGAAAGACACTCCAGCGCTCACGAGCGTTTCGCCGCCCTCGAGCCCGTTCGTGACAGTAACGTCATCGCTGGCGCCAGTTTTAACAATAACCTTGCGCTTGGATATCTTCATGGTTTCTGAATCAACGACCCATACAAAGGTTTCCTCTCCCTCTGCCAGTATTGACCCAATCGGAACGGCTATCCCAGACGCAACAAATTCATTGTCTTCCTTAAATATGAAAGAGACCTGAAGGGTAGCTGTCATGCCGGGCAAGACGATAATATCTTCAGGTGGGATAAACGAGAAACTAACAGCGTAAGTCTGCGTGCTTGGGTCTGCTTCGCCCGACGTTTCCTTCAAGGTGGCGATAATTTCGGCATCCGGGGCATCATCAAGGATGACACGCGCAGCAACATCTTCAAATTGTGGGCTGAGCGCGACAATTGTTCCAGGCACATTGACGACAACCTCAACCTCGGCGCCCTGAAGAACAGCGATAGACTCGTTGGCTTGGACATTTTGAAACTGGCGGCCCGTCACTTTGGAAATAAAGCCATCGAACGGGACTGTTAAAACGGTATCGTCTAGTTCTCTTTTCGAATTGCTTAGGTCCGCCTGCGTAACGTCCCGCCGTGTTTTTCGCGTCTCCAACTCACTGCGTGCAATCGCATCTTCGACGGCCAGACGTTCGGCGCGTTCGAACTCAATTTTTGCATTGTCAAACTCAGCCTGCGTTTGGGCGAGACGGTTGAGCGCATCCCGTTGGTCAAGCTTCGCAACCACCGTTCCAGCAACAACTTCATCTCCTTCAAGGACATTGATTTCTCGAATTTCGCCAGACGCTTGAAATGTGAGCTCTGCGGTTTGAGCAGCTTGAACGATTGCAGGAAATGATAAGTCGCGTTGGTTCGATGCCGCTTCGACCGTAACTAATTTGGCGGGTCGAACCTTCGGTGCGGTAGTTGTGTCCGAATCCCCACTATCAGAACAACCTGCAAAAAGGACCGCAGTAACGAGCGCAATTAGGAGTATCTGTTTCACATGCTCTCCGTAGTCTTTGATATCTAAGTCTAATGAGTTCACTGCTGGATCATATTTCTTATGTTCTCCTTATTTACGATCAGCAGCAATAGGGACACGTAAGATCGCCGCGCCCGCTCCACGCTCTCTCATGGTTTTACGTTGGCAGCGCCCGAGAGATTGGGTGTGCGTTACGCCGTAAACGGAATGATTTTTTGTCCTAGCAACCTTCCGAAGGTAAGCGCCGGGGTCATACCCATGCCGTTGGTCAAAGCCTGGCCGGACGTGGCGGCACCACCGATCACCTCACCGGCCGCATAAAGATTTGGAATTGGGTTGCCATCGCCGCCGGTGACACGGAGGTCACCATCCACGGCCAACCCGGCCGCCGATTTGACCGTCGCCCCCTGAAGCTGCACCGCATAGAACGGCCCTTTGGCAATGGGAAGCGGTCGATGCTCCTTGCCCATAGCATCCGGCCCATCATGCAACACACCATCGTTATAGGCTGCGATTTCTCGCTCTAAGTTATAGGGATTGATTCCCGCTTTGACGCCCAGTTCACCGATGGTTGCGGCTTTGGCAAACATCGGATGATCGATAAAGGCATCATCCAATTGCTCCCGCGACCAACGCGGAATAAGAGGCGGTGCGGAATCCAAAATCTCTTGGTCAAAGATCGCCCAATGGCGATGTCCTGGTTGCACGCTCAACGTATATTCGCGATGAGCGAGACTTGGGTGATCTTCTTGGACAAAGCGTTTGCCGTGCAAGTTGACGAACACTTCCCACGGTTTGCGATTGCGAGGTTCGAGCGATGGACTCGCAACGGCCGGCGCCGGGAAGTGATTGCTTTCAAGGATAATCCCAAACACAGGCGCAAACATGTCGCCACCGCGAACGTAACCTCCCGCGCCCAAGCCAAGCGTAATCCCATCCCCCTGGCTGTACGGATACGCAATATCCCAATAGAGGGGCATGCCGTGAAGGTCTTGATACATACGGGGATTAGCGGCGCAGCCGCCACTGCAAAGAGCGACAAATTTACTGCGATAGTCGACCCGCTCACCACTGTCGTTCTCGGCCACCACACCACGAACCGCGCCTGTTTCATCCTGAATAAGGTCGGTCGCACCTGTGGACAGAAGCACAGACAAACGACCCGTCGCTTTGGCCTCTTCGATCATCGGGTCGAGAATATTTTGGAAGCCCTGGCCTTCGTCCTTGCTCCACTGGTAGCGGCGGGTGGTGAAGAATTCATGGCCACTGCCGAGCACCGGATGACCATCCATGACGGTATACCCACGTGCGGCATACCAATTGATGGTGTCGGCCGCGTTATCGACCAACAGTCGCGTTAGAACAGGGTCGGACGTGTGGCGGTTGATACGCATGACATCGTCATAGTGGGCGTCAGGTGAATCCGTAATGCCCTGCTGCTTCTGCCACACCGTGCCAGCTGCCGCGACCTGGCCGCCCGTACGATCCAACGTGCCGCCAAGCTGTGGGGCTTTGTCAATGAGCAGCACGCGCGCGCCGCGGTCTACAGCAAATAGTGCGGCCGGCATACCGGTTGTGCCGCCCCCGACAATGATCAAATCCCATTCAGCGCTTTGGGCTATTGCGTGGCGAACGCCGAACGCTTGTGTACTGAGCGCCATAGACGCCACTGACCCTTTTAAAAACGACCGTTTTGTCATCGATGAATTCAATGGAGAGAGCGTGGTGTTTTTGAACATTCTCAACCTCCTCGGTTCACGTGAGTACCTGGTCACCACCCTACCACAGAACGCCCCTTTCATCTGATCACTGCCGTCGGAAAATACTGATTGAAAAGCGCGGGCACGGCGATAGGGTCAGTTTAGTTCTATTTGAAAGGGTTTTCACGATGCCAACACTGCTCATTACCGGTGCTAACCGCGGCCTGGGTCTCAATCTGTTGAAACTTTATGACCAAGACGGCTGGACCATCCATGCCTGCTGCCGGAATCCAGGCTCGGCGACAGACCTTCAAGCCGTTGCCGATGCCAGCAACGATCGCATCACCCTTCACCCTCTGGATGTTGAAAACCCAGACACAATTGCGGACCTGAAATCCGCTCTCGGCGACACCCCGATCGACATGCTGATCAATATGGCTGGATACCTGGGTGAGAAAGCCCTCACCGAACCCGATGGGCTACAGCCCTTCGGTGTCACCGACTACGATATTATGGAGAAGGCTTATCGCATCAACTGCATAGGACCACTTCGCGTGTGCGAGGCCCTGGTGGACAACGTGGCCGCCAGCCAAAAGCAAACCATCGTCAATGTCTCGAGTATCGTTGGATCAATCGGTGGCGATGATTTCGGTAATTTCTATATGTACCGGCCGAGTAAGACCGCGCTCAACGCCATCACCCACGCAATGGCCATCAATTTGAAGGATCAGGGAATCACCGTCATCCCCTTCCATCCTGGCTTCACCAAGACCGATATGGGCGGGCCCACCGCAGATATCGAGATTGAGGACAGCGTGACCGGTATCAAGGCGGTGCTCGACAAAGTAACCATCGCTGACACGGGCCGCTATCTGACGTGGGAAGGCGGCGAACTGCCCTGGTAGGCGACAATAAGACCATCACGCAAACGCCATATCTTTTTGCCCGCTGGGCCGCTCATCACCAGTGAGAGCGGCCTTGCTGCTTGATTCGTCTGCAAACGTGCTAGGGTTTTGTCATCGCGACAGAGCAAGGTACACGATAGCGTCAAGCAAACGGGCATAAGCGGGGCAACGCGGAATGGCTATCACTTCAGAAAAGAGCAAGGCTGACCTGGTAAGAAAGACGTCGATTCTGGCAGACAGCAAGGAATCCGGCAAAACCAAGGGCGTTTTGAAACGGTTCATCGGCCAGTTTTACGAAGACTCCACGCCGGACGACATCGCCGGGGCCAAACCTGAAGACCTCTTCGCGGCAGCGGCCTCTGCGTTTGCCTTTGCCAAGACTCGGCCAGCCGGAAAACCGATCATCCGCGTGTTAACGCCATCAGCCAAGAAATCCCGCAAGGCTGTTTGGCCTGCTGATCGAACAGTCATTGAAATTATCACAGACGATATGCCGTTTCTGGTTGATTCCATTACCGCTGAATTGGAGCGACTGGGTGAGCAAGCTCAGTCCATCATCCATCCCGTTATCCCTGTGAAACGTGATTCTCAGGGAAAATTGGTCGACGTTTACCCGGATGACGAAGTTTTTCGCGATGAAGCCGTCCGCGCTAAAAAGGGCGTTCATTTTGAATCCGTCATGCACATTCAAATTGGCAAAGAGACCGACCCGGAAATTATTGACCGCATCGGCGATACTGTTAGTTCGGTGCTCAACGACGTAAGGCGCGCTGTAGAAGATTGGCCGGATATGCGGCGGCAAGCCACCCGCATTGCTGCTGACTTCGACGGCGGCCCAAAAGGGGTGTCAAAAGATCAGTCTGAAGAAGTCGAAGATTTTCTGCACTGGCTCCACGACGATCACTACACGTTTCTCGGTTATCGCGAGTACACCATCGAAGCCAAGGGCAAGACGCGCATTCTACGCATGCAGCGCGATGAAAATTTAGGCGTTCTATGTAAACCGTCACTCGTGATGTTTGATGGTGTGCGCGACGGCGCGGAGGTTCCGCCCCTGTTTGCACAATTCCTCGATCAAAAAAGCCCTCTTCTGATCGTTAAAGCGAATCAACGCGCCACCGTTCATCGCCGGGTGCATTACGACATCATTTGCGTCAAAACTTACAATGACAAGGGAAAGCCCGTTGGATTGCGCATCTTTGCGGGCATGTTCACCGCTGATGTTTACACCAATAGCCCAAACTTTGTTCCGGTATTACATCGCAAGATAGATCGCATACGTGCATCTATCGGCTTTCGCAAACACAGCCACGACGACAAACGGCTGCAGAACGTTATGGAAAATCTGCCCCGTGACGAACTGTTTGAGAGCTCAGAGGAGTATCTGGTTCAACTCGCGTTAGGTATTCTCCGGCTCAACGAACGAAGCCGCACAGCTTTGTTTGTACGACAGGACAACTTCGAACGGTTTGCGAGCTGTTTGGTCTACGTGCCGCGGGATCGGTACGACACCGAGTTACGCCTAACCATCTCTGATATTTTGGTGAAAGCGTTTTCTGGGCGCATCTCTTCATTCTTTACCCAAGTGACGGACTCATCGCTTGCTCGGCTGCATTTCATCGTCGCCACCGCTCCGGGCAAAGTTCCCACCGTCGACATTGCGGCGTTAGAAACCGAAATCACAAACGCCGCGCGGGTTTGGCAAGATGACCTTCAGGCTGCCCTGGTCGATGTTCATGGTTCGGAAGCGGCCAAGAATGTGCACGACCGCTATGCCCACGCTTTTCCGGTTGCATACCGGGATCACTATTCTTTTGAGACCGCAGTTTTCGATATTGAGAAAATCGAGTCACTTCTCGCCGGCGAACCTATCGCCATGCACCTTCACGAACAGACCGGCAGCGCACATGCCGAAATTCATTTCAAAATCTACGCCAAAGGGTCACCACTGACTCTCTCCAAGGTCTTGCCAGTTATCGAGAAACTGGGGTTCACGGTTATCGGGGAAGTTCCGTTTCAAATTACGCCGCGCGGCAGCACTGTTGGTGGCGGCCCAATCTGGATCCATGATTTTGCCCTATCTTTGTCTGATGGACAGAGCATCGACATTGAAGCGGTGCGCGACGGCGTTCACGATGCTTTCGCTCGGGTGTGGTCCGGCGACATGGAGAGTGACGGCTTCAACCGGCTGGTCCCGCTGGCCGGATTGATGTGGCGAGACGTTGTAATTCTTCGCGCGTATGCAAAATTTCTGCGACAAGCTGCTTTTCCATTTTCTCAGTCCTACGTCGAGAGCGCTTTTACCTGCAATCCAAAAATAGGCCGGTTGTTGATCGACCTGTTTATGGCGCGGTTTGATCCAGCGCGACACAAAGGGAAGAAGGCCGCGATTGCCGTCAAAGATGAGACCAAGCTGCACAAAAAAATTATAGCCGCATTGGACAGCGTTTCGTCCGCGGATGAAGACCGAATTCTTCGGCGCTATCTCAACTTGATCGACTCAACATTGCGGACGAACTTTTTTCAGACGACAGAAAACGGTCTGCCTTATGCCTACCTGTCTTTAAAGCTCAACAGCAAGACTATTGACGAATTGCCTCGGCCGAGCCCGTGGAAGGAAGTCTTTGTCTATTCGCCACGGGTCGAAGCCGTTCATTTGCGCGGTGGTGCGGTGGCCCGCGGAGGATTGAGATGGTCGGATCGACCGGAAGATTTCCGCTCTGAAGTGCTCGGGCTGGTTAAGGCTCAAATGGTGAAAAACGCGGTGATCGTGCCGACCGGGTCTAAAGGTGGCTTTGTCGTCAAGAACCCGCCAACCGAAGGTGGACGTGACGCGTCTCAAGCCGAGGGGATCGCCTGTTATCAAATCATGCAGCGCGCACTACTTGGCATTACCGACAACGTGGTGAACGATAAGATTAAGCCGCCGAAGGACGTGGTTCGGCGCGATGGCGATGATCCTTATCTTGTGGTCGCTGCCGATAAAGGCACGGCGACGTTCTCGGATATTGCCAACGCTGTTTCAGAAGATGAGTTTGGCCATTGGCTGGGCGATGCTTACGCGTCTGGTGGCACCTATGGCTACGACCACAAAGCTATGGGCATCACGGCCAAGGGAGCGTGGGAGTCCGTTAAGCGACATTTCCGGGAAATTGGCCTCAATACGCAGAAAGAAGAATTCACCGTCATCGGTGTTGGCGATATGTCGGGTGATGTATTTGGCAATGGCATGTTGTTGTCCAAACACATTCGTTTGGTTGCAGCCTTTAACCATATGCACATCTTCATCGACCCCAACCCTGATGCAGCAGCAACTTGGAAAGAACGCAGCCGCTTGTTCAAAATGGGGCGGTCTGGCTGGACCGACTACAACACCAAGCTGATTTCAAAGGGCGGGGGCATCTTTGACCGGTCGGCCAAATCCATAAAAGTGTCTTCAGAAATCAAAGCCTTACTCGGTCTGGATAAGGTGGATATTGCACCGAACGCTTTGCTGACCGCGATCTTGAAAGCCGATGTGGATCTGATGTGGTTTGGCGGCATCGGCACATACATCAAGGGCGAAGAAGAAAGCCATGCTGACGCGTCGGATCGCGCCAACGACTCAATTCGAATCAACGCTGGGGACTTAAGAGTTAAAGTAATCGGCGAAGGGGCAAACCTAGGCGTTACTCAAAGAGGGCGCATCTCATGCGGACTGAATGGTGTTCGACTCAATACCGATGCTATCGATAATTCGGCCGGCGTTGATTGCTCCGACCATGAAGTCAATATCAAGATTCTATTGAACGGTTTAGTGCAGACCGATCAACTGACAATGAAAGCACGCAATACACTTTTGGAAAAGATGACCGACGAAGTGTCGGATCAAGTGTTACGTGACAATTATCAACAGACACAAACCATCACGTTCATTGAGCAACGTGGTGGCAACGTCCTGGAAGCTCAGCAACGAGCCATGAAGGCCATGGAACGGGATGGGTTGCTTGATCGAGCGATTGAGTTTTTACCGGATGATGAGGTCATCGCAGAACGCACTGCTCGTGGCCAAGGCTTAACCCGTCCTGAAATTTCCGTTCTGCTGCCGTACAGCAAAATGTGGCTTTACGAACGGGTGGTGAATAGCAATCTGCCCGATGATCCGGTGATGGAAGATGATCTCATCGCCTATTTCCCAACCCCGATTCAGAAAAATACCCAGACGCCATTCGGAGTCACAAACTGCGTCGGGAAATCATTGCAACCGTGGTCACGAACAGTTTCATAAACCGGGTTGGCGCTTCGTTCCTAACCACGATGATGGAACGCACTGGGATGGGGCCTGTTGACGTTGTGCGCGCCTATCTCGTTACACGCACTGCATATGATCTGCGGTCTCTATGGTCTGACATTGAAGCCTTGGACAATCAGGTCCCCGCATTGACTCAAACCGCGATGTTAGAAGACGTATACGCGATGATTGAGCGGAGCGTTTTATGGTTGTTGCGCAATCAACCCGCTCCAATGAATGTAGCGGGTGTTCTGAACAAACTTGGCCCTCAGGTACAAGCGTTCAACACTGTGTTCGATAAAGTCGTCTCATCAGAGGTTGCAAGCTATGTCGATGCCCGAGCAACGGCATTGATGGACGACGGTGTTCCGAAAGCCCTCGCCCGTCGTGTTGCTATGGCGTATCGCCAGGCCGCTGCCAATGATCTCGCACGCGTTGCCGAGACGGCCAAGAAACCGGTGGCGCAAGTCGCAGACATATATTTCCGCGTTGGTCATCGATTTGGTCTCGGGCTTTTAAGGGCCCGAGCACGGAACATGGCACCGGGAACGCATTGGCAGAAACTTGCCGTCTCCGCTGCTGTTGAAGAGATATTTTCTCAGCAAACGGCGATCACCCAACGGGTCGTTGCCTCAAGTGGTAAGGGCAAGTTCGACGGCGCAAAGGCTTTAACGGCGTGGATTGAGAAAAACAGCGCCGGTGTTGAGCGATTCGATCAACTGAGTGACGAACTGCAAGGTGCTGAGTCTATTAGTTTGGCCATGCTGACCGTCACCAACCGGCAACTTGCAGCAATGATTCCCCCAACTTAGGGGCTATTCAGCTTCGCAGCGAGCCTGCCATTCGTCGCGCAAGACTCCGAAGAATGCGGTCGAGAATGCGGTAACGTCGCATAGCGGCGATGCAAGCATTGCCTTCCGCAGTGTTCGTCGCACAGCACTCAGTGATTCCATATTGCTGGCTAACGCCGTTGCGATCTCAACAAATTCTTGTTCGCTGGCCGCCACCCATTGCGCTTGCCCCGCCGCGCGAAGATGTGCTGTCGCATGACGACCACAGAACCGTTCGCCTGTTAACGTCACAACCGGCACACCCATTGCCAACGCTTCGCATGTTGTTAAGCCGCCGGAGTACGGCCATGTATCAAGAATGACATCAACCTCAGCGTACTGCTCTAAGAACTCGGCATGCTCACCGCCAGCGCCGATAAGAATACGATCACTGGCAACGCCATAGTCCGCAAAAGCATTCAATAAGCGACCTTGGCGCACCTCGTCAGCGAGTAAATATCCATTGGCGAGGAACCGTGAGTCCGGATTGGCTTTAAGAACCTCGGCCCACAATCGAACAGTTTCCGGTTGGATTTTTGTGAGCTCACTGAACGTACCAAACGTGACACAGCCCGCTTGAAGTGCAGGCGCCTGTGCCGCCGGGGGAAGATATGGTGGCGGAACGTAGCAGATGTAGTCGGTCGGTAAGCGCACGACCCGTTCAACATAACGATCGTCATCTTCGGGCGGCGTATGCGTTGCATCTCCGATGAGGATATCGATCGCCGCAACACCACGTGTATCGACATAATCTCCCCACGCGACCTGCAACGGTGCTGGTCTGTCCGTAAACGTGAGTAAGCGATTGTGTGGCGCATGTCCCGACAGGTCTATCAGAATGTCAATTTCATCTTTGACGATGAGGTTCGTCAGAGCGTCATCAGACACAGCGCGCACATCACGCCACCGATCTGCAGCTTGACGAAAGGCCTTGGTGTGGGCGTCTGGGTGCGCCGTACTGGAATAACAGGTTAAGGACCAAGCGCTACGATCGCGCGTCGCCAACACGGGAAGAGCAAAAAATCGCATCGCGTGAAAACGAAAATCTCCAGAGACAACACCGAGCTTGAGCGGCCGCTCCGGTGTAAAGTCGTGAGTGGAGGAGTAAGTGGGTGGGTCTGTCGATGGATGGCGCTCACCAAAGAGGCGGTGCTCCTCCGCAAGATCATCAATTGCCGTATCAGCGGGGTACTGAAGACACATTAAGAGGCTGGAGTGAATCGCCGCGAGCCCAGGTGCCATTGCCAGAACACTACGGCGATGGGCAATCCCATCCAAACTACCGTCGTCCGCTAGGTCGGCTAACCCCACATAGGCCTGAGCCAGATTTTTATCGAGGGTGATGGCGTGACGAAAACAGGCTTCCGCATCGGTCGTCTTGTCTTGGGCAGCGCACACCACACCCAAATTAACCCACGCGTCAGGGTGTTCCGGGCGGAGATCGACCGCTCGCCGATAGGCGGACTCAGCCGCGTCTAACCGACCAGAAGCCTGAAGCGCATTGCCCAGGTTAAATCTCAGATCCGGAGACTTTGGGGCATAGGCCAGGCCTTCGATCAAAACGGTTGCAGCGCCCTCAGGGTCTCCCATCGCCTTAAGAGTAATGGCGAGGTTGTTGTACGCCGGCACCACGCCCGGACTAATAGCCAAACTGGCGCGAAAAGCGTCTACGGCTTCGTCAAAGCGACCGGTATCGCGAAGGGCATTGCCCAAATTGAAAAGGATATCAGGCTGATCAGGCAGACCGCGCCGAGCCAACTCAAAAACATCAATTGCCTCATCTGTGCGACCGAGGCGCCGCACCGCATTGCCAAGCGTATTGAGATAAATAGGATTGTTTGGATCAGCCTGAAGCGCGGCCCGAGCATAGGTCTCCGCCTCTGCGAGACGGTCCTGGTCTTGGGCGATCGCAGAAAGCAGGTTGTGCGCATCTCCAAACTCAGGATTCTCAGCCAGCAACGCCTCACTGGCGGTCACTGCCGTGGCAAGATCGCCATTTTCATAGGCGGAGACGGCATCTTGAAAACGATCCGCCAATGGAAGTGTGGTGTTCTCCATAGCTCTAACCTATAGAGTTCCTGCAGCGCAGCAATGTTATATGCTGTTTGCACTGCTCCATTCGCACCTCTTTTATCGCCCGGCATGTCAAAGACACCAGATCAACCTAGCGCACCAGTAACGGAAAACAGCGAGGAGCCGTTCGCAACATATATGCGGCGGGGCGACGATTTTCTTGACGTAGACGCCCTCGACGAGGCCATGATTCACTATGAGAAAGCCTATCGCATTGCGCCGAACTCCGCTCTTCCTCTTTTTAAACTTGGCACGATTCAATATCGCAAAGACGAAAATGAAAAAGCCATTGACGCATTGGCGGCCGCCAACCGCCTAGACCCAGACAATCCGAGCATCTTAAATATCCTTGGGGCTGCATACGGCCGAGCCGGCCAGACTATTGAAGCAATTACTGCCTTCGTTCGGGTCGTTGAGATAGACCCCAGTCACGCCGGGGCGACAATGAACTGTGGCCGCCTTTTGTTTTCAATTGGCAAAAAGGAAAGCGCGGAAGCGTGGTTAGCGAAGGCAGCCACCTTGCGCCCAAACCACTCCGAGACTTTGCGTCTGTTAACTGAAGCGCGCCTAGCCCTCGGGCAACCTCGTTCGGCCGTCACGTCTGGACAACAGGCTGTTCAAGCTGATCCGGAGAACGACGCGGCTCGTCTTGCGCTAGGCCAAGCATACCTTTCGATACGCAAGTTAAGTGAAGCTCACCGCGAACTCTCCTTATTTCTGGCACGGGTGCCGAACCATCCTGACGGGTTGTATTATCTCGCGGAAACCGAAGAGAAGAGCGGAAGGACAGCTGCTGCTTGGAAACTGTATCAGCGTGTTGCCAAGCTCGACATCGATCCAGAATTTCGCGTCCTCATAAGATTAAAAATTGTGCTGACTCTGCCGGTGATCAGCAAGGACACGGTCGAGATTGCTAAGAACAGGGCAATGATTGACGAAGGTCTTCAGCTCCTACCCCGTGGACCCGTCGCGGACGCATACGCCTCTGGGGGATTCACAAACTTCTACCTCGCTTATCACGGTGAGAACGATCGCGATTTTCAAGAACGGATCGCGGCCTTCTATCTTGAGTGCTGCCCAGATCTCGCTATGACCGCCCCACACATCGGGCAAACCCCGGACCGGAAAAAGTTTCGCGTTGGAATTCTCTCAAGCTTTTTGCGTAGTCATACGGTGGGATACTTATGCCAAGGCTTGATCGAGCATCTGGACCGAGACCGTTTCGAAGTCATTTTACTACGCAGCCCTGTTTTACCGTTGGAAGATCCTGTCGCCCCAGTCTTAGCCAATATGGCCGATCGCGTTGTTGATTTGCCCGATGACTTGGCACGAGCACGGGCTATGGTCGCAGCGGAAGAAGCGGACCTGATCTATTTTCCAGAAATCGGGATGGAAGATCTGGTCTATTTCTTGGCGTTTGCCCGTTCAGCGCCCGTACAGGTGATGGGCTGGGGACACCCTGTTACCAGCGGCATCCCAAACATGGATGCGTTCCTGTCCGTCGCAGCAATGGAGCCTGACTCTGCGGACGATCATTACTGTGAGACCCTCATTAAACTTGATGGTTTATCGATTTCTGTGCCGGAGCCGAATTTGCCCGAATCTTCGGTAAATCGTTCTACTTTTGGCATGACCCCTAATGCGTCCGCCTACCTATGCGCCCAGAGTCTCTACAAAATTCACCCAGACTTTGACTCAATCGCCGCAGCTTTGATTGAGAAAGACCCGGATGCCTATCTCTACTTTCTTAGCATTCATACGCATGCCGACCATGTGTTTCTGAATCGGTTGGAGAAAAGCATGGGCGCTAATATCCACCGCGTAAAAATCCTACCGCGAGTGAAAAGTCGTGACTTCACAGCCCTACTCAGCAGCGCCGACGTTCTCCTGGACATTCCCCACTGGTCCGGCGGCAAAACAAGTCTCGAAAGTCTGATAACCGGAACACCGATCGTCCACTGGCCCGGAAATTTTATGCGGGGCCGTCACACATTTGCTTTCTACAAACGTATGGACGTGATGGATTGTGTCGTTGATAGCGCCGACGAATATGTCGAAACTGCTTATCGCCTGGTTCATGACCAACCGTTTAGAACGTCTGTGAGAAAGCGAATTCAGGAGCGCGCCCCGGCTCTGTTCAACGACACGTCTGCAATAACCGAAATTTCAGATGTCTTCGAAAAACTGATCACAGAAAGTCGCTAAGGTGCGATAGGGTTCTCTTGATCACGCGGTGAAAATTGCAAAGCGCTAAGGCGGGCATACGTCGCGTCGTTCTTCACTAACTCATCGTGGGTTCCGCTTTCAACGACGCCGCCATCAACAACAACATGGATACAATCTGCGTGCTGAACGGTTGCCAACCGGTGCGCAATAACAACGGTCGTCCGGCCTTTTCGAAGCGCATCCATCGCCGATTGAATCTGCGCTTCCGTTTCCGCGTCCAGCGCACTTGTCGCTTCATCGAGGAGCAATATAGGGGCATTTTTCAGAATCGCCCGTGCAATTGCGATGCGCTGGCGTTGCCCACCGGATAAAGATTCACCGCGCTCCCCGACCAGAGTGTCATAGCCATCGGCCATTGCGAGAATGAAGTCTTCTGCACCAGCTGCTCGTGCGGCGTCTGCGATTTCGTCATCCGTCGCAGCAGGCCTGCCAAAGCGAATGTTGGCGCGCACCGAATCATCAAATAGGAGAACGTCTTGCGAGACGAGAGCAACTGATGATCGCAAGGACTCTAGTGTAACGTCGCGGATATTCTGAGCGTCGATGAGAACACGGCCTGAGTCAGGATCAAAGAAGCGGGGGACCAAATTAAGAAGTGTGGTTTTGCCTGCTCCGGATGGCCCAACCAAAGCGGTGGTCTTGCCCGGTTGCGCATCGAATGAGACGTCATGGAGGGCCGCTTTTCCGTCATCATAGGAAAAGGAAACCTTGTCAAAAACAATCCCGCCGCCCGACACTGAAAGAGGCTTAGCACCAATAGACTCGGTTAGGTTTGGTCGCTCATCAAGGATCGCGAATAAACGTTCTGCGCCAGCAAGGCCTTCTTGAATTTGTGCGTTTAGATTGGCCAGTGCTTTCATCGGCCGGTACGCCATCAACAAAGCCGTGATAAACGAAAAGAAGGCGCCCGGCGTCGTCGTATCTTGAATCACCCGCCATCCGCCATAAACGATAACAATCGTGACGGCGACACCGCCGATCGTCTCCATCAACGGGCTGGACAACGCTTTGACCCGTTCGGCACGCATCACAAGGTCACGCACCGACCGAGTCATGGCCGCGGCCCGTTCAGATTCATAATCTTCCATACGATAAGATTTGATCAGGCGCATGCCTGTAAATGTTTGCTGCAGTACGGTCATCAAGCCGCCCGTCTGCGCTTGGGTATCAGCTGTAACATGACGAAGCCGGCGACCAAGCCGCGTAATCGGAATCACCGTCGCCGGGAAGACAACGAATGCAACAGTCGCCAGCAGCCAGTCTTGATAAAACATAACGCCGACGAGAAAGATGACCGACAGACTGTCTTTACCGAGACCTGTCAGCGCGGTTGAGACCGCTTGGCGCATCATGCCGATGTCGGTCGTAAACCGGGACATCAAACCGCCGGTTGTCTGGCGCTGAAAAAAGGCCAGGTCTTGTGTCATCAAATGCCGGAACAACCGGTTCTGCATGTCCATAAGAACACTCTGGCCAACGCCGGTCATGAGCACGGCTTGAGCGTATGTGGCGGCGCCCTTGATCGTGAACACGGCGAACACAGCCCCGCCCACGGACCACAACAAGTCACTGCGCCGTTCGACGAAAACACGATTGACCACCGGGTCCATGAGCCAGGCCAAAGCGGCCGTCATCGCTGCCACAAGCACCATGAAAACCGCGGCTAAAGCAACGCGGGACCCATAGGGCGCCACCGCTTCGCGCACTAGGCGGCGTAGCAAAGGGCCCGATCGCTTATGTTTTTCAGCTTTAGACATGATTATGGATGGCAGTTAACGGTGCAGATTCGGCCTTGTCTAGAGCAGCACGCCGTGAGCTTCAATCGACCATCCCCACATTTACAAGACTCGGGCGTAAGTTGTAGGTTGTGCGACCCGTTTAAACGCCCGTGCGGCTTGCTCTTGCAGGCACTCTTTTCCGGCCCTCAATTAGGTGTTTCGCTCTATGCGCGATACTGCGTCATCACCTCTGCCGTTTATCGACCTCCAAGCGCAACGGTCCCGTATTTCTGATCAAATTGACGCGGCCATTCGTCGGGTTCTTGACCATGGCGCATTCATCATGGGCCCCGAGGTCACGGACGTAGAGCGCCAACTGGCCGATCGTACAGGTGCCGCCCACTGCCTTACCTGCGCCAGCGGCACCGACGCCCTTATTCTGCCTTTGATGGCCGCGGATATTGGGCCCGGCGACGCGGTTCTGGTCCCATCCTTTACCTTTACATCCTCTGCAGAAGTTGTCGCCCTGCGCGGCGCGACACCCGTTTTTGTCGACGTTGATCCACAGACCTTCAACATTGATGCGGACAGTCTAAAATCTGGACTCCGTGCCGCCGACAGCGCCGGGGTCACCGCGAAGGCCCTCATGACTGTCGACCTCTTCGGACAGCCAGCAGATTTCGATCCGATCCGCGAAATCGCCGACGAACATGGCTTGTGGATCTTAGACGATGCCGCACAAGCGTTTGGTGCGACCTATAAAGGGTCCTCGCTCGGTACTTTGGGGCGGGTGACTGGAACGAGTTTTTATCCCTCTAAGCCTCTATCATGTTACGGCGACGGTGGTGCCATTCTAACCGACGACACAGAGCTATACGAACGTATGAAAAGTGTTCGGGTTCACGGCAATGGGGGGGGCTCTGCTGAAGCGAAATGCCTGGGTCTCACCGCCCGGTTTGATTCGATCCAAGCGGCCATTCTTCTCGAGAAACTCAAAATCTTCGACGATGAATGTGAGAAGAGAAATGTCATTGCGCAACGATATAGCGAAGGCTTGTCCGATGTTGTGCAGACTCCCCAGCTCATTGACGATGTGACTTCGGTTTGGGCTCAGTACACATTGGTTTCTGAGCAACGCAACACCATCGTTGAAACTCTTGCTGCAGATAGCATTCCAACAGCCTTGTTCTATCCTCTGCCCTTGCACATCCAGGGCCCCTATCGAAACTACCCCGTTGCGGGCAACGGTTTACCCGTTACAGAACGATTGGCAAATCAGGTCGTCAGCCTGCCAATGCATCCTTATCTGGAGGCTGACGCTCAGGCGCGCATTATTGCTGCCGTGCGGACGGCTCTTGCTTCGTAAGAACTCAGCAATAATGGCAAACCCATCAGTAATGCGTGCGGCTGTTATCGGACTCGGCCGTATGGGCATGCACCACGTGCGGGCCTGTAGCGACGCGTCGAACCTGAATCTTGTCGCCGTTTTTGATGAAAGAGCAGATACGACTGAACAGGTCGCAAAGGAAACCGGCAGCCAGGCCATCACAAACCTCGAAGGCTTGGTTGGTCTAGTAGACGTCGCCGTTATCGCCGTACCCACTCAATACCACGCGACGATGGCCGTGCCGCTGCTCCGATCTGGTGTTTCTTGTCTGGTCGAAAAACCGATATCAGCAACCAAAGATGATGCAATTGCGATGATAGACGCGGCGGCAGATTGCGACGCGTGCCTCAGAATCGGCCACGTCGAACGCTTTAATCCAGCGATCACACTATTGAAATCTATACTGAAGGATGACCTAGAGAACGGTAGCAGAATTAAATCGATTTCAGCGCGGCGGCTCAATTTGGCCAGTGATCGAAGCTATGACGTCGACGCAGTGCTTGATCTCATGATTCATGATCTCGACTTGCTCAACACGATAAGGGTAGGTGCCGTTACCGCTATTGAATGCACACCCGGCAGTACCGAACATCGTGCAACCTCGACATTGACGTTGGACACTGGTGTCTCTGCATCCTTTGATGTTAGCCGAGTTGCTGAAACACAAGACCGCGGTTTATCCATAGAAACCACAAGCTCAACTTTTGATCTCGACTTCACTGCAAAGACAGTCACCCACACAGTCGACGGGATACCCAAGGCATTGGTTGTCGACGCAATAGATCCATTGCGTACTCAGTTAGCCTCTTTTATTGCGGCAGTAGGCGGCGCCGAGTCAGATGTGGCAACTGGTCAAGACGGCCTTGTCGCGCTCCAATTGGCCAACCGCGTCCGCGCCGGCGCCGGACTTCTATGAACACCCGGACCCCAGCCCAGCCGGCCGACCGTAAGGCTCTTTGGTCATGGGCATTGTTCGATTTTGGCAACTCTGGTTTCACCACCGTCGTCTCAACCTTCGTATTCTCCGCGTACTTTACTCAGGCGATTGCACCGGATGCAGAAACGGGCACAGCACTGTGGGGAACAGCGACAGGAATCGCAGGGCTTATTATCGCCCTCACCAGCCCGGTCGCTGGCGCGATTGCAGATCACACGGGGCGACGAAAGCCTTGGCTGGCGTTTTTTACTCTGCTTTGCATCGTCGCGACCGCCGCGCTTTGGTTCGCGGCACCGGGCCCAAACTCAATTCCACTGGCCTTGACCGTCGCGGTGTTCGGGACTGTTGGCTTTGAAGTGGGCTTGGTTTTTTACAACACCATGCTGCCCGACTTGACCACACCAACGCGCCTTGGCCGGGTGTCTGGCCTAGCCTGGGGGCTCGGATATGCCGGCGGTTTAATCTGTCTTGTCGTTGCACTCGTGGGATTTGTTCAAGCGGACCCCTCACCTTTTGGTTTTGATAAAGGTAACGCCGAACACGTGCGCGCAACCATGCTGGTGACTGCCGGCTGGATCGCCTTGTTCACTTGGCCACTGTTCGCGTTTACGCCAGATAATCCACGCACGGGATTGGCGTTAAGCGCCGCGATTCAACAAGGCTTATCGACTCTCATCGGGACTCTCCGCAATGCCCGGCAGCACGCCAACAGCTTCCGGTTTCTCATCGCCCGCATGATCTACATCGATGGCGTCAATACTATGTTCGCCTTTGGTGGTATCTACGCGGCTGGTACATTCGGTATGACCTTAGAAGACATCATTGTTTTTGGCATCGCGTTGAACGTAACGGCCGGACTAGGTGCGGCCGTCTTCGGATGGGTTGACGATCGCTTTGGATCGAAGCGGACTCTAACTGTCAGCCTAGTCGCGTTAACAGTTTCCGCCGTCGGCGTACTAATCGCCCAAACCGTACCTCAGTTCTGGGTGACAGCATTGATTATGAGCACCTTCTTCGGACCAGTGCAGGCAGCAAGTCGAACCTTTATGGCGCGCCTTGCGCCCCCAGAGATTCGCGGAGAAATGTTTGGCCTGTTCGCGGTGTCAGGAAAGGTGACCAGCTTCGTCGGGCCATTTGCCGTCGGTGCCGTGACCATACTAGCGGGCAGCCAGCGCATCGGCATGGCTACAATTCTTGTTTTCCTGATTGCCGGGCTTCTACTTCTTCAGACCGTCAAAGAGCCTGGCCGCTGATCTTAGTCTCGTAGCGCGCGCTGCGATTAATGACGGAAATGGCGCATGCCTGTGAACACCATCGCCAAGCCTTTTTCGTCGGCGGCGGCGATCACTTCGTCATCGCGGATCGATCCTCCCGGCTGAATAACCGCCGTTGCCCCGGCTTCGACCGCAGCCAAAAGCCCATCGGTGAAGGGGAAGAAGGCATCGGACGCAACGACCGACCCAACCGTTGCCGGCGTATCAAGGCCCGCTTCCTTAGCCGCGTCCATCGCCTTAGCCGCAGCAATCCGAGCGGAATCGACACGGCTCATTTGGCCAGCACCGATGCCAACCGTGGCTCCATCTTTGGCATAGACAATGGTGTTTGATTTCACGTGTTTGGCAATGGTGAACGCGAACAACATATCCGCCGTTTGATCATCGGTCGGCGTAACTTTGGTCACGGTTTTTAGATCACCAGCGGTGATGTGTCCGGTGTCTTTGGATTGAGCCAACAACCCACCCGCTACCGGCTTAACCATACGCGCAGTCTCTGACACATCGGGCATTTCACCAGTCAGAAGAAGGCGGAGGTTTTTCTTTTTGGCGAACGTCGCACGCGCTTCATCATTGGCGTCAGGAGCAATGACAACCTCAGTAAACAGTTTCGTAATTTCTGCGGCCATAGCCCCATCAAGCGGCCGGTTGAGGGCAACAATACCGCCAAAGGCCGAAACCGGGTCACAGGCGAGGGCTTTGGTATATGCGGACAAGCAATCAGCGGCGACTGCAACGCCACACGGATTAGCATGCTTGATGATCGCCACAGCTGGGCGATCAAATTCTGCAACAAGTTCGAAAGCAGCGTCGGTGTCGTTGATATTGTTGTAGCTCAGTTCTTTGCCTTGGATTTTCTCTGCTGTCGCAATTCCGGGGCGCGGCTCGCCAGAAAGATACAGAGCCGCCTGCTGATGAGGGTTTTCACCGTATCGGAGGTCTTGCTTCTTAGTCCCGGCCACTGATAGCCAACGCGGAAAGGCATCGCCCAATTGATCAGCGAACCAGGTTGAGATGGCACTGTCATAGGCTGCGGTCCGTGAAAAGGCGCGCGCCGCAAGAATAGTGCGAAGGTCGTCTGAAACTGCGCCGGCATGGGTATCCATATTGGATTGAACTTCCGCATAATCTTGCGGGTCAACAATAACGGCCACTCCCGCATGATTTTTAGCCGCGGACCGGATCATGGCCGGGCCGCCAATGTCGATGTTCTCGATACAGGTCTCAAAATCCGCGCCGGCAGCAACGGTGTTTTCAAAAGGGTACAAATTAACCACAACCAAATCGATCGGCGCGATGCCGTGTTCCGCCATCGTCGCTTCATGGTCTGCATTGCCACGCACCCCGAGCAGTCCGCCATGGACATTGGGATGCAGAGTCTTAACGCGCCCATCAAGCATTTCGGGAAAGCCAGTGAGATCGGAGACTTCTCGTACCGGGAGGCCGGCGCCGGCAATCGCTTTGGCGGTGCCACCAGTGGAAACCAATTCAACGCCCTTGCCGTTTAGGAACGTGGCGAACTCGACGAGGCCGGTTTTATCGGAAACAGACAACAGCGCACGGCGCACGGCGGAAGCGGGCATGGTCACCTCAAAATGATCAGTCGATTAAATGCGAGAGCCGGGGTTTAGCATGGCTCATGCCAGGGGAAAACGTCTTAGGCGCCGCCCAGTGCGGAATTATTTGACGATCTTTAGATGGGGTGACCCCGCGTGGTCGGTAGTGCTTGTCTGGGCCAATTCAGGGCGTGAAAGTTCAGGCACCAGATCTGTCAGCACTTCTAGCGCAGCAGATTCTTGCTGCTGGGCGCAGGCGTCCTTGAGGTGGTCTAGACGCGCAGCGACGGTCTCAAAAGCGCTAACCCGGGGGCGCGCGATGAGTATGCCATCCATATCCGTTCCCACCGGTGGTTCCTGGCCATGGAACAGCTCTTCCGTGAGTTTGTCACCGGGACGCAATCCGATGATTTTAATTTTGATATCTTCGTCGGGCACTTTGCCAGCCAGATGAATAATCTGCCGAGCAAGATCAATGATCTTTACCGGGCCCCCCATATCAAGAACGTAAATGGCCCCTCTGTCATTACGCCCAGGGCCGAGCGCCGCTGCCTGGAGAACCAGTTCAACGGCTTCGCCAACGGTCATAAAATACCGTTCAATTTCTGGATGGGTGACAGTCAGCGGGCCCCCTGCTGCCAATTGTTTTTGAAACAACGGCACGACCGAACCCGTCGACCCAAGAACGTTACCAAACCTGACCGTGATAAACCGCGTGCCGATGCTGGCAACATCTGCAGCCTGACAATAAATCTCCGCGAGGCGCTTGCCGGCCCCCATAACGTTGGCCGGGTTAACAGCTTTATCGGTCGATATCAGCACCATTTCAGGCACATTGTGGGCCAGACAGGCATCCGCAATCTCCCGGGTGCCAAGCGCATTCGTTGCCAAGCCTTCAAGCGGATTGTACTCGACCATTGGGACATGCTTTAGCGCCGCCGCATGGAACACGATGTCCGGCTTAACCGATTCAAAGGTTGCCGTGATCCGTCCGTGATCACGCACATCGGCAATGATCGGTTTCACATCCAGGCCCGGCCAATCCTGCTGCATCTCCTGTTCGATGGAATACAAATTGAACTCACCGTGATCGAGCATCGAGATATGAGCGGGATCAGCGGCGGCTATTTGCCGCACCAGTTCGGACCCGATTGACCCTCCGGCGCCCGTCACCAGGACACGTTTGCCCCGGATGAGGGCGTCCATGGCCGCGCGATCCAAACTCCGGGCAGGCCGGCCGAGAAGATCTTCAAGCGCGATAGGTCGAGGCGCGAAATCAGGCTCATCGTACGCGCGCAGGTCAGCCACCGGCGGGAGTTTTGTGAGTTCCGCGCCTGTGTCTTGCGCAACACGCAATAGATCCCTGAGCGTTTCACGGGCGTTTTCCGGGCGTGTGAGAATAAGTCGCCCAGGGGCTAGGTTGCGCGCAGTCAGGGTGGCGATAATTGATTTAATGTCCCGCTCAAGGCCGAGCACTTCGACCCCATTCATAACTTGACCAACCCGACCCGGCGTTGCCGTAACCAAACCCACGACTCTATACCGGCTGTGGGTGTTTAATTGGGTGGCTCGAATAAAATGAGCGGCCTCGTCACCGGCACCGACCATCAACACAGGAATACGCGCCGCTTCTTCACTGGCCAGGAACCCAAGCCGGCGATCCTTGATAAGACGGAAGCTCAATCGCGGTGTCGCAAGAAAGACAACTAGAACAAACCAACCAATGAAGGGAACCGAACGGGGTACATCTTCAAGACGGGTGAACAAAAACATCAGCGGAATGAACGCCAATGCAACACCTGTCGCGGAACGAACGATGTTGACCGCATCGACAAACGAAACATAAGCCCATAGGTGACGGTACAAACCAGTAAACAAATAAATTATGAAGGCAAGACAAGCATATACAGCTGCAAGCTGAACTATGATCTCAAGTTGATCGAAAACCTGAACGCCGAGGCGAAGGAAAAATGCGACGCCGACCGCAAGAAACGCCATCGCCGTATCATGTAGCAATACGAGCAGGTTACGCGGTTGGGTGAAGATATTACTGATAGATTTCACGGCAGCGAGCTGATTCCGAACAATTCAGCCTTGAATACTACCTGATTCAGGCCAGATTCACCATGCCGACCACCCCCCATCAACCATAAGACATTGACCGGTGACATAGCTTGCGGCGTCAGATGCCAGAAAGGCAGCGGCCCCTTTGACGTCTTCTTCTGACGCCATCCGCCCAAGCGGCGTACGCTTTTCGTAGGCTGCCTTAAACCGAGGCGCAGTGTCTCGCTGGACCCCGCCGGGCACGATGGCGTTGACCCTGACGTCTGGCGCAAGAGATGTCGCCAACCACCGTGTCATCTGCATCAAGCCCCCCTTGGAGGCGGCATAGGCCGCTGGCGTGCCAGGCACGTCCTCTGCATCGTAGAGCGACCAATCTGGCCCCAACATCCCGTAGATAGACCCAATATGAATAACAGACCCCTGCCCTGACTCTCGAAGGTGCGACAGAGCGGCTTGGGTCAGTGCAAAGGGAGCGGTCAAATTGACCTCTAAGGCGTCGCGCCACTTGCTCAGGTTTTGTTGTTCGACCGGGGCAGCCCGAACCTGATCTTCGATCGCAAGGTCTACGGTCAGCGCTGCGTGCTCAACACCTTCGGCTGCAGGCAATTTAGACGCCGCGGCACTGGGGTCGTGACGATCAAGGAGAGCCACCCGCGCACCACATTCAGCCAGCGCGTTGCCAATGGCTCGACCAAGGTGACCAGCCCCGCCTGTCACCAGGGCTGATCGGCCAGCGAGATCAAATAGCTCGGGGACGGATCGCATCACGAGAACTCCCTGTTTTTACGTGCATGGTTTCAGTCGTCGCTCTTAGTAAACACTTCACCATAATCTCTGTTCGCCTGCACCAGATCATGAGATTGACCGACATCCATCCAGTACTCTCTTAACGGAAACACCGTGGGAGTAGCGCCCTGGTCGAGCAAGTGCTGGAACAGGTCAGGCATATCCAACGCTGAGTCCGATGGGATGAGATCAAGGACATTTGGATCGATGACGTATATGCCAGCATTAACAAAAAAGGTGTGCTGAGGCTTTTCGGCGATCGACTTCAGAGATTCGGCGGCGGTTTCGACAACGCCAAAGGGCACGGTGAAGCGATACTCGCTTACACCCATTGTGGCTGACGCACCGTGGTTCTGATGAAATTTTATCAAGTGACTGAAATTCACTTTGGTCAATACATCCCCGTTCATGACAATCAGGGGTGACAAAGGACGCTGAGGCAAGAGTGACAACGCACCCCCCGTTCCCAAAGCTTGGTCTTCGCGCAAATAGGAAATGTTCGCGCCAAAAGCGTGTCCATCGCCAAAATAGTTTTCGATCATCTCGGCTTTATAATTCACCGACAAATAAATCTCGTTAAACCCTTGGGAGACAAATCGCTCAACTATGGTTTCCAAAATTGGCCGGCCGCCAATTTCAAGCATGGGCTTGGGAACATCGTTTGTCAGAGGTTGAAGCCGTGTACCCTGGCCGCCCACCATAAGAACCACGGGGTTTCCATTCTCAGGTTTTGGGTCCAGGTGTTTAAGCACCTTGAGGTCGACAATGCGTCCGGCATTATCGACCAAAGGCAAATGACCGATGCCTGAGCGTCGCATCAGCCGGGCAGCTTCGCTATCTGAGATATCGCCAGCAGCCGCAATCGGGGCTGTGTTCATGACTTTGGCAACCGGGTCTGATAGCGGGATTCCGGCGAGGATTCCCCGCCGTATATCACCATCAGTTACCGTACCTTGCAAAATCCCGTCTTCGTGCACCAGACCAAACGGCACGCCATGTGTGTCGATGATCTTAAGCGTTTCCAAGATCGTCCTGTCGGGTGTGATCAAATTGTCTTCAACTGCGCTCATGTTGCGAGTGCCCCTGACTCAATAGCGTCAGTCCCTTTGGCGACACGGGCCGGATTGCCAACCACGGTTGTGGCCGGGGCCACGTCAGCAATCACGACTGCACCAGCCCCCACCACTGCGCCGTCACCAACCCGAATACCGGGCACCAAAACCGCCCGGGCGCCAATGTGACAATCGTCGCCAACTGTTACACCCCCGCATAACACCGCCCAAGGCGCGATATGACTATGCGCCCCGACCCAGCAATCATGATCAAGGCTAGCGCCTGTATTGAGGATGGTGTTGTCGCCGATGTTCACACCAGGATGAATGATTGACCGCGTTATCGCCTGCACCCCTTCACCCAACGTTGACCGCTTGGAAACGGAGGTATCGTCACTCACCACATTGATGAATTCGAAGCCATGCTCTTTGAACTTTTCAAACACAGTACGACGAACATGAAGCCCTGATTGACCGGCACCCGGCGCATTACCGACCGCATTAACCAAGACAATATCAGAGGGTTGCCGCGCGAGAACTGCATCATCGCCGCCAATAACCGACACACCGTATATATCGGTGCCATGTAACTCGGTATCAATGTCGATAAGAGCCGCAGGCGTCATCCCCAAATTTTGAAGAAGATGAACCAGCACACGAGCGTGACCGCTGGCGCCAACCACGATGATATCTCGACCACTCACTGAGACACTCATTTTGAGGGTGGCTCCCATACAATCAGATCATCAACGGCATATGTGCGATCCGCTGATGTGCCGAGTATATCCCAGTAATGAATTGGCGCGACGCCATCCCCGGGACGCCGCGACCCCAAGTTCGCTTCTGTAAACTGATCGCCTTGCGCTATCGATGTAATCGCGACCAAACTTTTTCGAGCGACTGCCGCGGTATCATGTTCACCGGCAACGGGTGTTTTTTCACCCGTTCCAAGAGCTGCCTCGACAGATCGAATATCGGTGATCATGTCACGCAAGGCGGGCGGCTCAAGCGACGCGATGTGATCCGGACCGGATAGCGTTGAGTCCAGAGTAAAATGCTTTTCTATGATCATTGCACCCCGTGCCACAGCCGCTGTCGCGATGGCGATACCCTGACTATGATCGGACAATCCGACCGGAAGACCAAATTCGGTACGAAGTGTATCGATGGCACGGAGATTGATGGACTCTGCCGCCGCTGGATAATTGGACGTGCAGTGAAGCAATGTCACTTGCGAGGTCAACGCTCTTTGTCCAGCGTCGTCTTCATAGGCTTTGGCAAATGTTGTGATGCTCGGGGTGGAGCCTAGATCGCCAGCAAGTGTCGTATAGCCAAACGCGAGGACCCCCAACGCCTCCTTAATTTCTGTGACTGTTGCCATACCCGTCGAAAGAATGATCGGTTTCCCAGTACGCGCCATCGCCAACAACAGCGGCGCGTTCGTCAGCTCACCGGAAGCGATCTTAAGCCGACGGACGTCGAGCGTATGAACCAGGAGATCAAGGCTGTCTTCGTCAAAGGGCGTTGACATAAATTCAATACCGGCTGTCTCAGCCGCGTCAAAAAGGACCTTATGATCATCGGCCGAAAGTTCTAGCGCTTTCAGCATCGCCGCCTGGTTTTCGTTGGCACCTGTGTTGCGGATTTGATACGCCGCCCTTGGTGCCCGTGCCGTGGCCAATTGTTCGCCCTTGAAGGATTGGAATTTGATGGCATCTGCACCAGCATCAGCCGCCACATCGACCATGGCGCGTGCACGGGTAATGTCACCGTTATGATTCACGCCTGCTTCGGCGATAATAAAGGTATGGGGCCTAGCATTAGTCACGGTGTTAGGAGGTAGACCAGGGGGCTAAGCGGCGCAACGGAAAGATGGTTTATGACCGGCGCCCGGTCCGGTAATGTGACGGGGTCAACCCTTTGAAGTAACTGAGATTTCTGTGGCCACACCGCTTGATATCCTATTTCTGATTACCGCCCGTGGTGGCTCAAAAGGCCTGCCCGGAAAGAACCTGAAAACGGTCAATGGCTTGTCTTTGTTGGGATACAAGGCAGGGGCGGCACAACGGTGCTCGGCCTGTCGTCGCTTAATACTCTCAACTGACAATGATGACATTGCTGCTGAAGGCCGCCGCCTTGGTGTCGAGATTCCGTTCATCCGACCGACAGATCTTGCGAGCGACGCGGCGACATCCGATAGCGTTGTCGCCCATGCTATGGACTGGATCGAAAAGACCGAAAACCGGGCATACGACGCCGTCATGCTGTTAGAACCAGCCTCACCGTTTGCTACTGCAGATCACCTCGAAGAGGCCATCGCACTTTACACAGAGAAAGACGCTGATCTTGTCGTTGGTCTCCGACAGCTCGACACCTACGCGGCGCTAACAGGTGATTTTAGGGCCGATGGTTCGATCTCTGAAATTGTCGAGAAGATGCACAAAACTGGTGGGCTGCGTCGCCAAGACTTGTCGCCGCAGGTGACAATGAATGGCGCCTTTTATTTAATGAACTGGTCCGCCTTCCGCAAAACAGGAAAAATCTATAGCGACCCTGCGGGATGCTACGGTTTGCTCATGGACCATTGGCACAGTATCGAAATTGAAACGCCTGAAGATCTCGCCCTCGCCGAGTACGCGGCCACAACAGGACTGATTGATCTGACACCATGGCACGAAACCGGTGTCGATCAATGAGGGTAAAATAATGAGCCGGCGCATCTGTGTCATCACCGGGTCGCGCTCCGATTTCGGACATCTCTCTTCTGTTATGCGCGCGATCGACTCTCATGACGATCTAACTTTACAGACGGTGGTGACTGGTCAGCATCTTGATGCGCGGTTTGGCGAGACGTGGCGCGATATCGAAGACGAAGGATTCATCATCGATGGAAAAGTAGATCTTGATCTCGGCGATGACACGCCATTGGCAGCGGCAAAAGCCGTGGGGCATGCCGTCGGGCGTCTCTCTGAAACGCTTGCAGTCCTTAAGCCTGATATCGTTATGGTTCTGGGGGATCGTTTTGAAATCCTCGGCGCTGCCGAAGCGGCGCTGATGTTGAACATTCCACTGGCCCACATCCATGGTGGTGAAATTACTGAAGCAGCCATCGATGATGCCATTCGTCATGCCATCACCAAGATGGCAAGGCTACATTTTTGCGCAGCCGAACCTTACGCAAAACGATTGCGCCAAATGGGCGAAGACCCCACGCATATTCATATGGTTGGCGCACCTGGGTTAGATCACCTCGACACTCTTAAGCGCCTGAGCCGAGAAGAATTGGCGGCAGACTTGGGTATCAAGTTGTCGTCTCCCCTATTTGTCATCACTCACCACCCAGTAACGTTACAGCTGGATCAGGGCGCAGCAGAAATTTCAGCTGTCGTAGATGCGCTCAGTCAATTTGACGTAGCAACGATGATTTTCACCGGTGTGAATTCAGATCCAGGGCACGCTGTCGTACGCGACACACTCAACACGTTTGCCGGCGAAGATGAAACACGGCGATGCGTTGTCAACTCACTTGGTTACAAACGCTACCTCAGCCTCCTGGCGATTGCGGATGTTGTGATCGGGAATTCTTCGTCGGGCCTAATCGAAGCCCCCGCCATTGGCGTACCAACGGTCAATATTGGTGATCGCCAAAAAGGGCGGCTGCGCGGACCCCTGGTTATCGACTGTGCAGCTGATAGCACTTTCATTTCAGCCGCCGTTGAACGCGCGTTAGACCCATCGTTCAAAGTCACAGCTGATGTTGACGGTTCCTCCTATGCGCGCGGAGGCGCTGGTGCAAAAATTGCTGGTATTCTTGCAGAAATATCTCTGGACTCCCTTAAGCAAAAAACCTTCTACGACCTCCCTTAGACTGACCGATCAGCAAAACCTGTTCCGAGCCGAACTGGATATTGTGACCCTTGCCCGCATTGGGGCCACGCGCCTATGATCGGGCCTCTCTTTTTTCAGGCCCATTGGAACATTCATGGCCAATAAAACTGCTCTCATTACAGGCGTTACCGGACAAGATGGCGCTTATCTCGCCGAACTCTTGCTCGGAAAAGGCTATACGGTTCATGGTGTAAAACGGAGGTCTTCCTCGTTCAACACCGGGCGAATTGATCACCTTTATCAAGACTTCCATAAGTCGGGTGTACAGTTTTTTCTGCATTATGGTGACTTAACCGACGCGACCAATCTGATCCGATTGGTTCAAGAGGTGCAGCCGACAGAGATATACAATCTCGCGGCGCAAAGCCATGTGAAGGTGTCTTTTGAAACACCTGAGTACACGGCTAATTCCGATGCCATGGGAACGCTGCGACTGTTGGAAGCCATGCGTATTCTCGGCATGGACGATACGCGATTTTACCAGGCGTCAACGTCTGAGCTCTACGGCAAGGTTCAGGAAACGCCGCAAAAAGAAACTACTCCCTTCTATCCGCGATCACCGTATGCGGTCGCGAAGCTGTATGCTTATTGGATAACAGTGAACTATCGAGAAGCTTATGGCTTCCACGCGTCCAACGGCATTCTTTTTAATCATGAAAGCCCATTGCGAGGGGAGACTTTTGTCACCCGAAAAATCACGCGCGCGGTGGCAGCGATCGACCTCGGCCTTCAAGAAAAAATTTACTTGGGCAACATTGATGCCAAACGTGATTGGGGCCACGCTCGCGACTATGTCGAAGGCATGTGGCGCATCGTCCAACATCCAGAAGGCGACGATTTTGTGCTGGCCACAGGGGAGACCCATTCCGTTCGGTCCTTTGTGGAGCGGGCCTTTGCGGAAATCGGCCGATCGATAAAATGGGAGGGCGAAGGTGTTGATGAAAAAGGCCTTGATGCTGTGTCCGGCGCTGTTCTTGTAGAGATCGATCCGCGCTACTTCCGGCCGACCGAAGTTGAACTTCTGCTGGGCGACCCAACCAAGGCTTATGAGAAATTAGGGTGGCGCCACACGACATCCTTCGCTGATATGGTGAAGGAAATGGTGGCCGGTGACCTCAAGACTCTTCAAGACGAAAACCGTCGCTTTCAACCTGACGACTGACGAGATTGATGACAGACCTGCATTATTCTCTCGCCGGAAAAAGAGTCTGGGTGGCGGGCCATAGCGGCATGGTTGGGGCCGCCCTGACCAGGCAGTTAAAAGCTATCGACTGCGAAACCCTAACGGCGACCCATGCTGAACTCGATTTGACTCAACAGAGTGATGTCGAAGGTTGGATGGCGGACAACAAACCCGATGCCATTTTTATGGCTGCGGCGCGGGTCGGCGGTATTTTGGCGAACGACACCTATCCAGTTGATTTCCTCATCGACAATATGAAGATCGAAACAAACGTATTCTCGGCCGCGCATGCTGTCGGCGTTAACCGTATGGTTTTTTTAGGGTCGAGCTGCATCTATCCACGACTGGCCGCTCAACCCATGAAAGAGAATGCGCTGCTTACCGGACCATTGGAACCGACCAACCAATGGTATGCCATCGCTAAAATTGCCGGGGTCATGATGACGCAGGCGTATCGACGGCAGCATGGACGGGATTATATTTCCTGTATGCCGACAAATTTATACGGCCCCGGAGACAACTTTGACCTAAGTGAAAGCCACGTGCTTTCGGCGCTGATCGTGAAAGCCCACCAGGCGAAAGACGCGGGTGCCGAAAGTTTTGAGGTTTGGGGCACTGGGAACCCGAAGCGGGAATTTCTATATGTCGACGACCTAGCCCAAGCCTGCGTGTTTCTGATGGAACATTACTCATCCGATGAAACCATCAACGTCGGCTATGGTGAGGACATTGCCATCCGTGATGTGGCCCAAACTGTCGCGGATGTGATTGGGTTTACCGGATCGATTACCAACGACCTAAGAAAGCCCGACGGGATGCCCCGCAAGCTAATGGACTCTACGAAGATCAACGGCTTGGGCTGGAAAGCATCGACGTCGCTCAAAGATGGGATCGCCAAGACATACACTTGGTACCTCGAGCACGGCGTGTAATCCAGGTGCTGAACCGGGCATCATGGTGAGCACGAAAAGAGGCCAAGAGATGTACGAGATCGCCCGGCGGCTTATTCCGGGCGGGAGCCAATTGCTTTCTAAACGCCCGGAGATGTTTTTGCCTGGTGGTTGGCCGAGCTACTACGCTTCAGCCAAAGGCATCACGGTTATAGACCTAGACGGCAATGCCTTTCGGGATTTTACAGTCGGTGGTGTGGGCGCCACCGTTTTAGGCTACGCCGATCCGGATGTTGATGCGGCGGTAAAAGCGGCGATTGACCAGGGCTCAATGAGCACCCTCAACACGCCTGAGGAAGTCATTCTGGCTGAACGCCTGACTGACCTGCATCCCTGGGCCGACATGGCGCGATTCTCTCGAGCCGGTGGCGAAGCTATGGCCGTCGCAGTCCGCATCGCCCGCGCCCGTACTGGGCGGGCAACAATCGCTGTCTGCGGGTATCACGGATGGCATGACTGGTACCTCTCTGCCAATTTGGCCAAAGACGACGCCCTTGATGGCCACCTATTGCCTGGGCTCGACCCCGCCGGTGTGCCCAGAGGCTTAGAAGGACTAACCCGGCCTTTTCGCTACAACGACCTGGACTCATTGAAAGAGATCGTGTCCACGGCTGGCAATGACCTGGCCGCCATCGTTATGGAACCAATGCGCGATTCAGATCCAGACACCGGTTTTCTGGAAAGTATTCGGGAAATTGCTGATAAAACGGGCACAGTACTCATCTTTGATGAGATCACCGCAGGGTTTCGGGTCACCACAGGCGGCGCTCACCTCACCCTTGGCGTTGATCCAGATGTTGCAGTTTTCGCGAAGGCTCTAGGCAACGGGTACCCGATCTCAGCGATCATCGGGCGTGGTGAGATTATGCAGGCGGCACAGAACACGTTTATCAGCTCGACGTCGTGGACAGAACGAATTGGGCCGGCGGCTGCGCTTGCGGTACTAACTCAATATGAGAAAGCAGACATACCGGCCCAACTGGTTGCGATCGGTCAAAACGTTAAACAAGTATGGCGAGACACAGCGGACCATACGGGTCTGGACGTTAACATCAGTGGCCTTGATCCCCTTGCTCACTTGGGTTTCGCAGGCGACGACGCAAAGGCGCGACAAACTTTATTCACCCAAGAAATGCTGGATCGCGGGTTCTTAGCCGGACCGGCATTTTATGCCATGTCAGCGCATACCCATGAGGACATTGCAGACTACGCCGACGCTTGCCGCGAAGTGTTTGCGCTGATCGCGTCTGCCGCATCCACAGGCAGCATAGAGGGCCGGCTACGCGGGCCGATCGCCCATTCCGGTTTCAAACGTCTGACCTAGACGGACGTTACAAGGCGTTCCACAGGCTTTTCCCTTGATCACCTGCGGCCCGAGCCGTACAAAGCCTTATACCAATTCACTTTTTTCGCCTGGAGGAGCCGGCTTACCGGCATGCAGATCTACCTCCCCATCGCCGAGATGTCGGTGAACATTTTCCTCATTCTGGGTATGGGTGGGGTCGTCGGCTTGTTGTCTGGCCTATTTGGCGTTGGCGGTGGGTTCCTTATGACCCCCTTGCTCTTCTTTATCGGTGTACCGCCTGCTGTCGCCGTTGGCACGGAAGCCAATCAGATCGTTGCTAGTTCTGTGTCCGGTGTTCTCGCCCATTGGCGGCGCGGCAACGTTGACCTACGGATGGGGGCCGTCCTGACCGTCGGCGGCTTCATCGGCTCCACTTTTGGTGTGGCCTTGTTCTCTGTCTTACGTGGTCTTGGTCAAATCGAACTCGTGATTTCGCTGAGTTACGTTGTCTTTCTAGGCGTAATCGGCGGGCTGATGTTTTACGAAAGCGCCAAAGCGATCGTGCGGCAACGAGCCGCTCCCACTGGTCGCTCGCCACGCTCCGCACGCGGCCCAGGCAGACATACCTGGATGCATGGCCTGCCGTTCAAGATGCGTTTTCGTAAATCGAAGCTCTATATTTCAGCTTTGCTTCCCCTCGGGATTGGGTTTATCGTCGGCATTCTCGCAGCCATCATGGGAGTCGGTGGCGGCTTCGTCATGGTGCCAGCGATGATCTACCTCCTCGGTATGCCCACTCAAGTGGTGATTGGAACGTCGCTGTTTCAAATCATCTTTGTCACCGCCAACACGACGTTTCTACAGGCGACGGTGAATCAAACAGTCGACGTCGTGCTCGCGTTGATTCTGCTGATAGGCGGCGTGGTCGGTGCGCAAATCGGTGCACGGATGGGCGCCAAACTGCGCGGCGAACAGTTGAGGATCTTACTGGCGCTCATCGTCCTTGGGGTTTGTCTGAAGCTCGCCTTTGATTTGGTTGTTACGCCCAGCGAGCCCTTTTCGTTTGGTGGCTTCGGCGAATGAAAACAGGGCTCATCCTCATGGCCTTTGTTGTTGCCTTTGGTATCGCACGGCCCGCAACCGCACAGAGTGTTCCCCTAGTCGCGGACCTCTCGAACCATCTGGTCGCCATCACCACAGGCTTTACCGGCACTGACGTATTGCTGTTTGGCGCAACCGATGGTCCTGGCGATGTTGTTATTGTTGTTCGCGGCCCGGCAACGGATGTCACCATTCGGCGCAAAAATCGCTTTGGTCCGATATGGGCTAATTCGGAAGCAATTGCGATGAGAGACGTGCCGTCTTTCTATAATGTCGCAAGCAATCGCGACATTGCGGAGTTTACGTCGGAGCGAATACGCGCACTTTATGAGATCGGTGTTGAGAATCTTAAATTGAAGTTTGTCGAACCCAACCAACCAGAAGAAACTCGACAAACTTATGGGGACGCGCTGATTCGATTGAATACGGAGCGCGGCCTTTACAGCCCAGAAAACGGAAAGGTATCGCTACTTGCCAATAGATTGTTTAGGGCTGAACTTCATTTTCCGGCCAATGTTCCGACAGGGGCTTATGAAGTCGGTATCTATTTGTTCAGAAACGGTGACGTTGTCAGCGGCGAGTTTGTTCCTCTGATCATTTCAAAAACAGGTATCGGCGCAGAGGTCTACGACTTCGCCCACAATTTGGCACCAATCTACGGACTATTCGCCATTGTAATCGCTGTGCTAGCTGGTTGGGCGGCAGAAGCGGCCTTCAGGCGGACCTAGGGGCAGATCATGACTGATCAAGAACAGGAAAGTCTGGAACACCCACGCACGTTTCTACTTGTTGTTGATGCGTCAGCAGAACTGAGCGCCGCGCTCCGCTTTGCCTGCCGGCGAGCACTACATACGAACGGTAACGTCGCTCTTTTTCACGCCGTCGAGCCATCGGATTTTCATCACTTTGCCTCGATCGCTGATCTCATGGAAACAGAAGCACGCTCTGAAGCCGAAAAATTGCTCCAACGCGTTGCCGCCGACGTACAGCGGCAAACAGGGCGAATGCCAACCCTGTATCTACGCGAGGGCGACACCAACGCACAGCTTCTTGCTGTTGTAGAAGAGCAGGTGGATATCTCAGTATTGGTCCTTGGTGCTAGCGCCGGAGACGAAGGCCCCGGCCCCTTGGTTACCGCTCTTTCTGGCCGTTTAGCCGGTAAAATCACATTGCCGGTCACCATCGTGCCGGGAAACTTAACCAACGAAGAAATCGACGCTTTGACCTAATTTCTAGGCCTAGTCTTACGCTCACACCACCTTCACCCTTGAGACTGGACCGTTTTAGTCCTAATTAACGGGCAGGCCCCTTAAATCCGACCAGGACATTTCCAATGTTTATTCAAACCGAGCCGACCCCTAATCCGGCAACCCTCAAATTTCTGCCTGGCCGACCGGTCATGGATAGTGGAGTCGCTGACTTTACGACAGCAGAAGATGCGCAGCAGTCCCCTCTTGCACGGCGTCTCTTTGAATTGGACGGTGTGACTGGGGTTTTCTTTGGCACCGATTTTGTAACCGTAACCAAAACAGACGACATGGATTGGCAGGTGATCAAACCGCTGGTCCTTGGCGCAATTATGGATCACTACACATCTGGTCAGCCCTTGATGCTAGACGGTGCAGGCAGCACAGATGAAAGCGACACGTTCGCCGACGATGATGCAGACCCAGACGTTATCGACCAAATCAAAGAACTGATTGAAACTCGGGTGCGACCAGCCGTGGCCCAAGATGGTGGAGACATCATCTACAAGGGATTTAAAGGTGGTACAGTTTACTTGCACATGCGCGGTGCCTGCGCTGGCTGTCCCAGTTCGACTATGACTTTGAAGTCAGGGATCGAAAATATGCTGCGCCACTACGTTCCAGAAGTAACGCAAGTCGAAGCGGTCGTGTAAACTAGGCGACTCTGCACTACGTTTGGAGCCGCTCGTTGCTGCGCGCTATGACTTTCCTTAAATCTGTCGGCCTTGCGATCATTGGCGCTCTTCACGCGCTTTACGCCCAGGCGCGCCGTCGACCACTTGAAGCGGAAATGGTGTTCGTCGCGCTGATTCTGTTTCTTGCCGCGTTACAAATTACGGACACGACACGCACCCGTGGTGATGGCCGTATTGTCATTGCCGGTGATGATTTGGTGATCGATACACTGGAAGAAACCTTTGTTCGGTTTGGCTACTCCCTTGATGGTATTCGCAATGAGGGGCAAGCGGTTCCGCGGCTTATTGTTTCGGCTATGCCGGAAGGGCTGAAAGACATTCGAGCCGTCGACCGTCGCAAGCGCTTGTTTTTTCGATCAGTCCTCCCTTTGATATTGACGGCCAACGAAGAGATTGCAGCCGATCGCCGACGGCTGCTAGCCATCGCCACAACTCTTAAAGTTGACAGCGAGAATGTGAGCCTAAGTGAAGACGATGGCGTGTGGATTGATGGCCTTGCGACACGCTATGGCATAAACCGAGCAGAAAAAGATGTTAGCCTAGCTGAATTGTTCGACGTCCTCGAAGCGCGGGTCGCCCCTATTCCTGTAGCGCTCGCCCTTGCTCAGGCTGTCGAAGAAAGTGCGTGGGGAACGTCACGGTTTGCACGCGAAGGCAACGCTCTGTTCGGACAATGGGTATGGAACGAAGATGCGGGAATTGTGCCAACAGAACAGCGAGAGGGCCAAGCCTACGCCGTTCGCGCTTTTGAGGCGCCACTGCAATCTGTGCAGGCTTATGCCAAGAACCTAAACACCCATTGGGCCTACGCCACGTTCCGCGAACAACGGGCTGTGACGCTGGACGCAGGGAATGACTTGGACGGGTGGGTCTTGGCTGAAACTTTAACGCGTTACTCAGAACGCGGTGAGGCCTACGTCGAATCTTTACGAGCTATTATACGGGTCAACAATCTCCGGCCTCTCGACAAGGCAACCTTGGCCGCACCAGACGTCATGACTCAATTGGCTGAAGCAAACTAAGACGTAAGACCTTGTCGTTTCTCTACTCAGCGGTATCTCGGGTGAACGGCTATACCTTCCGACTCAAACTCCGCGATCATCTGCCACCCGTACCAATACCACCGCCCCTGGGTAAGGCGATCTACGGATCGCAGGGTGCAGTTCAAACGCGCACGACCGGCAGGAAACGAAGACGTGGGGTTTACTGAGACCGTGTTGGTGCCAGCCACCACGTTGAGTTGCTCTCCAGACGGGCCAAAGCAGGTCACGTTCTCCAGATTGGGCAGTGAATCTGTAAGCTCAATCGTGATGGCAGGTGGATTGGATTGAAGCACAGGATCGACGGGAGAGATCGACACCACAGGCAACGGCAGCGTTTCGATAATCAGGCGAAACCGTTCCAAGCGTCCGAATTGTTCGTTGAGAGCAAAGCGCGGGAGATAAAATCGATCTGCCAGTGGCCCAACAGCCCCTGAATGCTGACCAAACCCAGCGACGAATCCGGCGTTCCGAACCGCTGTCATATCAGCACGACCAGCCTCGCCATACGGGTACGCGAAAACATCGGGAACATCACCCAGCGCCCGCTCGAAGGCCGCGGACATTTCGGCTAGGTCTTGTGCAACGGTGGCCGCACTCAACGAGGGGAAGTGACTGTGATTGTGGCTATGTGCGCCAATCACGACACCGTCCCGTTGCAGAGTCAGAATTTCATTCCACGTCAACGTATCGCTGTACCCTGCGTCTACGCCTTCGGTCGCCACGAAAAGAGTCACTGGAAATCCAGCAGCCTTGAAGCGCGGCCAACCCGTCGTGAGAAAGGATCGATAGGCGTCATCAACTGTAATGGCAATCGCCCGAGGCGGCAGATTGTGTTCACCATTGAGCGCCGACACCACATCAGCGAGAGGCACAACTGTATAGCCACCGTCTTGTAAGGCTGCGATGTGATCCTCAAGCTGGGCCACAGTTGTGTTAGTCGTCGGCAGGTGGCTCTCACCAAAACGGTGATACATCAGAATCACCGCCGTGTCGGATGCTAGCGCCACAGGTACTATCCCGACGGTAAACAGTGCCGTTGCAAAACAAAGTCTGATAAGCAGAAGTTTCATAATAGCTATTCTACCAGATAGACGAAAAGGACGCGCTATGCCTCGCACCGCTATAGACAGTACCGGACTCGACCTTTTGTTTCGTGACGCCAGAACACAGAATAGCTGGCACCCGGAACCCGTCAGCGACGACACGCTTCACAAAATATTTGGTCTAATGAAAATGGCGCCGACGTCGGCCAACTGTTCTCCGGCGCGTTTCGTCTTTGTTGCCACGCCAGAGGGTAGAGAAAAATTAAAGCCCGCTCTCTCTGGAGGCAACCTGGCGAAAACCATGTCGGCACCGGTTACCGCCATTATCGCGCATGACATGAAATTCTATGAGCATTTGCCGGAACTGTTTCCCCATACCGATGCAAAGGTTTGGTTTACGGGCAATGACGATTTGGTGACCGAGACAGCCTTTCGGAATGGCACCTTGCAGGGTGCCTATTTCATGATGGCGGCACGCGCTCTTGGCCTCGACTGCGGACCAATGTCTGGTTTCGATGTTGATATGGTCAATGCGACCTTTTTCCCAGACGGCCGGTTCAAAGTTAACTTTCTGTGCAACGTCGGTTATGGCGACGATAAAGAGGTGCATCCTCGTTCGCCGCGCTTTGATTTCGACCAAGCGTGCGAGGTGATCTGAGGCCTTAACCCCGTTGTGAGAACCCTATGGCTTCATAGGCTTCAGTCAACACTGGGTTTGCAAGGTCGTTGGCCTTATCAGCCCCTCGAGCAAGCAAGCGATCAAGTTCGGCCGGGTCTGACAGAAGTTCAGTCATACGGTTTGCGATAGGACTAAGAATAGACACTGCAAGTTCAGCCAGCTTGGGTTTGAATGCCCCGAAGCCCTGGCCAGCAAAGTCGGCCACAACATCATCAACGGACTTATCAGCCAACGCCGCATAAATATTGATGAGGTTGGACGCCTCAGGGCGCTCCGCTAGGCCCGCCGCTGAGTCCGGGAGCGGCTCGGGATCGGTCTTCGCCCGCTTAATCTTATCGGCGATGGCGTCTGCGGTATCTGTCAGGTTGATCCGCGTCATATCGGACACATCAGATTTGGACATTTTACGCTGGCCATCACGCAAGCTCATGACGCGTGTTCCGGGCCCCTGAATGACTGGCTTAGGCAGTGGGAAAACATCTTTGCCCGTATCGACGTTAAACTTTTGCGCGATGTCGCGCGCCAACTCCAGATGCTGCTTCTGATCTTCACCTGTCGGCACATGGCTTGCCTTGTAAGCCAAAATATCAGCCGCCATGAGATTGGGATAAACCATAAGGCCCGATGAAGCTTTTTCTTTATTTTTCCCGGCCTTGTCTTTGAACTGGGTCATTCGGTTAAGCCAGCCCAAACGTGCGACGCAGTTAAAAACCCACGCCAGTTGAGCGTGAGCCGGTACATGACTTTGAATAAAGAGTGCGCTTTGTTCAGGGTCGATACCCGATGCAATCATGCCAGCGGCTACTTCCCTTGATGACTGGGCGATATCACCGAGATCGGGCCAAACCGTAATGGCGTGCAAATCGACAATACAAAACAGACATTCATAGTCGTTCTGCATGGCCACCCAGTTTTTCATCGCCCCTAAGTAATTGCCAAGATGCAGATTACCGGTGGGTTGAATGCCTGAAAGGATACGATTGCTGGGAAACGCCATGAGACACGCCGTTGGGTTGATTGTGAGGTAAGGCGCGGGGATAGCCCAGCGCTCTCATAGGGTCAAGCTGACTAGCCAGCCTCGCCAGGCGGAGGTGTACCGCGAAGGCTTCTAAAGTCACTCAACGCAGCCCCACCGGTCGCGAGAAGAACGCCGCCATAGACGCCACAGCCGAGCGCAATGAGACCGGCAAGACCGAGGGCACGCGGCATTTCAGCGCCCGCCGCGGTTCCCGACCCACCGAATAAAGGTCCGAACGCGGTGGTTAACAAACTAAGCCCAATCCATACCGTTACCCCCATTACCACGCTGGCCAGACAAATGCGGGGCAACCGTTTGGTCAGTCGCGCATCAGCAACGAGATGACCGCGCCTAACCAATACAAAGCCCAGCAAACCAGCGTTCAGCCATGCAGAGATCGCTGTTGCCAAGGCGATGCCGACATGACCAAGCGACCGCATAAGGATGAGGTTAAGCGCGATATTGACGACCATCGCCGCCGCTGAAATTTTGACCGGCGTCGCTGTATCCTGGCGACCGAAGAACCCCGGCGCGAGTGCCTTGATCACGACATAGGCCGGCAGCCCGGCGGCAAAAGCTGCAAGCGCTGCACCAACAGCTTGACGGTCTGCAACGGTGAAGGCCCCGCGCTCATACAAGGCAGCAGCAATGGGATGCGCCAAGACCAATAGCCCGACGGCGGCCGGTAGTGTGAGAACGAGACTGATCTCAATCGCCCGATTCTGAGCTCGGAGTGCCTCTTCCGGATTGTCACTTTGAATAGAGCGAGACAGCATGGGCAACAGGGCAACTCCGATGCCCACCCCAATAACGCCGAGCGGCAATTGGTTCACACGGTCTGCGAAATAGAGCCATGACACTGCGCCAACAGAGACTAGGGTCGCGATAATTTTATCAACGAGAAGATTGAGCTGATACAAACTAGCGCCGAACACGACTGGAAGGATTCGCTTGAGTAGCTGTCTCACCCGTGGTGATAAACGTGGACGGATAAGCCCAAGAGGCATGCCTGCAACTCGCACCCGCCACGCCAACCACGCGAATTGAATGACACCCGCCAACGCAACGCCCCAGGCCAGAGCGATTGATGCATCCATGCCCGAAGACAATGCAAACAACACGGCGGTGATTAAGGTTAAGTTTAGTAGAATTGGCGTGGCAGCCGCCGCGGCAAAACGATCGAGGGCATTGAGCACACCGGATTGTAGTGAAACCAACGAGATAAAAAATAGGTAAGGAAAGGCAATCCGCGCTAGCTCTGTCGCGCGCTCCATTTGGCCGGGAATATTGCTAAAGCCCGGTGCGATCGCAAACAAAGCGATGGGCATTGCGATCATCATTACCAAAACGAATAGAAACAGGACGGTCGCGAGAACGGCAAAAGACTGTTCTGCGAACCGGAGCGCTTTGTCCCGCCCTTCTTTTTCCAGTATCTCCGAGAAGATGGGCACAAAACCGGCAGAGAATGCACCCTCGGCAAAGAGACGGCGAAACAAGTTCGGAAACTGAAAGGCGATCAGGAATGCGTCAGCCGCTAGACCAGCTCCGAGCACGCCGGCGATCAAGATATCGCGGACAAAGCCAGTCACACGACTGATCAAGGTCATGCCGCTTACGGTGGCGAAGGCGCGCAGAAGAGATTGGCGAGAACTCATAGCAGAGGTTTATAACACCAAGGCTTCGGGGCATAGATGTGGCCTCGGCATGGCGCAAAAAAGACGGATATCTATTCGGCGGCCGTCGACTGCATCACAGCGGATTTGGCGTCTCGAACTGAAAACTCGTCGGGCACGCCAATGGCCTTCCCGAGCACCTCGCGGACCTGACGAATTTTACTTTCGTTCTCGACCTTCATGCCAAAAACATCTTTGACATAGAAAACGTCTACCACGCGTTCCCCGTAGGTTGAGACATGAGCTGACCCAATTTGAAGAGCCAGTTCAGAAATCACTTTGGTTATGTCGAACAGGAAGCCTTGCCGATCGTGGCCATTGATCTCAATAACGCTGTACAATTTTGAAGCTGTATTGTCGATGATAACGCGAGGCGGTGATTCAAGAGCTCGGCCGCGATCAGGTAATCGGTCTTCCGCACTTTCAAGTTCACGGTCGAGACGCAACCGCCCTTCCAACGCTGCAACAACCCTAGATTTGACCCGATTAAGTTTTGTTTCAGTGGTAATCGCAGTACCGTTAAAATCCTGAACTGTGAATGTGTCTAATGCCATACCATTTGACAGTGTCACGATTTTGGCATCGACAATGGATACGTTAGACAGTGCTAAAGCTCCAGCGATCTTGGCAAACAATCCCGGGTGGTCAGGCGTATAAATCATCATTTCAGTGACCGCGCGCGCTTTATCGATATTAAACGCGATCGCAATATCTTGATCACTGTTCTCCGCGGCGCGAATAAATCTGGCATGGCGCTCGTGGGTATCTGTATCGTAGGTCACCCAATAGGCGGGAATCCCTGACGACACAAATTCCTGGCGATCCACCGTAGGCCAATCTGATAGACGGTCAGAGAGTGCCTGGCGCGCGCGATTGATTCGAGCATCGAGGGTTACAGTCGCGTGACCACCGGACATCCGTTCGTCGGCGCGAATATAGAGTTCACGCAGCAATGTCGCCTTCCAGTCATTCCACACCTTCGGACCGACAGCACGAATATCTGCACACGTTAGAACGAGCAGAAGCTTCAGCCGCTCCGGCGACTGCACGGAACTACAAAAATCGATTATGGTTTTCGGATCATCAAGGTCGCGCTTGAACGCGGTGTTGCTCATCAAAAGGTGCTGTTGAACCAGCCAACTCACCGTTTCAGTTTCCTCGTCGCTCAAACCAAAGCGAGGACACAAAGTGAGTGCAATTTGCGCTCCCAGTTGGGAGTGATCACCGCCGCGACCTTTCGCAATATCGTGAAGAAGAACTGCAACATACAAAGCACGACGCGACTGCACTTTGCCAACGACTTCTGACGCAATGGGCAACTCGTTCTTAAGCGCACTGTTCTCGATACGGTGCAATATACCAATGGCGCGGATGGTATGCTCATCCGTTGTATAGACGTGATACATATCAAACTGCATCTGCGCGACAACGCGACCAAAGTCAGGAACAAAACGGCCAAACACGCCAGACTCATTCATCAAGCGCAACATTGTTTCCGGGCCATTCTCGTACGTTAAAACATCGACAAAAAGGCGGTTGGCTTCAGCATCCTCACGAATGTCGGAAACTAGGTGCAAACTTCGAGTGATGAGCTCGACTGCGCGAGGGTGAAGATCGAGCCCATTTTGTTGGGCGACATGGAAAATACGAATCAGCTTAGTCGGGTCTTTGCTGAATACATCATCGTCTTGAACTGTAATCCGGCTGCCTTCGACCTCGAACCCTTCTAATGTTTTCCGCCTTAGAGCGGCAGGCAACCGCAACAAAGGTTTGCGGCGTTCCTTTTCTTCCAATACAGCAGAAAAAATACGCGTCAAACTGCCAACGTCTTTCGCGATTAAGAAGTAGTGCTTCATAAACCGCTCAACAGCGCTGCCGCCAACATGATCCGTGTAGCCCATGCATTCCGCGAGCTGTGGCTGTAAATCAAATGTCAGTCGATTGTCGGCCCGACCAGTCAGATAGTGAATGTGGCACCGGACAGTCCAGAGAAAATCATAGGCTTTGAGAAAACGAAGCGCGGCCTCGTCATGAATGAGGTCACGATCAACCAGACCCTGAATGTCTGATGCTCCATAGAGGTATCTCGCGATCCAATACAAGGTATGAAGATCTCTCAATCCGCCTTTGTCTTCTTTGACGTTTGGCTCTAACACGTAGCGGCTGTCGCCAAGCCGTTCGTGGCGAGCATCTCGCTCAGACAATTTGGCTTCGACAAAAGCCATGCCCGTGCCTTCAACCACCTCAGCGCGGAATCGGGTTTGCAGATCATGGGCGAGATCTTGATCCCCCCAGATCCACCGCGCCTCAAGCAAAGCTGTGCGAATGGTCATGTCAGCTTGGGCCTGTTTGACATTCTCGCCAACGGTGCGAACCGCATGACCCACTTTGAAGCCGAGATCCCACAAAACGTACAGCATGTACTCCACCAGATTTTCGGTGAAGGGCGTTTTTTTGTAGGGCAGCAGGAAAAGGAGATCGAGGTCTGATCCAGGAGCCAATTCGCCGCGACCATAACCACCGACAGCCATCAGACTTAGCTTTTCACCCATAGTTGGAACACCGCGCTTAAACACGCGGGTAACAGCAAAATCAAATAGAAGTCGTAGAATTTGATCTGTTAAATAGGAGAGCTCGATGACCGTGTCAGACCCCGTGCTTTCACCCCCTTCGAGACGGCGTCTCGCTTCACTGCGCCCATCCTCTAAAGCGAGCGCTAACTCTTCCATCAAAATGAGGCGAACGGCCGACTCCGCAATATCCCCCGACAACCGCGCGTCGAGTTTCTCGTCCACCGCACGACGGCTGATTAGGCTGCGAGGAGAGCGGACTTTGGTCACAGGGGTGCTTTCTGAAATCTAAATGAAGTGTCGGTATTTAGTATTGCGATTGCCGCGCATAGTCGCATGCTTATCGTGGCGTCACACCGGAGCGCCGCGCATCTTCGGCAGAAATTTTTACCACCCGTTCTTTGCGTTGTGGAATAATTGGCGGACTATTTGTTGCTTCGCCAAGAGCCGCAGACCCGGTTAGGCCTTCTAAAGCAAACCGCGACTTCATGCGTGCATTGAGAATCGTGAGGGCCTCTAAGGTCTTGGCCTGGCCAATAAATAATATTCCTAGAATGATCGCTATCCCAGACCCTGCCATGGCGTAAACATCATTGACCCAAGGATAACCAGAGAACGCTAGCATGACACCACAGGCGCACCCGATAATGCTCGTCCAGCCCATAAAATTGAGAATACGGGCGATAGCGGGAGAGGTGGGTTTGTCTTCGTTAAACGAAAAGGCCATGCCGGGCCTCCTGACTCTGGGGTGAAGTCGGCAACTTACGTTGTCTTAGACTATAGCATTGATATGGGGTCAGGAGTCGTTCTCTGCCAGCAGGGCCCGCAAACGATACATCGCATCTAGGGCATCCTTTGGTGTCATTTCGTCGGGCGCCAATTCTGCCAAGGCCAGCTCTGCCGCTGACGGACCAGACTGGCTGGTGACAGTTGAAGGCAACGGCGCTGTCAGAGCAAACAACGGTAGATCTTCCGCGAGCCGCCCGGCGTTTCCTGCAGCCTCACCATTTTCAAGCTGCTCAAGCACCTGTTTGGCACGAGCGATAACCGGCACGGGTAGTCCTGCCAATTTAGCAACATGAATGCCATAAGACCGGTCCGCCATTCCGGGCGCAACTTCATGCAAGAACACAATATCACCTTGCCAGTCGCGCACTTTCATATGGTGCGGCGCAAGACGATCAAGTTTCGATGTAAGCGCTGTTAACTCGTGGTAGTGCGTCGCGAACAAAGCGCGGCATTGATTGCCGTCATGGAGATACTCCAAAGTTGCCCAGGCGATAGAGAGGCCGTCAAAGGTTGCGGTGCCACGACCAATCTCATCCAAAATAACAAGCGAGCGCTCGGTCGCCTGATTCAGGATAGCCGCGGTTTCGACCATCTCGACCATGAAAGTTGAGCGGCCACGCGCAAGGTCGTCGGCGGCCCCGACCCGTGAAAACAAACGGTCGACGACGCCAATTCGGGCCGCACCAGCAGGAACGAACGATCCCATCTGAGCGAGAATTGCGATCAACGCATTTTGCCGGAGAAATGTCGACTTACCAGCCATATTCGGGCCGGTAATAAGCCACAGGTTGCCGCCCTCGTCGCTCTCAGACGTATTGAGTTCACATCCATTTGGGACAAAGGCAGCATCGGACGTACGAGACAAAGCTGCTTCGACGACAGGATGTCGACCATCCTCAATCGTAAACGCAGTGCCAGAGTCTACTGATGGTCGGGTGTAGCGCCGTTCTACCGCGATTTGGGCCAGGCCAGCCGCGACATCAATTTCAGCCAGAGCCTCTGCTGTCGTTGCAACCGCTTCAATACGGCTCGTCACTTCTTCAATAAGAGTCTTGAAGAGTTCCAGTTCTAAAGCGAGCGCCTTGTCAGCAGCGGACCGAATGCGGTCCTCCAGGTCACCCAGCTCGACCGTTGAGAACCGCATGGCATTGGCCATGGTTTGACGATGAATAAATGCCGTCTGGCCGACGGTCGCCTCCGTCCCTGTTGCCATGCGCCCAGTCGACATCAAACTGTCGCCGTGACGGGCAGGAACTTCAACGTAGTAGCCAAGAACATTGTTGTGGCGAACCTTTAGGGTCTGAACACCCGTTTCTTCCATATACCGGGTCTGAAGACCGGCAATATTTTTACGGCTGTTATCGCGAAGACCACGGAGTTCATCGAGCGTCTCGTCATAGCCCGCTCGGATGAAACCGCCGTCCCTAGCCAGCATCGGAATATCATCGTCCAAAGCGCGCGCGAGGCGATCGACGAGAACGCCATGTTCACCCAATTTGTTTACAACCGATGCAAACGGATCAGGCCGCGCTTTATTGATCGACCCCTCGACAGCCGCACAAACCATGTCTTTTAAGTCTGGGGTTTTTGACAAAGCATCACGAATTGCCGAAAGGTCGCGTGGGCCGCCACGGTCTAATGTGATTCGGCTCAAGGCTCGTTCAACGTCTGGTGTCGCCTTCAGAACGTCGCGAATGGCCAAGCGACTAGCCGGGGTGTCGACCAGCACTTCAACTTGATCAAGGCGAAGCGCGATTGCCTCTGGGTCCGTAAGAGGAGCCGCGAGCCTCGATGTCAGCAGGCGCGCACCAGCTCCAGTGCGGGTCATATCAACGACACCGAGGAGGCTGCCTTGCCGCTCGCCTGTCAGGGTGCGGGTCAATTCAAGGTTACGCCGGGTCGCCGTGTCAATTTCCATGACGGCGCCATCATTGAGACGACGTGGCGTCTTTAGCCTTGGCATCTGCCCCTTCTGGGTGAGGTCGATGTAATCTGCCAACGCGCCTGCTGCTGCAATCTCGGCACGGCCAAAGGTGCCAAAAGCATCAAGGCTCTTAACAGCGTATAGGGATTCCATGCGTCGGCGCGCGTTGTCCGAATCAAAACGGACCGACGGCAAAAGCGTGAGACTGTCATCCCAATCTTCAAGCGATGGGCCGACTCGCTCATCGTCACGAAGATGATCAGAGACAAGAATTTCTCCGGGATCGACCCTAGCCAATGCCGCGCTAAGACGATCAACACCGATCTGCTGCAGTTCCAGGTCGCCAGTCGAAACATCAACCCAAGCCAAGCCGAGATCACCCCCAGCTATGGCGACAGCGGCCAGTGCATTGTGAGCCCGCGCATCGAGCAAAGCCTCTTCGGTGATGGTACCCGGCGTGATGAGGCGCACAACATCGCGTTTAACAACGGACTTGGCGCCTCGTTTTTTGGCCTCAGCCGGGCTTTCCATCTGTTCGCATACGGCAACCTTGAACCCTTTGCGTATGAGCTTTGACAGATAGTTTTCATGAGAGTGCACGGGGACACCGCACATCGGGATATCTTCGCCCGCGTGCTGCCCGCGCTTGGTCAACGCAATGTCGAGGGCCTCGGCTGCCTGCTTAGCGTCCTCGAAGAAAAGCTCGTAGAAATCGCCCATGCGATAGAACAGGAGGGCTTCCGGGTACCCTTCTTTGATCGAGAGATATTGCGCCATCATTGGCGTAACGGAAGCTGCCTTTGCGTTCGCTTTAGACGCAGGCTTCGTTGATCCAGGATCAGAAATGGGGTGAGTTTCGTCGGGCACGGTGGAGACACATTACCTCAGACCTGGACCACAGAAAACGGTCCGAATCGCAGTAAAATAGATCGCTCAGGTGATGATCGTGACTTTGCGCTATGGTCGTCCTTGGAGACCAATGACCAGAAAGTCTTGGCTCCTATGAGCGCTAGAGCAGACAAGGTGAGGCCTTAGCATGATTGTCCAAGACAGCCCGTCCGGTTCACGCCGTTTCGTCATGACCATGGAACAGCACACGGCCTTTGCGGATCGGCTTGCCGACGCATTTGGCAACGAGACCTTTTCAGCCATCGGCAACGAGTCTGTACGTTACGTCATTGCTAACCATGACGCCGGCTGGCGCAAAGTCGATCCCGATGTTCATATCAACCCAAAGACAAACTTACCCTACCACTTGGCCGAGACCCCTTTCGAATATACCTCGCAAACGATGCGCGGATCGCCAGACTTCAATGCACAGCACGATGCTTTGGCCGGGCTTATATCCAGTATGCATACGGCGGGCTGTTAAATGGCCGCTACGGGCTTGCACCCCCAGGGATACTGGCGCGGTTTGAAGGAGAGAAGAAAGCCTTTGCGGAAGGTGTCCTCGCCGACGAGCTAGCCCGCCAGGAAAATCTCAAAAAGACAGTCAATGTCAGTGAAGACTTCGTTTGGACAACCTATAAGCAGTTGCAATTCTTCGACATGCTATCGCTGTACTTTCACAGCAAGGCAGCGGGGTCACGTGGTAGCGAGACCTTCCCAGACGTGCCAACAACAGCCGGCAACGATGTCACCATTACCATCACCGAACATGAAGACGGGTCTTACGCTCTGACCCCCTTCCCCTTTGCCACAAACGGAATGGAGGTTTCATTTTCCGGACGATGGCTGGAACCGATTGATAACGATGTTGATGGACCGTCAGCTTTTCGTGCAACAACCGTGTCACAACAAACGGTGGTTCTGGTTACCGGCTAACCAGACTCAGTCTGCCGTGCCGTCTCTGTATGTGTTGGAAAACGCTTCATGAGATAGAGCAGAAGCAATACTCCGGGAATGCCCGCCGCCGTCGTGAGAATAAAAAAGGTGAACCAATCGACCTGATCAGCGAGCCATCCACCCCCGGATGCCAAAAACGTACGGGCGACGTTCATGAAGGAACTCAAAAGGGCATACTGAGTCGCTGTATAGGCGAGATTACACAGACTCGATAAATAGGCGATGAACGCCGTGCCACCGATTCCGTTGGCTAAATTTTCAATTGAGATCACAGCCATTAGGACTGGAACAGACGGGCCGGCGAGCGCCAGCGCAGCGTAAAGGAGGTTGGTGAGCGCCATACTCACTGCACCGAACAAAACAGACTTTAATATGCCGATTCGCAAGACCATTACACCGCCAAGAACACTTCCGATTATGGTCATCACCACGCCATAGGTTTTAGAAACTACGCCTATTTCGGTGAGTGTGAATCCAAGTTCTAGATAGAATGGGTTCGCCATTGCGGCCCAAATTCCATCTGCATATTTGTAGAACACGACAAATAGAAGAATAGCCAACGCGCCGGGCCGACTGAAAAATTCAACAAAGGGGGCGACAACGGACTCTTTTAGCCATTGGGTATATCGGGCCATGCGACTGCTGTGGCCGTCCTCTTGGTGTGGTGGATGTTTAGGCTCCGGACTAAGAAGGGCTGTCACCAAACCGACAACCATAAGTGCTGCCATACTTATATAGGTGACCGTCCACCCCAATGCATCCGCGAGAATAAGCGCGCCCGCACCGGCGGCGATAAGAGCCAGGCGATAGCCCAGTTGATAGGCCGCGGCACCAACACCTTGTTCATCCTCAGCTAGCGTTTCGATACGATAGGCATCAATGACGATGTCTTGTGTCGCAGAAGCAAAAGCCAGGATGATCGTCCACGACACCGTCGTCGAGAGACTCACAGCTGGGTCAGACAGGGCGATCCCAACCAAACTCGAAATACAAACGACCTGCGCCAACACCAGCCAGCTGCGCCGCTGTCCAAACACGCGAGTGATGATCGGCAGGGGCAACCGATCGACCAACGGGGCCCACAGAAATTTAAGAGTGAACGCCGTACCCGTCAGAACAAACAGACCAATCGATGTTTTATCGATTCCTGCTTGCGACAACCACGCCGTCAGCGTGCCGAACATCAGTAGAAACGGAAGACCTGCAGCAAATCCAAGAAGGAAAATAGTGATCAGGCGGCGTTGAAAGTAAACGCGGCTTGCCGCTATCCAATCCTTTGCGCGTTGGCCTGTCATCCGCGCAGATTACGCTGCGTCGGCGTTTCTGGCCATCTTCTTGCGATCATTTGGATCGAGGTAGCGTTTACGCAGGCGAATACTAGACGGGGTCACCTCAACCAATTCATCATCTTGGATGTAGGCTAGGGCCTGCTCCAATGACATAAGACGCGGCGGCGAAAGTTTGATCGCGTCGTCCTTACCTGAAGCGCGGATGTTGGTGAGCTGTTTGCCCTTGATCGGATTCACTTCAAGATCATTGTCGCGGGTATGTTCGCCAATGATCATGCCACGATAAACTTTAACACCCGACGGAATAAACTGCGGGCCACGGTCCAATAGATTGAACAGGGCGTAGGCAACCGACTCACCATCGGAATTCGAAATCAAAACACCTTCACGGCGCGTTGCGATCGACCCTTTATACGGCGCGTAGCCATGATAGAGCCGGTTCATGATCCCAGTGCCACGGGTATCCGTTAGGAATTGCCCGTGGTAGCCAATCAGACCACGAGACGGTGCGAGAAAATTGATTCGCACCTTTCCGGCACCGGACGGCTTAAGGCCGGTCATTTCAGCTTTGCGCTCAGACATCGCCTCAACAACCGCGCCCGAGTACGCTTCGTCGACATCAATGACGACATCTTCAATCGGCTCTTCGCGTTTGCCGTCTTCGCCGGTTCTATACAAAACACGCGGGCGTGAGACGGAAAGTTCAAAACCTTCGCGACGCATAATTTCGATCAAAACACCCAACTGCAGTTCGCCCCGGCCGGCCACTTCAAAGGCATCGCGCCCTTCGGCTTGGCTAACTTTGATAGCGACATTGCCCTCGGCCTCACTAAATAAGCGATCCCCAATTTGGCGACTTGTGACCTTCTTGCCTTCACGGCCGGCAAGCGGTGAGTCATTCACAGAAAATGTCATCGCCAATGTTGGTGGATCAACCGGCCGAGATTCGAGCGGTTCCGTGACTTCTGGCGCGCACAGTGTGTGTGCCACCGTGGCCTCCGACAGACCGGCAATCGCGACAATATCGCCTGCATCGGCACTATCGACAGGAATCCGCTCTAGCCCACGAAACGCCAGTAACTTAGTGGCGCGCCCATCTTCAAGTTTTTTACCATCAATATCCAAAGCCTTGATCGGCATGTTGACCGTCGCCCGGCCGGTAGAAATGCGACCTGTCAGAATGCGGCCAAGATAGGGGTCGGCCTCCAGCGTGGTCGCCAACATTGTGAATGGCGCTTCAGTATCGTGTTTTGGTGAGGGAACGTGAGACACGATTAAGTCAAACAACGGGGTTAGGTTGACCCCTGTATCCTTCTCGAGATCTTCGACGGCCCAGCCGTCACGGCCAACGGCATACAGAACTGGAAAATCAAGTTGGTTTTCATCCGCGCCCAACGCATCGAACATGTCGAACACTTCATTGAGCACTTCTTGAGGACGCGCATCACCGCGATCAACCTTATTGATAATAACAATAGGGCGCAGACCGAGTTCCAGCGCTTTGGACACGACGAACTTGGTTTGTGGCAGCGGGCCTTCTGCGGCATCAACCAAAAGAACAGCACCATCGACCATCGACAAAATGCGTTCAACCTCACCACCGAAATCAGCGTGTCCGGGGGTGTCGACAATATTGATCTTGGTATTGCGCCACGTGACTGACGTACACTTGGCCAGAATCGTAATGCCACGTTCGCGTTCAAGCTCGCCAGAATCCATCGCACGTTCTTCAACACGCTGATTCTCTCGGACCATTCCTGATTGCCGGAAGAGGGCGTCGACCAGTGTTGTCTTACCGTGGTCAACGTGAGCAATGATCGCAATATTGCGAAGCGACATGAGAGAATTCCGAACTAAAAATGATCGTGCTTGAAGGTTTTTTACTAGCCGTGTTTGGCTGCGAGGTCTTTCAACGAAACCTCGGGACGCGCCCCTAAATGACAAATCACTTCGCCAGCGGCTAGGGCCCCTAAATTGGCGCAGGTCTTAAGATCGTCGCCGCGGGTATACCCGAAGAGGAACCCCGCTGCATAGAGGTCTCCTGCGCCAGTGGTATCGACGACTTTTCCGGCCGGCATGGCTGGGGTTTGTATGAGCTTGTCCTTGGTGACTGTGACAGCACCGTCAGCGCCGCGCGTCAGGGCAGCAAGATCGACCCGGCCTTCCAGAGCCTCAACCGCCTCATCGAAGCTATTCGAGCGAAATAGAGTTGTGATTTCCTGCTCATTGGCAAAAACAATGTCGACGTATTCATTTACCAGATCGAATAAATCGTTGCGATGCCGCTCAACAACGAAGGGATCAGAGAGAGTCAAAGCGACTTTCCCGCCCGATCGAGATGCAGTTTCGCATGCACCGATGATGGCTTTCTTTGTTTCCGGTAAATCCCATTGATATCCTTCAATGTACAAGACTTTGGACGCTGCAATGAGGTCCTCGTCCATATCCGCTGCCGACAAGGAGCCGCTCGCACCGAGATAGGTGAACATGGTGCGCTGGGCATCCGGCGTGACAAGAATGATGCAGCGGGCCGTCGCTAAACCACTGGCTAGTGGTTCAGTGTCATAATGAACACCGACCGCGCGAATATCGTGGGCGAAAATACCACCGAGCTGATCAGCCATGGTTTTACCAATAAAGGCGGGTTTTCCGCCAAAGGACGCGATGCCAGCCATGGTATTTGCGGCTGAGCCACCGGATGCCTCGATTGCAGGGCCGATATCCTTGTATAAGGCGTCAGATTGGTCTTCCTCGACCATAAGCATGGTGCCCTTCGCGGCATCATGTTTGGACAGGAATACATCTTCGGCGTGGGCCAAAACATCGACAATCGCGCTGCCGATTCCGACCACATCAAAACGGGCTTCGGACATGGGAACTCCAAGTCTTAGGTTAGACAGCCAAGCTAGCGGCGGCGCAGTATAGCGGCGACTTCTATGGACACAAGCAGCCAAGCCGAGGAGGCCAAAACCCTATGATTAGAGCCTTTGCTAAGGCCATTGCCCAACTGCCCGACCCCCGCATTCGCGCGATCATTGGAAAAAGTATCGCCGGAACCATTCTGGTGTTCATTCTACTGATACTCAGCGTCGGTTGGGCCCTCGCCAACACCACATTCTATGAGATCGGTTGGATTGATACCGCCTTGGACGTGTTTGGCGGTCTAGCAAGCCTGATCCTCGCCTTGATTCTATTTCCAGGTATTGTCAGTGCCCTCGCGTCGGTGTTTCTGGAAGACGTGGCAGACGCCGTGGAAGCACGCCACTACCCTAACCTTGGTCCCGCTCGGAGTCTGGGCTGGCGCGGGCTGATTACAGCCTCCGCGCGGCTGATTGGTTTGACCATCGTTCTCAATTTAATGGCTTTACCCTTCTACCTCGTTCCCGGCCTCAACCTTGCCGTCTACTATGGTTTGAATGGGTACCTGCTTGGCCGAGAGTACTTCGAAGTTGTCGCCTTGCGGAGGCTTAATGAGGAAGATGCCAAGGCGTTGCGGCGCGCACATCGGACTAAAGTCACCGTCGCGGGAATGGGAGCAGCACTGCTTCTAACAATTCCGTTTATCAACATGATCGCCCCTGTGCTGGGAACCGCAGCCATGGTACATTTGTTCAACAAGTTGAACGAAAACAATAAGGTATAAATACTCCGTCATAGAACGCCGATGGCGCTCAGCATGACCCGCTTAAGATGGGCATGTGACGATCAATTGGGACCAGGGACACATGTTCGGCACTAAAAAGTCGAAATCTCAAGATCAAGACAAGAATGGCCTGGCTGACGACGCCAGCGCCGAAGAAAAAGATGCGCCGTCCAACAATGAGATGCCCGCGCAGCAAGCTGATGAGATTGGCGCTTTGTCGCTTGGCAACGACGCATCACCAGTCTCGCCACCACGAAAACCGTTTAAAAAAGGGTCCCTTATGTCCAATCCTCCCAGTTCTTCATACCGGCCGGAAATACCGCGTAAAGTAGTCGATATTCCAAATCCGTCCCGGCTACAGACCGAGCGAACAGAATCACCTGGCGATGAAGATGGCAATCGGCTGGTTGTCGGAAAATCGATTTCTGTCACCGGTGATATTTCAGCCTGCGAGACCCTCATTGTCCAAGGCACGGTCGAAGCGAACGTGTCTGACGCGACGACGATAGAAGTCGCCGAAGAAGGGCTCTTTAAGGGAGACGCAGAAGTAGATCATGCCTATATCGCAGGCACGTTTGATGGAACGTTGCGGGCTCGACTCACATTGGAAGTCGCGGAGTCCGGCCACGTCAAAGGCAGCATTCATTACAATAATATTTCCATAGCATCTGGTGGCCGTGTTCAAGGCTCCATCGATGTTATTGATGCAGAGAATACCTAAGCGCAGCCAGCTTACTGGGCGGTCTATTTAGATGCCTTGCCCGTCTTCTTTTTGACGGTTTTCGCCTTTGCCCGCGACTTGACGGGCGCTTGATCGGGCGCTTGGTCGGGCGATGGTGTTTTTGGTTTGAAATTGCATAAGTCGTCAACAGGACAACGCCAACAATCTGGTTTTCGCGCCTTGCACAAATAGCGGCCGTGCAAAATCAGCCAATGATGGGCGTGCTGCATGAATTCGGGGGGCGTCCGCTTCTCAAGCTTCAGCTCAACTTCCAAAGGCGTTTTCCCGGGGGCGATACCCGTACGGTTGCCAATGCGGAAGAGATGAGTATCAACAGCAATAGTCGGGTGACCAAACGCGATATTGAGCACCACGTTTGCGGTCTTGCGGCCCACGCCGGGCAATGTTTCTAGGGTTTCGCGATCTTCAGGAACTGTACTGTCGTATTGCTCGACAAGAATTTTAGACAGCCCGATCACGTTCTTCGCTTTCGAATTAAAAAGCCCGATGGTCTTTATGAAGTCTTTGAGCTTGGTTTCTCCGAGCGCAACCATCTTCTCTGGCGTATCGACAACTTCGAAGAGCGGACCCGTCGCCTTATTGACCCCAACATCCGTCGCCTGGGCCGACAACACGACGGCCACAAGCAACGTGTAGGAATTGACGTAATTGAGTTCGCCCTTGGGTTCAGGGTCAAGCGCTTGTAAACGCGCGTAGAACTCTGGGATGTCTTTGACCCGCATCCTCAATCAAGACCGAGGACATCTGACATACCGTACAGACCGGGATCTTTGCCTTGGAGCCAGGCAGCCGCTCGCACCGCGCCGCCGGCAAATATTCCACGCGAACTGGCTTTATGGGTGAGTTCGAGCCGTTCGGCTTCGTTGGAAAACATAACGGTATGATCGCCGATGACGCCACCGCCACGCAGCGTTGCAAAGCCGATCTCTCCGATCTCCCGGGGTCCAGTCTGGCCTTCTCTGGCAAAGCGCGCGACATCATCCAACGAGACGTCGCGCCCCGCCGCTGCTGCCTGGCCAATGCCAAGCGCCGTTCCAGACGGTGCATCAACTTTGTGACGGTGATGCATTTCAAGAACTTCAATGTCGTAATCGGTGCCGAGCTTTTCAGCCACTTGCTTGGTCAGCGCGAACAGGAGATTGACCCCCACCGAGAAGTTGGGCGCTTGAACGACCGGTGCCTTGTGCGCCGCTGAGGCAATCACCGCTTGGTCTTCTGGCGTAAGGCCTGTTGTCCCAACCACGTAAGCCGTTCCGGTTTTTTCTGCTGCCTCTGCGTGAACGCGCGTCGCTGCCGGAACCGTGAAGTCGATCACCGCATCAGAACACGAAAACAACGCAAGCGGGTCGTCGCCGACCGTCACGCCTAATGGGTCAGTACCGACCAGTGATCCGAGATCTGACACGATAGGGCCACCGGGCGCCTCTGTGCCACCGGCAACAACGCAGCCTTCCGTGGCAAGTATCTCTTGAATGACCATGCGTCCCATTCGGCCAGCACAGCCAACAATTCCTATGGCGACAGTCATGTCAGAAAACACTCCAGATGCGGTTGGTAAGAATGACGGGAGCCTAGCACAAGTCTAAAGCCTTTTATCGGCCCTCTGCGTCTCTATACTAAACCGATGGAACAAAACAAAGCCTCAGGCCCATCCGAACAGGATGGCTACAACACCATGCTTGATGCCAATGCAGAGGCACGGGTTACATCGGCGCGGGCGATTCTCGGCCCGCTGTTCCAGGCATTTTCTCCCACGTCGGTACTAGATGTTGGCTGCGGGCATGGCGCGTGGCTGCAGGTGTGCCGAGAGCTAGGCGCCGATACGATTCAGGGTGTCGACGGCCCCTGGATTGAAACCGGATCACTCGCTATTCCCGCGTCACAGTTTATGGCGCAGGCTTTAGACGCGCCACTCGATCTTGGCCGTTCATTTGACCTGGTCATGAGTTTAGAGGTCGCGGAGCACCTACCAGAAAGCGCCGCTGATACATTTGTCGACAGCCTGATTCGTCATGGCGACATCGTTTTGTTTTCCGCAGCTGTGCCTTTTCAAGGCGCAAAAAGTCATATCAATGAGCAATGGCAAACCTATTGGGCTGTAAAATTTGCGGAGCGCGGCTTTGCAGCGATCGATCTTATTCGACCAGCACATTGGGAGGATCAATCAATTTTCTGGTGGCTGCGTCAGAATGCAATTCTGTACGTGAATGTGCCAAGTCTCAGTAAGTGGCCTGATTTACAGGATCAGCGCATCAACGATCTTGATAGGCTGTCCATTGTTCATCCAGCTTTATATATGCACTGGGTATCCATTGCTGGTGAGCTATCCCTAAAGTTAGAAAAGGCTCTTGGCAGCTAGCTTCGATGAAAGAAGAATCCATTTTCAGAGCATAAATGTTTTTCCGCGTTGAAGCCTATATCAGATAAGTATCCTATAAGTTCAATTGTTTTTTCTAAGCCAATGTAGTGTGGGTGTATTTCTACGCAAAGTTTTTGAATAGTGCTGAGATCGCTATTCTGCAGAATCATATACTCTGCTCCTTCAACGTCCATCATGATGTATGTTGGTCGGTGTTCCTTGATCAAATCATCTAATGAAATTGAGGGAACTTTTATTGGCTGAGCGCCTTCCTTCGGTAATAGAGAAGAGGACCAAAAGTGCGGTGTCATGTAGAAATCTGCGTCACCAGGATTTATGGTTACCGCTCCCCACTTGATCACAATATCGACCTTATTTAGGGCGGCATTTACCGCAATTGACTCAATAATTCTTGGCGACGCCTCAACTGCATAGACTCTTTGAACAGATCTTAGCCGCTTTGCGGCCCAAATCGAGGTCAATCCAATACCGGCGCCTATGTCAAGCAAAGTGTCATGATCATCAAGCGTCTCCTTGAGGATGAACATTTCTTGTTTTTCGTACTGGCCCTGATAAAGAAAATCTCGTAGCTGCGGACTAACGCCCGAAGAAGATATGTCTAAGAGCACACCATGCTCCTTAATAATCTTTGGCTTTAGCAATCTTCGGGCGAGAAGTTTTAGTTTAGTCACGACACCTTACTCATCTCAAACAATCGACTCTCGAAATCTCGCGCGAACTGGTGTGCATCACACAATGGTGACGCCGCGACCTGCGCCCTAAGATCAGACCTCATGGAGCCGAGTGTCTGTGGACTCTGTACTTGGGCAATTGCCTTGCTGACATAGTCATCCTGATTCTCTGCTATCCAATCATTCAGCCCCGCAGCACTCAGAAAACTAGCCGAGTGGCGATGACAAAAGGCAACACCTGGCAATGTGAGAACAGGAACGCCCATCCAAAGGCTTTCGCATGTTGTCACACAGCCACTCCATGGAAACGGGTCCAACGCGATATCTATATCTCCGTAAGACTCCAGATGTGACGTATGATCACTTGGGGCTCTAAGATCAAGGCGATCAGAAGAAATTCCAAATGCCGAAAACTGCAATGCGATACGATCACGAGTCTCCGGCTCAGATAACGCAAAGTGTTTGAGTACAAGTCGGCTATCAGGCACGGCATTCAAGATTTTTGCCCATGCCGAAAATGTCCCGTCGCTGAGTTTAGCGATATTGTTGAAGCAGCCGAACGTGATGTACCCGTTCTCAATCCACGGCAAGGCGCTAACCGGTGGTGCATCAGGTGGTGGTGAGTAACACGCATAGGCGCTAGGCATTCGGATCGGTGTTTCGAAAAAATGAACGTCGTGATCCTTCGGCGTTTCAACGCGGTCAGTGATAAAGAAATCGATCGCTGATAAGCCCGTGGTTCCATGCTGTCCACCCGCCCACTTGGCCTGTATCGGTGCCGGTTTGCGCGCCAAAACATCCATCCTGCCACCTGTCGAATGGCCGGCCATATCGATTAGGATATCGAGGTCATGGGAACGAATAAGAGCGACGACGGCATCGTTATCGAGCTCGTCTAAAACATGCCAGGCAGCGGCCACACTTTTAAACCGGTCTGTGTAGTCGTCCTTTGGTGAATTGTTGGCATAGAGAACGAATTCAATTCTGGATGGGTCAACGTTCTCTAAGCCCGCGAGTGTAAGAAACCCAACCGCATGCCGACAGAACCGAGCAGACAATAGGCCGACGCGTAGCTTTTTCTTGTCTTTACGACGGATCGCATATGTATACGGATTGATGTCCTTTACGTGACGGTCGGCCCACTGACCGGCGATGCGTTTTAGATCTGTTAAGGTAATATTCTCCACCGCGTGGGCGTTGCGCTGATAATACCCGTCTCCTTCCCAATCTTTCAGTGGACCAGATTGAGCTTGTTCAAAATACCGATGAGCCAATTGGGCCTGACCACTGCGGCTATAGGCCAGCGCAGTATTGTAATCCAATTCGGGCGCATCAAATCCAAGATCAACAGCCGTAGAAAGAGCGAGAACGGATTGCGCTGGAAAACCTCGCTGCAATTGAGTTAAACCGGCCTGGTACAAGGCGTGGCCGAGGGAGATCATAGAATCAGGGCCCTCAGCACGCGCTGATGGCGCCAAAGCGATTAGATCGGCGACCATTCGACTGACCTCGTTCGGGATACCCACACCATCGCCGACGGAGCTTTCCGGTGTATCGGGTCGAAAGAGTCTCAACAACGGGTCGAAAATTTTTATCATTCTTCACTCGCGTTGGAGAAGTCGGCTACAGTCCACAAATGGTACGCAACACTATAAGCAGTGAAAGTCTGTGACAGAGAAAAACCCTTCATTTGTTCAGGTATACCCCAACATGCTTGGACCTGAATATTGCCGCATAATTATCGACCGGTTTGAGTCCGATGACCGACGCCGACCCTCGACCGTAGGGGTCAGCGAAAAACGCGAAGACCCGGGGAGATCGGGGACAATCCTATTCCTCAACGACACGATGAAAGAATGGCAAGACGTAGTTGTTCAAACCCACGCCGCCATAGAAAAAGCGGTCGCGGACTATGCCAAAGCCTATCCAGCACTTACTGAGCATCTTGAATCAGGGCGAGTCGGATGTCGTTACCCCCGCATTGAGCGGGTTGACCCCGGTCAGGGATTCACTTGGCACGCCGACAATGCGGGCATGGATTCAGCCGAGCGCGTCATTGCCTGTCTGCTCTATTTGTCAGACGTTAAGGATGAGGGCTATACGGAGTTTGAACATCAAAATCTGAAAGTCCGGCCCGAGCCTGGAAAAATTGTTGTCTTTCCGCCCTACTGGACGCACCTCCATCGCGGCGTCAGCCCAACAAAAGACATCAAATATACGATGTCCTTTTTCTGGGCCTATTTAGATGGGAAAGAACCGCAACCGGAGCGGCTAACTTGGTCACAACGCCTTACGGGACGGCTTTAAAATTTTCTAGTCGGCTAAATCTTCAAAAAAGTCTTTGATCTTATCGAAGAACCCGTGTGCCTCTGGGCTATAGGTTTTTTGATCACTGTCTTTTTCAAAGTCTCGCAAAAGCTCTTTTTGCTTCGCCGTTAACTTGACCGGAACTTCGACCGCTGCTTCTAGGAACATATCCCCACGCGCCGTCGAACGCAGTACGTTCATGCCCTTGCCCCGCAAGCGGAACTGATGACCGTTTTGACACCCTTGCGGTATTGAAACACGGACCTTACCGCCTTCAATGGTCGGCACTTCAACATCACCGCCGAGAGCTGCGGTGGTCATTGATATAGGAACTCCCATATAGAGGTTCGCGCCGTCACGCTGAAATAAACGATGGGATTTAAGGCCAAGAAATATATAGAGATCACCAGCCGGTGCCCCGTTGAGGCCTGCCTCACCTTCCCCGGCCAAACGAATCCGCGTGCCATCTTCAACGCCAGGCGGGATGGTGACTTCAAGTGTTTTATCTTTGCGGGTGCGCCCGGAACCGCGACATTCACCGCATGGGTTCTTGATCACACGACCCGCACCGCCACAAGTTGGACAAGTACGCTCGACGGTGAAGAATCCTTGTTGACTGCGAACCTTCCCTGCACCGCCACAAGATGAACAGGTATCTGGCGCAGCGCCGTCTTTGCCCCCCGATCCTTCACAAGACCCGCAAGTAGAGGATGATGGGACCGTTATGGTCGCCTTCTTGCCGTGATAAGCGTCCTCTAAGCTGACTTCCATGTTGTAGCGAAGGTCTTGGCCGCGGGATTGTCCACGGCCTTGTCCGCCACGCCGGCCACCCATGATATCACCGAACATTTCATCAAAGATGTCGGCAAAACCGCCGCCGAAACCGCCGCCACCGCCGCGTGGACCACCACTCTGCTCGAACGCAGCATGTCCATACTGGTCATAGGCGGCCCGTTTTTGCTCGTCCTTGAGCACTTCATAGGCTTCGTTCAATTCTTTGAAGTTCTGTTCGGCTTTGGTGTCACCCGGATTGCGATCCGGATGAAACTTCATGGCAAGCTTACGATAGGCCTTCTTGAGGTCATCTCCGGACGCACTCTTGCTGGCGCCAAGCACGTCATAGTAGTCGCGCTTCGCCATTTTACGCGTCCCGCTTTTTGACAAGTGTAGGCGTCCGGACTGCGAAGGCCGGAACACACCACATCGTGTTGAGTGAGAACGTCATTGAACAAATGTAAGGCACGCGAAACGGCTGACGCGTTAAGCCTTATCTTCCTCGTCGACTTCTTCAAAGTCAGCGTCGACAACTTCCGCATCGTCAGAAGGCGCCTCACCTGCGTCCGAGCCATCGCCACCATCAGCATCGCCGGAAGCCGCTTGCTCAGCTTCATACATAGCCTGACCAAGCTTCATGGATGCCTGCATCAACGCTTCCGTTTTTGCCTTGAGGTCATCAACATCTTCAGACTCAAGCACGTCCTTTAATTCTTGAACTTTTTCTTCGATCTCAGCCTTATCCGCTTCATCGATTTTGTCGCCATGTTCAATCAGTGTTTTTTCCGTCGAGTGAACCAAGCCATCAGCCTGATTCCTGGCATCGACTATTTCACGCTTTTTCTTATCGTCTTCTGCGTGTGCCTCAGCGTCCTTCACCATCTGATCAATATCTTCGTCTGATAATCCACCCGATGCTTGAATGCGAATCTGCTGTTCTTTTCCAGTCGCTTTGTCTTTAGCGGACACATTCACAATGCCGTTGGCATCAATATCAAAGGTAACCTCAATCTGTGGAACACCACGAGGTGCCGGTGGAATACCCATGAGATCAAACTGACCCAACAGTTTGTTATCGGCAGCCATTTCACGTTCACCTTGGAACACCCGAATAGTCACGGCTTGCTGGCTATCCTCGGCGGTCGAGAAAGTTTGGCTCTTGCGGGTCGGTACTGTGGTGTTGCGATCAATCAAACGAGTAAACACGCCACCGAGCGTTTCAATACCGAGCGACAGTGGTGTGACGTCGAGCAGCAGAACGTCTTTAACGTCACCCTTTAGAACACCAGCTTGAATCGCGGCACCAAGAGCAACAACTTCATCGGGGTTCACACCCTTATGCGGATCACGGCCGAAGAATTCTTTTACCGTTTCCTGAACCTTAGGCATGCGAGTCATGCCACCGACCAAAATGACTTCGTCAATCTCGTTCGGCTTCAGCCCGGCGTCCTTGAGAGCCTTTTTACACGGATCAACGGTGCGCTGAATAAGGTCTTCTACCAACGCTTCAAGCTTGGCACGCGTTAGTTTGATGTTGAGATGCTGGGGGCCAGATGCGTCAGCCGTAATAAAGGGAAGGTTGACTTCTGTTTGGCCGGAGCTCGAGAGTTCAATTTTCGCTTTCTCCGCGCCTTCCTTCAGACGCTGCAGGGCGAGCTTATCTTTGCGCAGGTCGATGCCGTTCTCTTTTTTAAATTCGTCGGCAAGGTAGTCCATGATGCGTGCATCGAAATCTTCACCGCCAAGGAACGTATCGCCGTTGGTGGATTTTACTTCGAATACGCCATCCCCGATTTCAAGAATAGATACATCAAAGGTCCCACCACCAAGGTCATAAACCGCAATGGTGCCCGTAGCTTCTTTATCCATACCGTAGGCGAGGGCAGCTGCCGTGGGTTCGTTGATGATGCGCAGAACGTCCAGGCCCGCGATCTTGCCCGCGTCTTTGGTGGCTTGGCGTTGGCTGTCGTTGAAGTACGCCGGAACCGTAATAACCGCTTCACTCACGGATTCACCGAGATAACTCTCAGCGGTCTCTTTCATCTTTTGAAGAATGAAAGCCGACAACTGTGACGGAGAATATTTGTCTTTGTTCGCTTCAACCCACGCATCACCATTTTCACCTTTGATGATTGAGTAGGGAACGAGATCTTGATCCTTCTTTACGGTCGGATCATCAAACCGGCGGCCGATCAGCCGCTTAATTGCAAACAGCGTGTTCTCAGGGTTCGTCACCGCTTGGCGCTTAGCCGCCTGACCGACGAGACGCTCTCCGCCTTCTGTGAACGCCACCATCGAGGGTGTCGTCCGAACACCTTCGGTGTTTTCGATCACACGCGGATCAGAACCGTCCATCACGGCGACACAGGAGTTCGTGGTCCCAAGGTCGATACCAATAACTTTGCCCATAATCTTTTTCCTTCTTGTTGAGGCGAACGTCCCGAGCCCAAGTGCGGCGCCGTGGGGCTTCCCCCAATAGTCTGTCTGAGCGGTTAAACCGGGTCTTTATTTAGAGACCTGGTTTCCCCGCCAGGGTCGAGGGGTATATAGGGGGTGTAGATGAACCCCGCAACAGGAAGAAAGACTCTTTTTTTAGGCGACTGGAAGGGTTTTACTGGGGTTTCATGGGCCAGAGACAAACAAATAGGGCTACTATTGATGGAGCACAACGACCGGTTTGATCAGCTTGAGCCATTCTGGAAGGACATTCAGGGATGGGCTGTCGCAGAGACTTTTCATGTGTGGCGATATCTACTGCGCAAGCAGAGGGAATTTTCCCTTTCAGGGCATTCCATGGAAATCGGCTCATTTATGGGTAAATGCTCCTCAATTTTAGCCGCCGATATCGATTTGTATCGCAAGGAAAGGCTCATTCTCATTGACCCAAATATTCGAACACAAGAGCTCAGGTCTGCCCATGGATTAGCGGGCCTAGATAGCGATGAAGCTATCTCCTTTTATGAAATTAGTTCACAGCGTATCTCCAAGGAGGAGCTCAGTCTAAAGCGCGGCGATGTTAGGTGGATACATATAGACGGAGAGCATACGGGGTCTGCTGTATCAAACGACTTGGATATCGCTCATGAGTTGACCATGGATGGGGGGATCGTCGTGCTAGATGACTTTTTCTCTGTAGCCTACCCCCAGATCACATTTTCAGCCGTACGGTATTTGGATAGGTATCCTGATAGATTTGTTCCCCTGCTAATAGCCTATGGAAAGCTTTACTTGTCGCGTCCAAAACCAGCCTTCTGGCTCAAACAACACATAGCAATTCAATTGGCACCAGAGTTAGAGAAGGCGGGCTACACTTGTACGTTATGCAAAACGACCCACTCTGAAGACTTAGACTGCTTGTCGATTAAGCCTGGGGGCTTCTATCAAGGCATCATGGGTCCAGATTGGAGTGACTCGACAATTGAACTAGCTCGCAGTTTTAATATGCAACAGCTCCACGAACTTGCCGATAAAGCAAATAAAGTGCTCTAAAATTTATCACGATGTCCCTGTTTCCATGCGTCCCTTTAGGCACCTTACATATCAGAGCTTCCTTAGATCAAAGCACCCAAACAAACTTGCTTAATGACGCTTTCAAGGTCTCAGAAGAAGCGCCCTTCAGCCATGCGCGCACGAAATCAGGCGGTGTTTATTCAGCCAAAATGACCAATTGTGGCGATGTCGGCTGGTGGAGTGATGCGCGGGGGTATCGCTATACCGCGGTCGACCCTAGGTCAGGGATACCTTGGCCCAGAATACCGAAATCCTTCAATGAGGCTCTAAAAGCGGTGCTCTCTGAAACCGATGAAGCGGGTTTTAAACCTGACGCCTGTCTCATCAACCACTACACCGCCAATGCCAAAATGGGCCTCCATCAGGACAAAGATGAAGCTAATTTTTCCCAGCCGATCATCACCATCAGTCTTGGAGCCGCAGCAGATTTTCTGATTGGCGGCTTTGCCCGGTCAGACAAACCAATTGCCGCGCTTGTGGAAAGCGGTGATGTTTTGATTATGGGTGGAGAGAGCCGCATGCGTTTTCATGGCATTCGTAAAATCTATCCCGGTACGAGCCCACTGCCTGATTTGGAAGGCCGCCTAAGCTTGACCTTTCGCAAAGCGACATAACGTAGAGGCTGCAAATGAAACGCAGATCAACGACATCTGGTTCTCCTTACGAAGACTCCATCGGTTTTTGCCGCGCTGTCCGGGTTGATCAGGCCATTTCAGTTTCAGGCACAGGGCCGATCGGAATGGATGGCAAAACAGCAGCACCTGGCGATGCCTATAGCCAAGCCAAACATTGTCTAGAAATTATCACCAAAGCCATCATCGACTTGGACGGTCATATCGATGACGTGATCCGGACGAGAATTTATCTGGTCAACGCCGATGACTGGGAGGCCGTCGGTCGTGCCCATGGCGAAATTTTTGGCTCGATAAAACCGGCAGCTACTATGATCGTCGTAAACCGACTGATCGGCGAAGACTGGTTGGTGGAAATCGAAGCAGAGTGTTGGGTAAGAGGCGACTAAAGATTCTTATCAACGCAGGCAACGTTAAATTTTTCAACCGTCACCGGTATATCTTCAGAAAAGGTTTTGCCCCGCGCTTCTAACGCGTTGGTAAAAAATGTGACGTGAATCGGCTTCCAAATATCAAGAGGTCGAACAGCTGGGCCATCAACCGCCGTCTCTTTTTCTGTAATGCGATTGAATGGCAATGTCAGCAAACCCGTTGTTTGTAGAACGGCACGAGGAGCATTTTTTGAATCAGTCAAAACAGAGTAGGCGCCGGCCTCGGGTGTGATGGAACGGTCACCTTCGTACATTAATGGCGATGTAAACGTTCCCGTTTTATCACCGGCAAGAATGAGCCTGGTGATAATGTCCGTTGTTTCAGGAGTGCCACCGATAGAGCGCACACGATAAAATCCATCCGCAGGTGGTGCTGACAGAGTTGGAAGGCAGGCCTCCCAAAACTCTGTGACCGAATCTGCTTTGACGGACGTAGTAAGACAACCGAAGAGAACGAGTGCGACAATGGCAGTACGCATACTCAAGCGCCTTTGAAATATACAACGTCGAATGGCTCGACGATGATCGGCATATCATCGGTACAGCTCTTGCCATACTTAGACATTAGGCCGTTCCAATACTCTCGGTGCAAAGGTATCCAAACTTCGGGGTCCTGGACTGGTGGCCCATCAAGGCCGGTTTCAGCAGGACCAATTTCACCAAAGGTTGTGTCGCGCGTTTGTGTGATCCTGATGACAGCTTGGGGAGAACCGTCGTAGCCGGTTAAAATAATCGGCGTGCCAGGTGCCGTTACTGGTTGGCCTTCTGCTTCCATGACCCATGGGAGACTAAATGTCGCGACCTTCGTGCGCGCATTAATGAATTCGAGAATCATGCCCGTCGTCTCTTCATCAATACCGATGGATCGAACTTGATGATCTTCGCCAAGATCAGGAACAGCGGCTTTAACTTCCGCCCAAAACGCGTCCAGGTCAGCGTCGGTTGGAAGTTTGGGGCCTTCGCCAATAATGATGGTCCGGGTCATTTTACATCTCCTGTTCTTGTCCAGTGTCAGGACGGATCGAGCACCACCATACCGTAGTCACCAACCCGATTAAAACCGAGAGATTCATAAGCTTTTTGTGCGGGAATATTGTCCACTTCGGTGAACAGGAGGGCATTCAAAACACCTGCCGATTTCGCATCAACAAGGGACCCTGCCACGACAGAACGCGCGTGACCCCGCCCGCGACTTGCCTCAGGCGTAAAAACACCACCGATCTGAACCGTATCTGACAGAACCGCATTGAAGCTGGTCATCGCGACTAAATGTCCGGCAACTTCGAGGACCCATAGACGATGGTCCTTAATCGCGCCCCTGAACATTCTATCGTTTCGACCGTCGTCGATGGCGTGTTCAGGAAAGCCCATAGTGATGCGGTCGTATTCCCGCCGCCACGCGACAAGTATTGGCACGTCTTCGGGCGCAGCCAGTCGGTGGTGAACCGTGGCCATCGATAAGGACTCTGGAATTTTGAGGGCGTCAAGATCGAGTGAATAAAGATACTCGGGTACGACCTTGCCAAGGCGGGTGCGGTCCAAGTCCAATACGGGTTCCGCGACCTTGACCTGCGACCACGGCCCGATAATGCCGGTGACGACACGCTGTGACTCTCGGGCGGTAGCGACAGCCAGTTCAACCGGCATCGTCGGAGCCTGCAAAATGATGTGACCGTTCCAATAGTGTGCCGCAATATCAGTCAGGATATCGCCATCGAAAGCACCGACGTAGAGACCTTGGTAACGCGCCGGACCATCTTCAAGACCCGCCTGATACACGTTCGATCTTAGAAACATCGAGGACGCACGGTGGGAAAGAAGAAAGTTATCAAGCGTTTCCCGATCAGCCGGACCGAGACGACGTATTGATGTCCTGCCGTTAGACCGTTCGTGGAAAGACCAAATCGAAGTGCTCGACCATCACCATCATATCTTGGCTTGGCTCCAGGCCGTACGGCTCAATAAGTTTAGTCCAATAAGGCCAATGAATATTTTGCCATGTCTCAAGTTTACGCGCGCCAGGCCCTTCGATGGTCAAATGTGCTTCTGTAATGTCTTGGTACGCCACCGGTGTTAGCTGGGTGGTTTTAACGATGGCGTGGGGCTCGCCAGTCATATCAACGACGACGGCATCGGCGTCAACAACTGGCCCAGGGCCAGGTTGGCGATCAAGAATATGTTTCAGACCGAAGGTCCCACATTTTTCGCCGCTCAAGACCAGCCCCAAAATAATATCAACGGTTTCCTTGTTGGCACCGATGCGCCTTACCCAATAATCGTTACCCAGCGGCACGCCCGACTCTTTAGCTGCCGTCCAGAATGCATCGGTGGTTTCTGTTTTTTCCATTACTCATCGCCGTCGTAGGTCACGCGCCAAATGGTTTGACTGACGTCATCGGCGATTAGAAGAGCGCCATCATTGGCGACGGTGATCCCGCTCGGCCGCCCCCAGACTTGGGCACGGTCTTCGCCGCGCGACCAAAAGCCCGATGCAAAAACTGTGTATTCGTTTTTAGGTTGGCCATTTTCGAAAGGCACATACACAACATTATACCCGCGCGGCTGAGCCGCATTCCACGAGCCATGCAACGTCACAAATGCACCGCCAAGGTAGGACGACGGAAACTGATCCGCCATATAGAACGTCAAGCCGATGGGAGCTGAATGCGAACGGAACAATGTATCTGGAACAATAGCCGAGGCGACCAACTCGGGTTTGCGATCCGCAAAATTGGGTTGCGGGTTGCTGCCAAGGTAACTGTATGGCCAACCGTAAAACCCGCCATCCTTAACACGCGTCATATACTCGGGCACGAGTTCGTCGTGGAGACCGTCCCGTTCATTGACTACTGTATAGAGATCATTCGTGCCGGGGTAGAACGCGGTGCCAACCGGGTTGCGTAATCCTGTTGCAAAGGTTCGCTGGCCTGATCCATCGATCTGAAACTCTTGAATGGTGGCCCGCGGAATTGGCTCTTCTGCGATGTTTCCCCGGCTACCGATAGCGACATAGAAACGAGTGCCGTCAGGATGCAAAACAACATTGCGGGTGGAATGACCACCGGGATCACCCAAGGCCCGGCGCGGCGTGACTTGAACCGGTTCAGCACTGGTTTTCGTATCGCCCGCTGAGTATGGCATCCGCCAAACGCCGTTGAGGTCACCAACCAAAATGAAGCCGTCGCCAACTGCAATGCCATGGGGATTGCGGAACCCATCTGCAAACGCTGTGATTGTTTCAGCGCGACCATCGCCATCCGCATCGCGGAGAAGCGTAATTTGACCAATGCGAGGTTCGCTTAGAAACACTGCACCGTCGGGCGCTGTTTTTAGATTACGGGCATTCTTTAGACCGCGTGCATATTCGTTGACCGTGAATCCAGAAATTACAGAGGGTGTTGCTCGCGCCGGTTTGGGAATGGTGCGCGGAGGATTTGCGGGGCTGGCGGGCGTGTAGGGTTGCGGCAAAGCCGTAACATCAATGGAAATCACCGTTCCCGGTGCTTGTTCAAACAGCGCCTGTGCATTGGCTACTGTCGGCGAAAGCAGCAATAGACTCGCGACCAGTGCTCGACGACTAGCCGTCATAAGTGATTCTCCACACGGTCTGACCAACATCGTCAGAAAGGAGTAGGCTGCCGTCTTCCAACAAGACAACGCCCGCAGGTCGACCCCACACCTGGCTGTTCTCAGAGTCGCCATTCCAGAACCCAGACGCGAACACCTCGTAGGATCCGGTCGGCTTGCCGTTGTTAAAGGGGGCATAGACCAAAGTGTAGCCGCGCGGTTGATTGGCGTTCCATGATCCATGGAGAGTTACGAATGCACCGCCGCGATATTTCTCGGGGAATTGATCAGCCGTGTAAAATGCAAAACTGATCGGTGCCGAGTGCGATAAAAAGGGAACGTCAGGGCGAATAGCAGCCTTAACCAAGTCGGGTCGTTTATCAGAAAACCCAATTTGAGGGTATGAGCCCATGTAGCTGTAGGGCCAGCCAAAGAAGGCGCCCTCTGGGACTCTCGTAAAATAATCGGGTACCAGTTCATCGCCTTGGCGGTCTCGCTCATTGACCACCGTATAGAGATCAGTCGTTCCCGGATAAAACAAGACACCCGTAGGGACACGCATACCCGACGCAAATGTTCGCCCGGGACCACCGGCAATAGGGAACTCTTGTATGGTTGCGTGGGGTAACGGATTTTCACCAATGTTACTGGCGGACCCGATACCAACATAGAACCGTGATCCGTCGGGATGAACGACAACATTGCGCGCCCAATGAAAGCGCATGTCCGGCGGACCCAACGCCCCAAGTGGGGTGAGCAATTGACTAGACGACGACGAATAGCTGCCGTCTGAGTTGTTAGGGTATTTATGAACACCGACTTTATCGCCGCTCAGAACCGCATCCTCTGTGAACGCGATACCGTGAGGCATATTTAGGTTGTCGACAAAGGTAAAAACATCGTCCGCGACGCCATCCTGATCAGAATCACGCATGACCGTTATTCGGCCTGCAGTAGGTTCGGCGATAAAGACGTCGCCGTTAGGCGCGAGCACCATGTTGCGAGCGTGAACAAGACCTTCAGCAAATAACCCAATAGAGAAACCGTCTGGAACGCTCGGGCTGTCGTCAACTGTCCGAGGTTTCGGGCGTGAGAAATTCATCTCCCGTGGCCGGCGTTCGGTATCAGGGTTTGGCGCGGCAAGACGGTCTAAGTTGATGCGCAGTTTTTGCCCGACGGTCTGATCGAGTGGCGCCGCATTCACAGTCAGCGATAGGCCCAAGACAGCCAGAATTCCAAAAAACAAACGTGCCAAACGGTCAGACATGCTGACGCTCCTTTATCCTAACCAGGATAAGAGTCGTCGCACGGCGCCGACATCAGTTCAAGCAAACCGAGCCGTCACCCTCTATAACGTGATCAGGCGATCAGAATTAAGCCGAGGTATCTACGCCGGCTTTTTCGTCGGCGGGTTCAGTGACCGACGCTTCCCGTTTTGGGCCGCCTTTGGCAATAACCACCATGGCGGGGCGCAACAATCGGTCAGCCATCATGTACCCTTCTTGAACAACCTGGACGATGGTGCCCGTGGGTACGTCCGTGCGCTCAACTTCTTGCATGGCTTGGTGAAGGTTGGCATCGAAAGGCTGATCGAGTGACACGAATTTTTTAACACCTTGGCCTTCAAGTACCGTTTCAAGCTCTTTGCCTGTCATTTCGACACCGACGGCCAAATTCTTAACAAGGTCGTTGTTCGCTCTTTTATCTTCAGGCGCTGCGAGCAACGCGCGTTCCAGATTATCGGCAACCTGCAGAATTGCTTTGCAGATATTCGACGTCGCGTATTTCGCGTTATCCGAAATGCGCTTGTCTGCCCGCTTACCAGCGTTCTCCGCTTCAGCCAGAGCCAGTAGGCGATTTCGATGAGCGTCCGCCAAAGCCGCTTCTAACTGAGCGATCCGCTCTTCAGGCGTTGGTGGGGCATCTTCTGCATTTTCTGCTTCGACTTCGGCCTCGGCCTCGGCCTCAATGGCCCGCTCCGCGTCTGCTTTCGCATCTTCGAAGGCAGCGTCCGTTTCAGGTGTTTCGCCTTCGGGCGCGGTGTCTTCGGGTTCTGAATCGGTATCTGACATACAAGAGTGTCCTGTGTCTTAGTGTTTAAGCTTGTCCAAGGAGACGACCGACGACCTTTGCCGTGTAGTCCACCATAGGAATGATGCGCGCATAGTTGATACGCGTCGGTCCAATCACACCGACAGCGCCAACGATCTGTTCTCTGCCGTTCTTAAACGGTGCAACGACCATTGAACAGCCAGCCAAGTTGAACAATTCATTTTGAGCGCCAATAAAAATCTGTACCCCTTCAGCATCGCCAACAAGATCGACCAACCGGACCAATTGTTCACGGGTCTCCAACACTTCAAACAGATGACGCACGCGCTCGAGATCTTCTAGTGCCGTGACATCGTTGAGCAAGTTGGCCTGTCCACGAATGATCAACGAGCCGCCGGCTGATTGGTCTCCCGACCACGTGGCAAGACCAGCTGCAACAAGCCGGGCGGTGATTTCGTCAAGCTGGGCCTTGCGTTGCTCAAGGTCAGTGAGAATACTTCCTTTGGCTTCGCTGAGAGTCTGCCCCCTCAATCTGGCTGAAAGAAAATTGCCAGCCTCGATGAGTGCGGACGGCGGCAGACCTTCTGGTACCTCAATCACACGGTTCTCGACCAGGCCGGATTCAGAAACCATCACCACCAACGCACGGCCCGGGGCCAAGCTAACAAATTCAATATGTTTGAGAGCGTCTTCCGATTTGGGCGCCATCACCAGACCCGCTTGGCTGGTCAGTCCAGATAATGTCGTCGAGGCCCCTTCCAGAACCTCCTGCACACTTTTGCCAGAGGCCGCACATTGAGCTTCAATTTCCTGGCGTTCGCCCGAATCAAGCCCACCAACCTGAAGCAGGCCCGAGACGAATAGCCTCAGACCGGCTTCCGTGGGGAGTCGACCGGCTGACGTGTGGGGCGCAAACAGCAAGCCTGCGAGTTCAAGGTCTGACATTACATTGCGGATGGTCGCCGGCGACAAACTGCCATCCAGTTTGCGTGCAATGGTCCGGGATCCAATCGGTTCACCGGTTTCCACGTAGGCGTCAACAATCTGGCGAAAAACTTCCCGCGACCGGGCATTGAGCTCGAATACAGGGTCTGTGCCGGTGCCGCGGGGCTGGTGTGGTTCTATAACCATGTCCGGCTATGTAAGGAAGGGGTGGTCAGCCGTCAATGAAAGGGCAGGCGCCATCGGCTGTTTTGCCCGTGAATCTGTCAGTTTAAATTCACAGAGCTTGTTCCAAGGGCCCATGACCGGGTATGGAGACCCGACATATGGTGCCGGATCCCCGGCGCATAATAGGAGACCGTCTATGCGCCCCTCTGGCCGCACACCCACTGACCTTCGACCCGTAACCTTTGAACTCGGCTTTGCTAAACATGCCGAGGGCTCCTGCCTGGTGAAGTTCGGCGACACCCACGTTCTATGTGCTGCAAGTGTCGAAGAAAATGTACCCGGCTGGATGAGAGGCTCCGGCAAAGGTTGGATTACTGCTGAGTACGGCATGTTACCGCGCGCCACCAACACTCGCATGGCCCGGGAAGCTGCTAAGGGTCGACAATCCGGCCGTACCCAAGAGATTCAACGGCTGATCGGTAGGGCGCTTCGCTCTGTTGTGCGGATGGACGGCTTTGGTGAGGTTCAGGTGCGGGTCGATTGTGATGTGCTTCAGGCCGACGGCGGCACGCGCACCGCCTCGATTACCGGTGCCTATCTTGCCCTTCATCAAGCCTTTGCCCGCATGATCGACCTCGGCGTGATGACTGAGCTGCCCTTTTCTGAGCCGGTGGCCGCTATTTCCTGTGGGATTTACAAAGGCACACCAGTTTTGGACCTGGACTATGCCGAAGATTCAAACGCGCAAGCCGATGCGAATTTTGTCCTCACGGGCTCAGGCAAAATTGTCGAAATTCAAGGGACGGCCGAAGAAGACCCGTTCACCATCGAAGAGTTTCAAGGTCTATTGGATCTCGCGCAAGCCGGCTGCGCTGACCTGGTGCGCATGCAACAGGCCGCGCTCGATGCGGTTAGCGCATCGGCCTAGTTTAGGACCCCAACGATGAGCCATCGACACTTCGAAGGCGGCCGGTTGATTGTCGCTAGCCACAACCCGGGCAAAGTGCGTGAGATCAACGAGCTCCTGGCGCCCTTCAAAGCCGACGTGGTTTCGGCCGGTGATCTTGATCTCCCGGAGCCAGAAGAAACGGGCCTGACCTTTGTCGCCAACGCTAAACTTAAAGCGCTGGCATCGGCGCGAGCCGCGAACGCTGTTGCTCTTGCCGACGACTCAGGGTTGGCTGTCACCGCATTGGATGGCGCGCCAGGAATTTACTCGGCACGATGGGCTGGACCGGACAAAGACTTTGATCTGGCAATGGGCAGAATTGAATCAGAATTGGGAAACACAGAAGACCGATCGGCCAAATTCGTCTGTGCCTTAACACTGGCGTGGCCTGACGGACATTGTGAAACCTTTGAAGGCACGGTGACGGGTGCGCTGACATTTCCACAACGTGGCGACAAGGGATTTGGCTACGATCCGATTTTCATTCCTGATGGCTATGACATAACGTTTGCAGAGATGGACCCGGATAAAAAACACGGCATGAGCCATCGCGCTGATGCTTTCATTAAATTGGTCGCCGCCTGCTTCGCATGACTTCTGCCATGGCAACACCAGAGTCCGCCCTCGCCCTTTATGTGCATTGGCCGTTTTGTGTTTCCAAGTGCCCCTACTGCGATTTCAACAGTCACGTTGTCGAAGCTGTTGATCATGGCGAATGGCGCGACGCACTTTTGAGAGAGCTCGAGTTCGAAGCGCGAAGAAACCCCGGTGCCACACTTCAATCAATTTTCTTCGGCGGCGGCACACCCTCGTTGATGGATGCGTCAACGACAAAAGCTGTGATCGAAGCGGCTAAGTCGCATTGGCTACCGGTTGATGATTTAGAAATTACGCTCGAGGCGAATCCGGGTACCGTCGATTCAGAACGCTTCGCCGCGTTTCATGATGCTGGCATCAATCGTTTGTCGCTGGGCGTGCAAAGCCTTGATGATGAACAGTTGAAATTTCTTGGCCGCCGTCACTCGGCAGCGGAAGCGCGTGTCGCGGTTCAAAGAGCAGGTGAGGCTTTTAATCGCCTATCCTTTGATCTGATTTATGCGCGACCCGGACATACGGCTGCTGAGTGGGAGTCCGAATTGTCGGAAGCCCTCGAATTGCTGAGCACTGCCGGTGGTGGTCATTTATCCTGTTACCAACTGACCATCGAAGACCACACTCCGTTTAAAACTGAGTTCGATCGCGGCACGTTCACTTTACCCGACGAAGACGGTGGTTCGAATCTGTTTGATCTAACCCAGGATATTTTATCGGCTGCCGGACTCCCGGCCTACGAAGTGTCCAACCACGCCCGGACGGGGGACGCCTGCCGCCACAACGTGCATGTCTGGCAGGGCGGCGCCTACGCTGGAATCGGCCCGGGTGCCCATGGCCGGATCAAGAGTGATGGCGTTGTGCGCTCAACCCAACGTTTGAAGCCACCAGCGCAGTGGCTGAAACGTGTTGCAGCGGAAGGCCATGGCAGCCAAAGCGAAACCCTGCTGACGGCGCGACAACGGGCCGAGGAAATGGTCATGCTGGCGCTGCGTCTCGACAGCGGTCTCGATCTCATTCATCTAGAACGCGCAACTGGATTATCACGGTACGATGTGCTCTCCCGAGAAAATATCACCGCCCTATCCTCAGAAGGTCTTCTCACAGTGTCGGAAAACGGTCTACAAACGACACGCCGGGGCCGGCTTGTCCTCAACGGCATTGCTCAAACACTTCTCAGTTAAGTTCAGATAGAAATCATATGGCTAAGTTTATAGTTACCGGCGCGACCGGCTTCATCGGTCGTCACGTCGTAGCGGCCCTGCTTGAGCGTCGTCACACTGTTATTGGCGTTCATCGTGGACCGGTGCCGCCATCGTTGTCCGACAGCACCCGATTTGAATCCGTCGAAGCCGATCTAACGAAAATGAAGTCCGTCGAAGACTGGACACCTTTGTTGGACGGTGCCGACGCGGTTATAAATTGCGACGACTCCCTGACGACACCACCGGCTCTATTTAAATCGTGCAGAAAAACCGGCGTCACGCGCCTCATCCAAGTCTCTAATATGCAACGCGACGATGATGCGTTGATGAAAACAGATTTAGATTGGGTGATCGTGCGACCAAGCTTGGTATACGCACGCGGATTTTTCGGCGGCACCTCCTCGCTGCACAGCGAGGCAGCGTTTCCCGGCTCGATACTTTTATCTGGCGATGGACGACAACGCTTTCAACCAATTTACATAGGAGATGTGGTCGGCATTATTTGTGAGTTATGCGAAGCCTCTTCGTTCAGTCGCAAAGTTATTGAACCCGTCGGCCCTGAGACCTTAACTCTGAAAGAGATTCTGCTTAAGCTGCGGCGCTGGCTCGATATCCCCGGACAAACGACACTGTCATTGCCAGGCTGGCTGCTCAGCATATTGGGCATAGACCAGATTCACGCAGAAGACACCGCAACAACGCATCCCTTTACGGGGTTATATGCGCCGGCGGCGCGGTCTATGAACGACGTGCTTGTCGCGCGCGCCTCTAATACTGGAGATCGACGGACAGCACGGCTGGCATTGCTCGCGCCGGTTCTAACAGGTGCATTGTTTTTGACCTGGGTCATCTTGGGTTTACTAGAGCCAGTATTCAATGACGTTCAAATGCGCAGTCTTCTATCCATTATCGGGTTGGAGTCGGTTGATCCAAAAATTGGAACATGGATTACTTCTGGATGGGCTTTGGCTATTGGCCTGCTTGTCACAACAACCTGGCGCACCGTGATGCTTGCAGTTCTGCAAGTTCTAACAGTTATCGGCTATGTGGGGGCGCTATCCGTCATCGAATCGCAGACGGGATTGGAATCAATAGGGCCGCTCCTTAAGAGCGGCCCCTTCATCTTGCTTATTGGTGTCTGGGCTACTCTACGAGACCAGCGTTAACTCGCCTTTCTACTTCACGCCCGAGATCATCAGCCAGGACCGATGAACCCCTTTTGATGGGCCACCGAATTGAGTGTTGCCGCGTTCGGCTTTGACTGTCGCGTCCTGATAGCCAACCTCGACGTCGTTAAAGCCGGTATCTTTACACAGCTTGTCGAAATCCGCCGTCAGTGCACCCTTCCAGAACGGTTCATAGTTGTACTGGATTTCATAGTCGCCACGGATTCTGCTCCAGGTGTCCATTTCTTCAAGACGGCCTGGTACCTCAAGATGAACCATCGCACCGCCCGGCTTGAGGAGACGATGACACTCTTTGAAAATATTCGGCAGCGCTTTGCCGGAGGTCTCATGCAACATTGCGCTCGACGTAATGAGGTCAAAACTCTCATCTTCAAAGTCCGTGCATTCCGCATTCTGTTGTGAGAAATGCACAGGAATATCCAGTCGCTCGGCCCGGGCATGGGCATAGCGCATCATGCCGGCTCCCACATCAATGGCATGGGTTTCACCCTCGGGAAAATAACTGGCGATTGCCAAGGTTGAGTGACCAACCGTGCAGCCCATATCGAGCACGCGGAGCGGTTTACCTTCGGGCCAGCGTGAAAAATAGTGCGACACAATGGTGTGGCCGCGAATGTCATTCATATAGCCGCCGTTGCGGCCCATTTGATAAACCACTGCACCACGATCAAATACCGCGCCTTGGCGCACGTCACGCTCACCATAGGTGCCGTGGTAATTACCGGGCATGCGGTGAATGTCTTGCGCCGAAATGTAACGCGGTACTTCAAGGTCTGGATTAATGCGAACTGACCCTTTGGGATTCTCGATTTCAGCCAAATCCATCAAATTATCAAGTTGACGATCAACACAGGTGCCGACCGCATCCCACATCATGTCCTGGGCCGTAGACACCATCGTTATATACGCCTGATAAGCAGGTTCGGGCTCCATTTCCTTCCGCAGTTCTTGGTGATTGCGCGGCTCCCGGCCGTGCTTTTTCTCAAACTCTGGAAGGACTTTATTTTCCAGCAACGTGCGCTGGCCAGCATCGAGCTTGGTGGCAAGAAACATCTTCATATCGACGATCGCGAGTTGCTCAGCGATTTCGTCGTGATTTGATTCAGGCATCATCGGATGGGGGCGATGGGCGTCCATTGTCTCTTCCTTCTGTCAAAAAGCGAGCGATGTCTTATCGCGTTAGACTTCGTCAAACTCTTTCATGATCTCGTCATAATTTTCTTCTTCCGTTTCCAATCGCGCTGTGTCTTGGCGCAGGATACGGAAAACTTTGTGCATAATGCGGCTGCGTAAACTTGAACGCTCTGCGTTTGCATCATTGTCGGCATTATACGCTTCGATGTCAGCGGTTCCAAAACCGCCCTTGGCTTCAGAGACACGCTCGTGCGTATCCAGCCGCTCACGCAAAACAGAGACCTCGACGGTCAAAGCCATTACCATAGACATCAGCTGATCTTTGGTTGGACCATCATGGAATGGCGATGGCCGCCCCTTTGGAATCCATACTTTCTCTGCAGGGCCGAATAGGCCGGGAACTGCAATCATGGTGGTCTCCCTTATGTGCGCATATAGGTCTTAGTAACTTTAATCACCAGTTTAGACCCCGCGATCCAGAGACGGCATTGCGGAATCGCAACCGTTCACAGTGTAACCCATAAAAACGGGTGCGGGTGGTATGCGCATCACCACGAAATCTGCACGGCTTCACCGCCGTGGTCACCGGTTTCGATACAGCGCAGACCTTCCGCCGCAACATCCGCCCGGGCCACTTTCCAGGCTACTTTCTGTGGCGGCTTCATCCCGGCCCACACAGTGTACCGCCCGGTTGCCGGTTTACTGACAAGCATCGGCGGTCGCAAAACAGTCCACGTTAGGCCAGCGTTTTTTATGACAGTTTCTTGCAGTGTTTTGTCGGGGATGATGTGTTTCAAAATCACCTTCGCGACAAAGCGCACCCAAAAGGGGCCTATGCCCTGGCTCTCAGAAGCACCCATGGAGCTGACGGCAACCAGGCGAGACACCCCGACAGCCATCATGCCATCGACTACTGCACGGGTGACTCGCTCGTGTTTGTTGTCTGGCCCCTTGTTAGAAAATCCGTAGGCCGTGAACACCGCGTCACAATCAGAGGTCACCGCCACCTTTACCGCATCAGCATCAAACAGATCGCCTTCAATAATCTTCAGGCCCGCTGTTTCGCGCGGCAGCTTTGATGGATCACGGACAAAAGCAATCACGCTATGCCCCTGCAATAGGGCTTGCTCAACGAAGGCTTTGCCCGTGCCACCCGTCGCACCAAATACAAGGATGGTTTGGGGACTTTGGTCTGTCATAACGGGAAACCTAACTAAACTTTTGCAACCAGTTCCGTGCGCTCACCGGCCGGACCGATGAACGTGGCTGCAACATACCCATCATAAAGCGGCCCTGGTGGCGAAATAAACTCAACGTCCAAACCGTCCAATGAATCAGCCTCAAAGGTTGTCATCGCAATACCGGG
>WLXB01000173.1 GCA_012103295.1 Alphaproteobacteria bacterium | reverse complement strand
GCGGACCTGATAACGCCCTTTGCCAAGGCTGGCGACATATTGGAAGTTGCCATCCGTCTTTAACGCTGCGAGGAATCCGGCTGATTGTTCAGCTGCCGCTTCAGTTGTGATTTCACCGCGGACAATCTGGCCGTACAAGGGCGCCCAGGTCAGCTCACCATTAAATGAAATGCCGTAACCGCCGCTTTTGGTGATGCGAATTTCTGAGCCAAATTTATCTGGCACCCAACACGAAGCTAGGGGCAGGGCGACCAGAAGGCCGATCAATACTCGGGAAGTTCGTTTTAAGTAGCTCATGTCGGTTCCGTTTTCGCCTCGGTCTTGGCTCGCCGCCACAGGGTTTCCATTTCATCCAAGCTGGCATCCTCTGGCTTTCGGTCCTCTTCCGCCAGCATACGCTCAATAAAGCGGAAACGCTGCTCGAACTTGAAGTTTGTCTGTCGCAGGGCCGATCCCGGCTCAACCTTGATCTTTCGGGCCAGATTAACGACAGCGAACAACAGATCGCCCAACTCATCTTCGATCCGATCTTTGCCCGATCCAGCGGCCAATTCGGCCTCCAGTTCAGCGATCTCTTCGCGGATTTTATCAAATACCGGCGCGGCTTCAGGCCAATCAAAACCGACTCTGGCGGCACGTTTTTGTAATTTCTCGGCCCGCTTCATCGCGGGCAGGGCGACGGGAACATCATCCAGAACGCTTGGCGGACCGTCAGAACGTTGCTTCTCGGCGCGCTCTTTGGCTTTGATGGCTTCCCAATTGACCGATTGGGCGTCTGAGTCCGCAACAACCGCGTCGCCGAATACATGGGGATGTCGCCGCACCATCTTGGCCGATATCGCATCCGCCACATCCGCGAAGTTAAACTGGCTGTCTTCTTCGGCCAGGCGGGCGTGATAGACCACCTGTAAAAGCAGATCACCGAGTTCATCCTTGAGAGACGCCATATCATTGCGGGAAATGGCATCGGCCACCTCGTAGGCTTCTTCAATTGTATAGGGGGCTATGGACTTGAAGTCCTGCTCTATATCCCAGGGACAACCTGTCTCCGCATGGCGCAACCGCGCCATAATCTCGAGTAAATCCTCTATTGAGTGCCGATCTCCCATGGGAATAGGGCTTACCGCGCCTTTGGATTGCAATCAACCAGAGGCAGATTATTGGCGTGTGTAATGTCGCGAAATAGGTCTCAGACTTGTGGCGCTCAAGCCGGATCAGTAGTAGCGTATCGATACAAGCGAGCGGATGTTTGCGGTGATCCAGGAATACCTGGGCAAACGGTGAATATCCAAAAGCTCGCAGGGGGTAAGTTACGGGGTGCATGCCTGTGCTGAAACGCGCGCGGCAATTTTTGATACGGCATCTAGCAGAAGCCCGGGACGACGAGTCTGGGATAGTTGTGCTGACCGCAGTGATAGCCGGTGCAACCCTCGCCGCTGCTTTCGCCACGGCCGTACTAAATAACTTCACCGGCCCGCGCGATCAGATCACCAGTATCCAAGGAAATAGCGGCCAGCTTGAGATTATCAATCAAGCAATTGTTCTCCATGCCATTCAGGATTCGAACTACCTTTTACCGTGCCCGGCCTCGGGTGCGGCGGGTGATGGCGTGGCGATCGGCGCGTGCAATACCACCGCCAACAATGTTGGCACGGTGCCATGGGCAACTCTGGGTCTCAGTGAAGATGACGCGACAGATGCCTACGGTAAACAGATCGTTTATGCGGTCAGCGCTGGTCCGGTTGGGGCCTGCCATGTGTTAGATGGAGTTCCGACTGGCGCCGTAAATGCTGGGACTCTGTTCGTTGGGGACACCGCGCCCGGTTCTACGGCTCTCTATGCGCTTGTCAGCCAGGGCCCAAATGGATTGGGCGCATATAATGCGTCTGGCAATGCTAGCAGTCCACCAACAGGAACAGGTGAGTTAGAGAATTGCCCCAACGGTATTGCGGGATGTACTGCTCTAAATAATTTCATTGATACCGGCCCATCCAACGATTCCGCGGGTAGTGGCACTGCGTTCTTCGACGATGAAGTGCTGTTGGCATCTGCCGCGAGCTTTACGACCGAATGCGAAAATTTCGCAGATACGAATAAGGCCCCATTGGAGTTTGTCGAAGAAGGCTTCGGTGGTGCTGCGGTCAGTTCTGATTTGGTTGTCACCAACAATGGCGGCGGTGGTGGTGGCTCGTCAGCGCTAAGTGGCGGTACGCTATCTGTGACTGAAGACGTGGAACTATCAACAGCTTCAACTCTGTTTACGCCAAGCGTAACAACCCTTTACAACAGGATTGAGTGGACGCCTACTGCAGCACCGACAAACACTGGGTTCTCGATTGTCACGCGGGCTGATCGCACTACACGCTCTGGAAGCAGCAGTGATTACACCCTTGGCATCTCCTGTCAGTTCTTTGGCGATGGGATTCCAGCCAACGCACAGACCATTGCAATCCGGGCTGACGTGGCCAACTTGGCAACCAGTGGCGGCGACACATACACACTAACGATTGGGCAAACCTATGAGCTGGAATGCTATGACGATGGCAACAACGTTTGGGCCCGCATAACAGAGGTCGGCAACACGACGAACCAGGCAACAGTAACTACGACCGACGTGTCTGATCTTGCGACACCAAACCAAGTTATCTTTGTACATTCCTCTACGTCCGGTGCCACAAGCACCCTGGATAACCTCCTCGTCCATAAGGGTAGCGTTGCACTGGAACTAGATAACGGCGGACAGCTGGCGAATACAACAACGCCGCTGGCGGCATTTGCCAGTGAGACGACGTTCACGGGAGAAGGCTGGCTTTATTTGAGGGACACAACGGCGAGCTCAGTATCAATGTTTTTCGTCGAGGATAGCCTCTCGTCTTCTGAATCGCGCATTCGCGCTGATGTTGCCAACGCAGAACTAGAGTTTTCGTTCGTTGATTTCGACACATCGACGGGCAGTATCGTAGCTAGCAGCCAAACCTACGGCACAACATTTTGGCGGCATCAGGCGTTCAATTGCGATACTGGGTCAGACCGTAGCCTCTATGCCTTCGGGTCTTTGGTTGGATCAGCCGATACGGTTGCCTGTGACATTCTTCCTGGTACGGATATCTCGACTGCAACGGAAACCGTTTCATTCGTCAACAACACCGGTGGTCGGATACTGCTATCTGAAATGCGTTTATGGGATGCAGCTCAAGGCAGCGCCGCTATTGGAAGTAATTATAATCTACGGGTCGACAACGCCGCCACTGGTTTAGATTTGCAGCTTCGCCTGGAAGATGCCTTTGCAAGCTCAACAGCCGCGGACGCGCATACGCCAGCGGAAAATTATACGGTGACCAGCGGGCGCTTTGTTGGCTTCAAGTCTGCGTTCAGAAGTTTTGCTGAAGATGTTTGCCCAGGCAATGAAGACGCGACCGACCCGTTCAAATGTGTGTATGACGGTGTTGGTACCGGTGCCGCGACCACGGCAACTGTCGACATTCCGCTCGATATCACTGAAGTCTTAATCAAAACCTGGGGCGGCGGTGGCGGCGCGGGAGCTAACACCGGCGGTGGCGGCGGCCACGCGGAAGGGCGCTTTAGCGCGGTTGGTGCTGACACGGTATCCGGCAATAGCCTTCTGATTACTGCGGCTGGCCCCGGACAAGGTAGTGCCGGGAGCGGTGGTGGTGGCGGTGCCTCTGCGGTTCGGTTTTCAGCCACATCGACCACCACATTGCTGATCGCCGGCGGTGGAGGCGGAATCGGAAATCGATTTGGATTTGGTTCTGCTGGAGCAGCAGGAACTGCACCAGGTGCAAACGTAACTTCACCTAATAATATGTTAATTGATGACCAAACCCTAGGTGATGGTGGGGCACCTTCAGCTGGAACTGGCGGATCAGGCGGTGACGGTGCAATGATAATTTACGAGGCATAATATGGGAACTTTAGTATTTGATAACGAAGAAAGATTAATTAAAATCGCTGCTAATGATAGCGATTTAAATAGTCAAAATATAATTATTGCAGATTGCGTTACTAATCAACCAAGTGATTCAGATT
>WLXB01000041.1 GCA_012103295.1 Alphaproteobacteria bacterium | reverse complement strand
GAAGGTTTGTGGCGTTTAAAAAGCGCTTCTCAAGGCCCATGGGGATTTCTGCCGCTAATGTCGATGAGTCCAAAGTAAGCCTGAGAAGCCAAAGAAGATTGGTCCATAAGGTTATCGCGTGCTCTAGTGTATCGGCATCCGAAGCCTGCAAAACCCCGTGAGACTTGAGGAGTTTTAGCGTCCTCAAAGAATTACAGGGCTCGGTGCGCTTGAGTATTTCGTAGTTTAGCAAAACGTAGAACTGAATTACGAATTCAGTATCCATCAGTCCACCGGTCATGTGCTTTATGTCCGATGAAGTTTCTCCACCATGCTGCTGGTGAATGCGCGCTCTCATCTCCGAAATAGCTTTCGCTGCGTCAGAAGCGATTTTCTTTTGCTTCAGTGTTTCGTGAATTGCGTTTGAAATACTCTTATCCAATTGCCCCGTAGAGAACACGGTGCGGGCCTTGGTTAGAGCGAGGTGCTCCCACACCCAAGCGTCTTCCAATTGGTATTTGCAAAAGGCCTCCAGGTTGCTTGCAACGGGGCCTTGTTCACCGGATGGGCGCAGACGAAGGTCTACTTCATACAGGCGGCCCTCAGCCGTTAAGACAGACAGGGCTGAAATAATTCGCTGAGCAAGCCTCATGTAGTAGACACTGGCGGGGAGGGTTCTCCTACCTCCCGAAGACTCGGCAGTAATCGGACTATCATAGATAAAAACGAGGTCTAGGTCAGACGTTGGCATTAGCTCAGAGCTGCCCAATTTGCCGTAGGCCAATATCGCTAGGTCAGCTCCTTCTACTTCTCCGAACTGTATGGCAAATTCCTTGCAGACGTGCGGCACGAGAGATTGGATTGTCGTTTCTGCTACGACGCTCAACCCCTCGGCGCCGGTAGATGGGGTGACCAGATACCTAAGCGCTTGGACACCTATGCGAAAACGGAGGTCGTTCGTCCACCTTCGACACTCATCAAGCTTGGCTTCAAAGCTGTTGGCTCGATCCAGTGCGCCATTGAGTTCATCAGATAGGGTGTGTGCCGACGCTAGGTCTTCGAAAAATTCGGGATCTAAAACGTAATCCAGCCTATCGCTAGACGCATTCAAATAGTCCGCAAGCCGAGGTGCATCACCCATTATGTCTGCTAGAAGTTCAAGAATCTCCGGATGTGCATAGAAAACAGAGAATAATTGAACTCCAGCTGGTAATTGCTCAAGAAAAGTATCGAATTTTAATAGAGCGCGATCCGGTTGAGTTGTTTTACCAAATGCAGAAATTAGGCTCGGCACGATTTCAGTTAGTATTTGTCTGGATCGCGTACTTTTCGTAGCGCGGTATTTTCCTGTGTGCCACGACCGAATAATTTGAGAAATGGCCTCCGGGTTTTCAAACCCGAGATTGCTGAGTGTTGTCAGTGTGCCTGGATCATGGTCAGCGCCAGTGAAAACGAGGTTGCCATCTATCGTGAGGTCAGGCGCGTCCTCAAATAGATTTGCGTAGTGGCGTTCTACTTGTTTGAGGTGATGGGTAACGGCATCATTAAATTGAGCGAAACTTTTGTAACCGAAAAATACAGAGAGCGCCTCAGCGCGAGTATGGTCACCGGGAATTTTCTGACTTTGTTCATCGTTGATCATTTGTATGCGATGTTCGAGGTTGCGCAGGAATACATATGATTCCTTAAGCTCCTCGGCAGCCAGGGCGTCGATCAATCCGTTTTCTTGCAGACCGATTAGTCCTTCTAGGGTTTTGGGCTGACGAAGGTTCGGGTTTCTGCCGCCCCAAATGAGTTGCTGTATCTGAACAAAAAATTCAATCTCTCGAATGCCGCCGCGTCCGATTTTGATGTCATGCCCGAGCACATCTATTTCTCGTCCGCCTTTTGACGCATAAATCTGTCTCTTGATTGAATGAATGTCCTGAATTGCATAAAAATCTAGTGACTTACGCCAGATAAATGGTTCGAGACGCTTAAGGAATGCCCTTCCGTTTTCCTCATCGCCTGCGATCACCCGCGCTTTGATGAGGGCTGACCTCTCCCAGTTTTGCCCCCAGCTCTCATAGTAGAGTTCCGCAGTTTCTGTCGAAACTGCGATCGCAGTTGATCCAGGGTCCGGCCTCAAGCGGAGGTCTGTTCTAAAAACGTAGCCTTCAGCAGTTCGCTCATCGAGAAGACGTATTAGTTCCTTCGTGAACTTGACCATGAATTCTTGGGGTGACTTTCGTCCGGTGTAGTTTAGAGCCTCGATGTCGTAGAGAACTATCAGGTCAATATCAGAAGAGTAGTTAAGTTCACCGGCCCCTAGCTTACCAAGAGCCAGAATGAAGAGACCGCAATTAATCTGAGGGCTTGCTTCGTCATGTAGTTTGATATTGCCTTTTCTTGCCTCGGTGCGCAGAAGAGCCTCAATCGAGGTCGAGACACATTTGTCTGCGAAATCGGATAGGCGGCGGGTTATCTCAAAGAGATCCCACAAGCCACATATGTCGCATACCGCGATGTGTAGGGCGGCTTCTTCTTTGCGCCGCCGAAGCAGAACTCTGAGTGCCTCAATATCGCATTCTGCCTCTTCAATTTCGTGCTCTAAAGTGTTGAGGAAAGTACTCCACGCCTCGCCAGGGTCCTGTGAAACTAGTCTTGATAGGCATTGTGGGTTCTTAATCGCTGCCTTGGATAGAAAAGGGCTATTTCCAAATAGACTGTGGGTAATTTCATCTATTGTTACGCCGCTGGTGTTTAGAAGGTGAGCATTTTTACCAATATTAGCTTCTGGAACCGTTTGTTCGATCCAGATATCTATATATCTATCGCGTTGCTCCAGATCATAGGCGCGAGGCAAGCCATTTTCTGGCATACTAGGGACACTATGCTCGATCTTGCCGTTCATTATAGAAGTCTAACAGGGATGCTGAGTTTTTGCGCAAGTTACTAGGCAAGTTTAATTGCATTTACACCTATAAAAACAAAGAAATAGCCGGACATGCATCAGGCGGTGCGGCGTGGTGGGATTGAGCTTTGGTTCACGGTTCTGTTCATACACTTTTTAGATCAATAGCAGCTTGCATCACACTCCTACTGTTTGGTGTAGCAATGCTGGCTTGGCGCTTGTCTGACGGACCGATAACTATAGATTTTCTCGCACCTTACGTGTCCGACGCTATTAGCAATGAAAATGAAGGAATCGTTTTCGAGGTGCAGGGCGCGAGCCTTGCCTGGGGCGGGATGCAGTCCACGCCTGACATAACTGTCCAAGATGTAATGGCATTTGACCTAGACGGAAACGTAGTTGCTTCTTTTCCAGAAATGCTGGTCAGGCTCAGCATGGCATCGATTCTAGACGGGTCACCTGCACCAGAAGAAATAGTACTAGAGAATCCTGTTTTGCGTTTAACGCGTAATTTGGACGGTGCGATCCTTCTAGGACTCGAACTGAATTATGAAGCCGGCCTCCTTGAATCCAGCGTCGACGAGGTCAACGATACCCAAACAGGACTAACGACTGACGAGTCGGCCAATCAACTGCTGAATATCGTTGTGAGTGCGTTGACTGACCCTGCCGGTTCGAGCAATCGTGCCGGCTACCTCGACAGGGTGATTATACAAAATTCGACAGTCGTATTCTCCGATGCCGCCTCTGGTAGTGAGTGGCTGGTACCGTCCGGTGACATTTCCTTAGAGCGACAGCGCGAGGACCTACGAATAGCAGCGAATCTGCCCTATCTAAATGGTGGTCGAACCTCGAAAGTCGACGTCAACGGAACGTATGTGGTCGGGGCTTCAGCCCTTTCTCTATCTGTAGATTTTGAAGGGGTGCGACCATCGTCGTTTTCAGTGCTTACCCCACAGTTGGGTATTCTATCGGGTGTCGAGCTTGACGTTGATGGCACGCTATCTCTTGGACTTACGCTTCGGAGCGCACCAGTAGTTGTTGATTTAGCTCAACTGACCATTGTGAGCGGGAATGGCATCCTTTCTATGCAAACCCCTATCGATCGAACTTACCCTGTTGAGCGGTTTGAGATGACGGCCAATGCTCGCAATCAGTTCGATCAAGTCTCTATCACTGATTTTAAACTCGCGATGCCTGATGAAGGTCCTGTTGTCGCATTGACATTGGAAGGCAGAAATTTACTGAATGAACCGAGTGTCGATTTGGATATTCTAATAGACAGGGTGAGTTTGGCAGACTTAAAGGCGTATTGGCCTGAGGATGTTAAACCCAACACCAGGCGCTGGATCACGAGCAATCTCAACGGTGGAGAGATCACTGAGGCTAGATTTGATGTGACACTCTCTGGTTCCAATGTGGCTGAACTCAAAACCGCCGACCTTGCAGGTTCGGCAAATCTAGCTGGGATTAGTGTAACGTACCTTAGACAAATGCCCCCCGTGGAGGAGACTCTAGGGATATTGAGCCTATCTCTTTCCGAGGTGGTCATAGATGTCGAGAGTGGCGTGGTTCGACTGAATACGCTGTCAGATGACCTCCTTCATGTCCGTGAGGCGCGGGTGCGACTTCACGGTCTCGCCAACAAGTCGGATACTGCGGACATCGATGTTCGGATAGATGGGCAACTTGCCGATGCCATCTCCCTAATAGATAGTCCGCCGCTCGGTTATGCGTCAAAGCTAGGAATCGCGCCGTCGGCTACTAGCGGGTTGGCCGAGGTTCTGCTGAGTGTTGATTTTCCACTGATTCAGGGCGTGTCGCTTAGCGAAGTTGGAATCGATGCAACGGCATCACTACAACAGACTTCGATTAGTGACGCAGCGTTCGGTCTTGATCTAGAATCGGGTCAATTTAGTTTAGGTATCGATAATTTGGGGATGGATGTCAGTGGGACAGCCTCCCTTGGCGGTATCCGGACGGGGCTCGCTTGGCGCGAAAATTTCACAGGTGGTGATTTTCGGCGTCAGTACGCCCTAGATGCCGTCGTTGAAAATGATCAACGTCCTCTCATTGGATTACGGCAAGCGATATTTGCTCCGCCATATGTGGACGGCCCCATTAGATTGGAAGCGATCTACACGGTCGATGACGCTGCAGAAAGTACTCTAGTGGTGGAGGCAGACCTACAAACTGCAGAACTCCGCGTTCCGTCCCTGAATTGGCATAAGCCAACTGATGTGAACGGAATACTATCGGCTGAGATTTTAGTGGTAGATGGTTCGGTTGCCGAGGTGCGCCGATTTGATGCGGTTTCGGAAGAGGCGGCCCTGAATCTGAGCGGTAACGTTAAGTTTCTGGATGAAGCAGAATTGCATTCGATTGATCTTCAGCGAGGTCAAATTGGACGTAGTCAGTTCGAAATGACGGCTAAGCGTTCAGAAGACGATGTTTTTGATATCGAGTTACAAGGTCAATCGCTTGATGGGCGCACATTTTGGTCCTCTCTTAGGGATAATAACAGCGCTAGGAGCTTCGGTGAAACGGGTCGAGACGCTTCAAGAATGGCCTTTAGATTTAGAGGACAGTTGGACCAGGTTCTCCTCTCCAATCTAGGTAATATGACCAATTTAGACGCCAAAGTAGTGCAGGGACGGACAGGCATTTCGGAAATAATTGTGAATGCCGATGTGGCAGAGGCAGATAGATTCACACTTACAATGCAGCCGCGGGATCAAATAAGAACATTTGAGGCGGCAAGTGAGAATGGTGGAGCAGTTTTTAGGTCCCTGGGGTTGGGCGACGATTTTAGGGACGGGAAGTTAACCGTTTCCGGAACCGTAAGTGAAACCGGAGCGATCTCCGGAAACCTGAATATGGACACTTTTAAGATAGTCGATGCGCCTTTACTTGCCCGGCTATTATCAGTTGCAGCTCTAACCGGGATTGTCGATGAGTTGGGAGGAACCGGAATATCGTTTTCGGAATTGAATGTTCCATTTACCTACACAAATGGCGCTTTTACGATTAAAGACGGTGCAATGTATGGCCCGTCGCTAGGCTTAACGGCCATGGGAACGTATGACACGAACAAACGTACGCTCGACGGAGATGGGACGATTATACCGGCCTATGCGGTGAACAGTGCGCTTGGTGGTATACCTATTCTCGGACCGCTGTTGACGGGCGGCGAAGAGAGTGGGGGTGTCTTCGCAGCTACTTACGCTATGCGCGGTAATCCGGACGGGGCGGAAGTCACTGTTAACCCGCTTGCGACTTTGACACCAGGATTTTTGCGACAAATTTTTCGCGTCTTTGATCCTCCGCCCGCTGTACAGGCGACACCGGAGACTGACGATCCAACTTTGAACTAATCAGTTGGGCGCTGACTGCAATACCCTATGTGAGCGAGACTACAGCGTGGCGTTTTTTGCCCGAGGACAGTTTTAGCTCGCCATTCACAAAATCATTTATCTGCAGCATGTAGGCTTCATCTTCTATTTTTTGGCCATTTACCTTCGCGCCCCCACCGGCAATGAGTCGTCGAGCTTCTCCACCGCTCTTGCAAAGCTTGGTCGATTTTAAGGCATCTACCAGAGATACCCCCCTAGACAAATTCGCTTCCGACACGTTTATGTGCGGTAAATTGTCACCGGTTCCACCGGACTCGAAGGTCAGTTCTGCCGTTTTCTGTGCAGCGATTGCTGCTGGCTCGCCATGAAGTAATTTGGTGGTCTCGAAGGCCAGTATCTTCTTGGCCTCGTTAACTTCACCGCCGCGCAAGGTCTCAAGTCGCTCTACTTCGTTCATCGGAAGCTCAGTAAACAGCCTAAGAAAACGCCCAACATCCGGGTCTTCTGTGTTGCGCCAATATTGATAATAGTCATACGCAGACAAGCGTTCTTCGTTTAGCCAAACCGCTCCCGACGCGGTTTTGCCCATCTTAGCTCCTGACGAAGTCGTGATCAGTGGGCACGTCAATCCAAACAACTCTGCTTTAGCGACCCGTCTACCCAACTCTATTCCGTTGACAATGTTACCCCATTGGTCCGAGCCGCCCGTCTGCAGGTTACAGCCGTATCTCTTGTGCAACTCAAGGAAGTCGTATGATTGCAAGATCATATAGTTGAACTCAAGAAACGTAAGGGGCTGTTCCCTGTCTAGCCTCAGTCGAACGCTGTCCATCGTGAGCATACGATTGATCGTGAAATGTTGTCCCACATCCCTCAGGAATGGGATGTATTGAAGGGAATCAAGCCAATCTGCATTATTCACCAGAAGTGCGTCTGTTTTCCCATTTCCAAACGTAATCAGCTTTTCGAATGTCTTTCGAATGCTTGCGATATTTGTGTTAATTGCGTCATCATCAAGTAATTGGCGTGTCTCCTCTTTTCCAGACGGATCGCCAACCTTTGTGGTTCCCCCACCAATAAGAGCGATTGGACGGTGACCGGTCTTTTGTATCCAACGCAGCATCATGATCGGGAGGAGGTGACCAACGTGTAGGCTATCTGCAGTTGCGTCAAAACCATTGTATGCGGTCACAATATTTGCCGCTGCGAATTCATCGAGTTTGTCGATATCCGTGCACTGATGAAGAAATCCTCGGCGTATAAGGACGTCTATCAGTTCTGAGCGATGCTTCGAAACGGAAGTCATGGACGCGTTTCCACATGGAAAATCAATTGACTAGGCTGTTACGGGTAGCCATTACGGTAAAACGCGTGGATATCATGGGGTAGTTGAGAGGGCAACGATGAACCTATCGGATTCTAAGGAACCCGTTATTTCTCTGGGACTCATGAGCGGGACATCCCTCGATGGAATTGATGCGGCTTTAATTGAAACTGACGGAGAGGCAGTGTCTGATGTCGGACCATTCCTCACGGTTCCGTACCCCGATAGTTTTAGGGAGCGACTAAAACGGGCGGTGGAAGAAGCCGCTCGTGCCAACGCATTGACCACCGACGCCACACTTATCTCTGACCTTACGTCGCTTCACCTTGATTGCGTAAGAACCTTGCGCGCGAGCGATGGCGCGAAAGGCAAATGGAGTTCGCCTCAAATCATAGGTTTTCATGGCCACACGACACTCCACCGGCCTGAAACTAGAGTAACGCAACAAATCGGTGATCCGGTTCAACTCGCCACCGATGCGGGGATTCCGGTTGTAGCGGATTTTCGAATATTCGACGTGGAATCAGGTGGTCAAGGCGCACCGCTTGCGCCGGTGTTTCATGCATCAATGCTGTATTCGACATCCAAGCCTGTAGCGATCGTCAACGTTGGAGGTATTTCCAACATTACATGGATAGGGCCTAATCAGGACGACCTGATCGCATTTGATACAGGGCCGGGCAACGGCCTGATGGACGCGTGGGTGGAGGAGAAATTTGGCATACGCTTTGACGAGGGCGGGAGTTTGGCGGCGCAAGGGAACATTGATTCTACGGTGCTGGGCAAACTCTTAGACCATCGCTATTTCGCTCTCGATTATCCGAAGAGTCTAGACAGATCGGATTTTTCGCTGGAGGCACTGTCTGGAGTGAATCCGAGTGATGGTGTGGCAACGCTCCTAGCCTTTACGGTTAAAACGATTGTGGCCGGTTTAGACCAATGCCCGAAGCCTCCTCGCGCGCTATATGTTACCGGTGGCGGTCGTCACAACAAGACACTTATGCAGCAGCTGAGTGCCGCCAGTCCCTGGTCGGTTTATCCTATTGAGGATGTGGGGTGGAACGGCGACATGGTCGAGGCGCAGGCATTTGCATACATGGCGGTGAGAAGCGTTAGGGGGCTTCCGCTAACCTATAGCAAAACGACGGGTGTTAGTCGCCCGTTGAGCGGTGGCACGCTGAGCTACCCGGAAGGGTAGCGAGGTCACAGTTATTATGACGCGTGCGCCTGGGCTTTCAGAACGTCGCGTGCATCCAAATAGTCGTCGACCGACTTGGACATCTGGTCCATATGGTCTTTGAAGAAATGGTTGGCGCCTTTGATCAGCTTGTAATCAACGGTAATATTCTTTTGGAGAGCCAGCTTGTTGCAAAGCTTCTCTACTGATGGTTCTGGGACCACATCGTCGTTGGTGCCCTGCACAATGAGACCCGACGAAGGACACGGCGCCAAAAATGAGAAATCGTACATATTGGCGGGCGGCGCTATCGAGATGAAACCCTCGACTTCTGGGCGCCGCATCAGGAGTTGCATCCCGATCCACGCCCCGAATGAAAACCCTGCGACCCAGCACGCGCTGGCATTTGGTTTAATCGATTGCATCCAATCAAGAGCGCCAGCGGCATCTGAGAGCTCTCCCATACCGTTGTCGAATTCCCCCTGGGAGCGACCGACACCTCGGAAATTAAACCGAAGTACCGAATATCCGCGTCGCACGAAAATGTAATAGAGATTGTAAACAATCTTATTGTTCATCGTTCCGCCATGCTGCGGGTGTGGATGCAGGATAATGGCGAGCGGTGATTTAGGATCTTCTGCGTGATGGTATCGGCCTTCAAGGCGGCCTTCGGGACCGTTGATAATGATTTCTGGCATTTTGTGTCCGTTGAGCTGCCGACCGGGAGGCCGGTTTAAATAGGAATATCGCCACTATCTAGGGAATCATGGCGCCATTGCCAAGGAGATATTGGGGGCGAGCTATACCGGTATTTTATGACAGAAGCTCTAACCAATTGGAATTAAAATATAATATCGACTGATCCGACAATCGAGCCGACCCGTAAAAGGAAGTAAATCATACACAGAATCGGATTTTGTAACGTGAAACCAAGCACTAAGGCTGAGCTGGCTTTGAATGGAATGGTTGAATTGGCGCGCCGCGTTCCTGCCACGCCGATGTCTTTGGCTATTTTAGCAAAGAAACAATCGATCTCCCTCTCGTACCTTGAGCAGATATTTGCGGTGTTGCGCCGCAGAGGGCTGGTGATAAGCGTGAGAGGTCCAGGCGGAGGCTACTTGCTGGCTATGCCGGCCGAAAGAATCTCTACGGGAGACATTATTGCCGCCGTTGACGACGTCCCTTCGGACCGTACACAGGGAACAAGCGCAGAAGACGTAAACAAGGCTGGGAATACACGTGACTTCTGGCAGGCCATGCACCGACAGGTTTTAGACCTGTTTAGGACGACTTCCTTGCAGGATGTCCTCGACGGGTCATTTCGGAAATTCGATTTTGAGTCAGAATCTGCAGCACACGCAGCGGAATAATTTGATATAACCGGACCGCAATGACGGTCCAAGACCACAGAATTTACCTAGATTATAATGCGACAGCCCCGGTCTATGCTGAGGTGGTTGACGCTGTGGCGACTGCGCTTCGTGAGCGCGGTAACGCGTCGTCGGTTCACGCTGACGGACGGTCTGTGAGGGCTGCAATAGAAGATGCCCGAGATTCCGTGGGCGAACTCGTCGGTGTTCCTTCGTCTGCTATAACTTTTTCTTCGGGCGGTACGGAGGCAAACGCGACGGTTATTCGTGGGCTCTTGGGCAGCGGAGCCGTATCTAAAGTATATTGTTCTACGATAGAGCACCCGTCTGTCTTGGAACACGTTGACCCGCAGCGCCGTAGTTCCGTTAATGGTGACGGCCAGATTGATCTAAACAAGTTGGATGATGCTCTCAAAAAACAGCATGAACCGTTTCTATTTTGCATCATGCTCGCAAATAATGAGACGGGTGTCATACAGCCTGTGGGTGAAGTGTCTGCTTTGGTCCACGAACGGGGCGGGCTAGTGCTGTGCGATTCTGTTCAGGGTCCGGGCAAATTGAGTCTAGGAACTGATTCTCTTGGTGCTGATTTTCTAACGTTCTCCTCACACAAGATCGGCGGCCCACAGGGGGTGGGCTGCTTTGCGATAAACACGGACGTCGCTCTTGAACCTATGTTGATTGGGGGAGGTCAGGAGAAAAAGCGCAGATCTGGCACAGAGAATGCCCCGGGTATAGCTGGTTTTGGGGCGGCCGCGCGGGTAACTGGTGGAAGGTCCGACGGGGAGCAAATTGAGCAAATTCGCGATCAGCTTGAAGACGCGTTGCTAGAAGCCAGACCGGACGCGTTCGTCTTCGGTCAAAATGTACCCCGGATACTCAATACGACGAATATCGCTATCCCCGGCGTCTCGAGTGAGCGACAGCTCATTAAATTAGACCTTGCAGGATTCTCGGTCAGCGCGGGCTCAGCATGTTCATCGGGCAAAGTTTCTGCGAGTCACGTCTTGTTGGCCATGGGCGTGTCCGAGGACATGGCTAAATCGTCTATTAGAATTAGCATTGGTGCCGAAACGGCCTGGTCCGACCTTGAAAAATTTGTGGAGATATGGGCGACCCTATGAATGTTTCCAGGAGAAATATCGCAGTGAATATCAATAACTTCATGAAGACTCATTCCAAGTGGTGAAGGTTTGTTTCATCAGTCCATCAGGGAAGACAACCGAACTTGATGTCAAAGAGGGGCAATCAATTCTAGAGATTGCGCATGCCAATGATATAGACATTGAGGGCGCCTGTGAGGGGGCGATGGCCTGCTCCACATGCCACGTGATCATAGAGCCAGATTGGCACGGACAACTCCCGGAGCCGAGCGAGGAAGAGCAAGATATGTTAGACCTGACCAACGGGCTCACCAGAACGTCACGCCTGGGTTGCCAGATTAGGATAGATCAGGGTCTTGATGGCCTAGTTGTCCATCTTCCCCTAGAAACCCACAACATGTTGGATTAACCGGCGTTCACAGGAGCACTGTTTCATTGCAGTTCTGGGGCTTCGGAACTATAAGCCGTCCATTATGACATCTGAGCTGAAACCTAACCGGGGGTCGAAACCACGTATCGCTGTTGCGATGTCCGGTGGCGTGGATAGCTCTGTATGCGCTGCTCTCCTGGTGGAGCAGGGGTATGATGTCATTGGTCTGACAATGCAGCTTTATGACCACGGCGCTGCAACGTCCAAGAGTAAGACCTGCTGTGCAGGACAAGATATCCATGACGCGAAGCGGGTGGCGGACAAGGTCGGTATTCCACACTACGTCCTAGACTACGAAAAACGCTTCGAGAAGGATGTGATTATCCCCTTTGCTGAGTCCTATCAGCGTGGGGAAACGCCCATTCCCTGCATACTGTGTAATCAGACCGTAAAGTTTAGAGACCTGATTGATGCAGCTCGAGACATTGGTGCCGAGGCGCTTGCGACAGGGCATTATATACGGCGCGTAGAAGACAATGAGACAGTGTCTCTACATCGAGCAATTGATCAATCCAAAGATCAATCCTATTTCTTGTTCGCGACTACGCCAGAGCAACTCGCTTTCGTGCGGTTTCCACTTGGAGATATATCAAAGTCAGAGACCCGCGCGTTAGCGGAGAAGTTCGATCTTGATATTGCGGATAAAGCGGATAGCCAAGATATCTGCTTTGTTCCGACCGGCAGCTACACTGGTATTGTTGACAAGTTTCGTTCAGGCGACCCTAGCAAAGGCCGTTTCGTTCATGTCGACGGGCATGACATGGGTGAGCACAACGGGATTGAGCACTATACGGTGGGGCAGCGCCGCGGGCTTGGACTTGGCGGAGAAGCCGAGCCGCTTTACGTGGTTGAAATACGGCCGCGCAATCATCAAGTCGTGGTTGGCCCACGAGCGGACCTTGCCAAACATGAAATAGATGTGCGGGACGTTAACTGGCTTGGTGCACTTGGCGGAGTGCCGGAAGCGGAAACGCGAATACAGGCTCGTGTGCGCAATACGCATGAACCAGTTCCGGCTTTGGTTTCGCGGGGATCTCGACAAGACCAAGCAAAAGTGTCGTTCGATGAGCCGCTCTATGGCGTGTCGCCTGGCCAAGCCTGTGTGTTTTACGATGGTGATCAGGTCTTGGGTGGTGGCTGGATTATGCCCGGAGGGACGAATATGACCGTTCCTCACAATAAGCGGAATGAGGGGGCTGCCGTCCTTTCGGCCTAGTAATCAGCCGTGACAGACAAAGGTACGATTTGAGCCATGGCTTGTGTTTGACAATGAGGCAGGCGAAGGCTAAGAAATCGCCGTTTTCGACTTGGGGCGGAGTAGCTCAGTTGGTTAGAGCAGGGGAATCATAATCCTCGTGTCGGGAGTTCAAATCTCTCCTCCGCTACCATCGTTTTCCCAGATATTCTGAGGCTAATTCAGCTATTCAGCGAGTTGTGTAGCACTGCTACCAGCGAATGATTCAGCCCGCTTCATATGCAGGGCTTATTATAGTATCAAGTCGGCATTGTTACGCGGTCGCGACGGCAATCGCGTCGCGTGCCTATTCGGATACTGGTCGGGGAAAATACTGTGACATTAGACATACAAACGGTGGTGCTGAATCTATTTGCAGTATCGGCTATGGGCGCTGTGCTTTTTTTAGTGCATGGGTTCACGCTCAATCCATATCTTCGGCATCAAAATACACTGCTCACATCTATCATGCTGCCACCGACAGCCTTAGTTATTACGTCGGTTATTGCTTCTAACTTTTTTCTCTCATTGGGAATGATCGGCGCTTTGTCGATCATCAGATACCGGACGCCGGTAACAAGTCAGTACGATTTGGCATTGTCGTTTGCGCTTATAACGATCGGCGTCGTTGGCGGCGTTAACATGAATTATGCCCTTGGGATATTTGTGTTTTTGACACTATTGGCCCCGGTTTACGCGTTCGCGGTTAAACTGATGCCGAAGAGTGTTGTGTTTAAGGACGGAGATAAAAAGGATACGTCCGACCTCCTTATTTCCGTCTCGGGTGATATTTCAGACAATGCCCGTCTATTTGATATAGGGGGGCAGGTTGTTTCTATTGATTCCAGACAGCTTGACGGTGGAAGAGAGACCAATATCCATTTGCAATTCGACACTCTTGAATTGGCGTTAGATGCGCAGGCACAACTTAAAGATAGAGAAAACGTACTTTCTGTTTCTTTGAACTAGTCGGTCTGTCGACGATGAGACGTTTCATTAAATATACTCTGGTTACTATCGCGCTCGCGGGAAACGTTTCTGTTGCCCTGAGTGAGACGTTATTTGAACCTCAAGTTCCAGATGACATTTCAATATTTACTGTTGGTAGAGATACCAAGAAGTATTGGACGCAACTTGCTTCTGCCGCGAATGATCAGAGTCTGACGATCCGCCAAGAGTACAAAAACAAGATAAGCGCGAACGTCCAGTTCAAAGATGCTTTTGGACAAGACGTATTTAGCACATCAAAAATACGAATAACGGGAGATTGGAAAGACCACCTCAACCTTAGTCAGGTGAACTCGTCTCTGTCTGTTGAGCTGAAAAACGAAAACATCGGGAATATTGTAAAGTTCCGGCTTTTGTTGCCGCGGACGAGGAGAGGGAACGGCGAGATTTTCTGGTCAATCTTGATGGAGGAGCTCGGCTACCCAGTTCCCTTTAGAAAACTAATCACAGTTAATTTCAATGATTACATTTCTTATCCTGCAATTTTTGAAGAGGCTGCCGACAAAGAGTTTCTAGAGCGGTTTATGTTCCGTGAAAGCCCGATTATTGAGTCTGACGAAAGACAGCATTGGACAAACGTTGCCTGGCGGACCGACGAGCAAAATTGTTTGAGCAATCGCAACGAAGACAATGAGTGCATCACCGATGATTGGTCGCGCTTTGAGAGTTACAAAGTTGATAACGCTTCGTTCGTAAAGAATGATATTTCGGCGCTGATCGCGTTAAAAGCGTTCAACATAGAAAATGTACTTGGGTCTGATTACGATGAAATCAACCGCGTTTATGCGGCACATGGGTTGGACGAGCACAATCGAAAAAGGATTTATGACCCGATATATGGTGTTCATGTTCCGATCTATGTCGATGGCGACGTCAACATAACAGTCTGCAGGGAATCAGCGTCGGTCGAGCTTACCAAAGACGAGCAAATTGCTTTGGACAGGGTGGCGTGGAAATTTCGCCTTAGAGTTAAGCAAGCACTTTCACCGCATATGCGCTGTGTTGCGTCCGAGATACTCAGGACAGCAGAGCGGATTGAATTGCCTAAAACAGTTAGCGCCCACGAGATGTCTCTCAGGGACTACTATTCATTCCAACCGTTGACGCCTTATCCAGAAGTCAGGCCTGAAATCGTCGGCTATGACCCAACGGACAAAAGCGTTAAGACGTGTCGCATTGCATCCATAGATGATCGTACGTTGTCTGCTTGCACAGTTTTGGATTTTGCCCAGAAGAGAAAATACGTCGTTGGCGATGGTGACCCTGTCGCAAGTGGGATTTATGACGTGTTTCCAGCCGTAGTCGGAAAGTTATCTGATAGCGCATCTGTATCCGAGTCTGAATCCATTCTCACTTTGGACGCCTCGACTGAGTCTTTAGCTGTACCAAAGAACACCACGGTATTTGCCAAAGTCAGCCCCACGCATAAGAGACTAAAAGTAAACTTTGAAGATGCAACGACGTCGAGACTGGTGATTTATCAATCACAGTTGTCCGGCGACTTTTCGTTGATGGCTCAAATTCCAAAGGCGGCGGTGAGTGACGCGGAAGGGGAGGAGGATGCGCGGTACGACAGCCACCTTCTAACCTCCTGCTTTACGTTTATGGATACGGAGTTTACAGGTGGCAGCATCCACGTCGAAGGTGGCGGTTGTGAGGATTCTTTGAATTTCATTCGGGCCAGTGGATTTCTTTCAAAGGTTAGCGTCGAGGGTGCTGCGTCAGATGCTGTCGATGCTGACTTTTCCTATATTGATATTAAGGACATCACCGTTGTTGGTGCAGGCAATGATTGCGTCGATTTGTCTGCCGGCTACTACAATATCGCGCGAGTAAACCTGATGGATTGCGGAGACAAAGCCGTGAGCGCGGGGGAGCGTGCGCGTGTCGCGATTGGGGTAGCGAACATTGCGAATGCTACGGTCGGGCTAGCCTCTAAAGATACATCAAAACTATATGTGTCTAGTATTGTATCGGATGCTTCATCGGTGCCGACGTGCGTAGAGGCGTACCGCAAGAAACAAGAGTACAACGGTGCTGAACTTATCGTTTCTGAAACAAGCGCGTGCGAGAACTATAACTCTGATGAAAGCTCACGGTTAGAATTCGATTCAACGTCGGCTTGTCTCTATTTAGCCGAGGTCAATGGCATAGAGGTCTGCGTCACGGATCAAGGTATTGATGTTGTGGCTGAAGATGCTCGACCGCCAGGCTATGAATTGGCTTTGCGAGATAGTTTGGGCTCTGTTGCGTATGGCACCGTAAGCGAAAGGCTCCGAAATGGCTTAGCGCGCTGTGATTTTTCTAAACCTTGCCGGTTTTTTATCGAGTGGTCAGATATTCCTGGCGCGTTTTCTCTGGAAGAAGCGAAGGCGCAGTCCGGTGCTATGGCTCGAGGCTCAGTAAACCTGAAAAGACTTGGCTATGCGGAATGAAATAAAGTTTTCTGGGGGATATGCCCAGTTGAGAAAGATCATTAGCGAACAGGCAGCTTCGCGTGCCTATTCGACGCGGTCTATCAATTCCATTTATTTTGATACCCGTGATCTGGATGACTTCAATGATAGTGAAGAAGGGTCTGTTCCGAGGCAAAAGACTCGGTTGAGATGGTACGGCACTAGTGCGATACGGAAATTGCTTTCAGGCGCCGTTGAAAACAAAAGCACGTTGGCGAACCATAGGGAAAAAGACTCGTTTCGTGTCACGGACATCGAGCAGGCCCCCCTCATTGACTTGATTAGCAGTGTTAGAAAAACGGATGTGATTCCGGTAGCGTTGGTTTCCTACGTCAGAGAATATTTTGCGACGGCATCTGGACTTCGATTTACGCTGGATAGACACATTAAATATGCTGCGACAGATAGGTTTTTCAACGTAACGCGAACTGAACGGGATTATGCCAATATTCTAGAACTTAAGGCGCCTGTTGATGTCGATTATTCTTCCGCAACTAAGAACTTCGCTGATTTAAGAACGCGTTTCTCAAAATACTGCGAAGCGGTGAGACGCTTAGAGTACTAGGCGCACATTTACCTCTCGATGTAGCTATTTTGCAGCGCTGGGGCCTGACTGGTCAGTGGTTGCCCATAGATGGAATGCCTCAGTGGCTTCGACGTCGCCATCGGCAATCATAGATCGCCAGACTTCACATCCTTCAATGAAGAACGGGATACTGCCGGTAAACATTGAGTAGCTCATGGCCTCTGCAATGTACTCTTCCGAAACACTTTCGTCATAAGCCCAGAGAATATGCCACTTTAATTCCTGCCAGTTTTGGAGGGACGTGTGAATCGCGATCATAGCCAGGTGAAGGCGCGGGCGGTCTATAGGGGTGCCATCTGTAAGCTTTAGCAAGGTATTCAAGTAGTAGGATGATCCATCGATTTCCGGAACCTGCTCATGCCAGTATTGGGAGGCAAACCTAAGAGACCCAGCTCCACGGGCGATGGCGGCGAGTTGGGTCGCTGCAATCACCTCGACGGCAGTTCCTCCAGCATTGAGGAACTTGGTCACATGTTGGGTCGCTAAGTACTCTTCCCGCGCCGCCAATATGCCAAGCCAGATAAACTCTTTCTCGGCGGCGGCGAGCTGTCGTTGTTTTAACGTCAACGCACTATAGCAGGCATCGTAACCCGCGAGTAATTCAGGTGCCGTCAATGCGAGCAAGCCGTGATGAGGCATCAGGTAACCGCGCTTTTTCTTGATTTCTTCAAGTTGCTTTGCGAACTCAGCAGTGGAAGTCACGTTTGGTTCGTGCGCCATAGCAGTAGTCCCTCTGTTTACGTCTCACAGTTAGTGTAAGCACGGGCGGCGGTCTCAATGAAATTGCGCCACAAGTGCGACCAGAGCTTTGTAACATTGGTGATTTTATTTCCCTATTAAGAAATCTCTGCGCAAAATATTACTCATACTGTTAGGGAGATAATCTATGACGATCTCATATCAAAATGCGCTCGTGGGGGTTTTTGCGCTGAGTGGCGTTGTTTTTTCTCAAAGCACACCTTCACATGCCCAAGAGGAGTCTCAGCGTGTCGCGATCGAGCAATCGGAGTGCGGCGCCGCGCCCTATTCAATACTGGTTACGGTTCGTGATGTGCGAAAGGCGGTGGGAACTATAACGGCTGATCTTCACGGCGATGATCCGGATAAATTTCTCGGGAAAGGGCAGTATCTTGATAGAGTTAGAGCGCCGGCGATCAAGGGGGATACGTTGATGTGTATCCCTGTCGCCAGCCCGGGTGTCTACGCAATCGCGTTGTATCACGACGAAGATACGGATCGAAAATTTGATAAAAACTGGATCGGTCTTCCATCTGAACCGTTCGGTTTAACCAATGATCCAAAAATCCGGTTGGCTAAGCCAAAACACAAAGATGTGGCATTCATGGTTGCAGGGCCATTAACCCCAGTAACAGCAACACTACACCACTAATTCCTACTGCAGGCGTTGAGTTCCGACGATGCGGTACGCACCGCTCATCTTGGCACGGTCGTAAAACTCATTGGCAATTGGATAGAGTGTACCGACAGCAATAGAATGTGCTGTAACGGCAACCAGTTGAGCGATGATAAAGCCTCCTGCTGATCGCGCCAGAACGATATCAACCTTTGGACCATCGAGAGATTGCGCGGGGCTAACGTACAGCATATCTCCTGCATCATACCGTGGCATCAAGGTGTCATCGGGCATTAGTATTGCGAAGGCGAGGGGGTCACTCCACAAAAACGGAGGGCGCTGTGTCCGCATCGGTGCGGCATCGAAATTGCCGTCGCCGACGTTGATGTCTTGGCTAGACACGAGCACGACCGGAAGGTTTGGCGGAGGGCCCGGTTCTGCCGCGTAATGCGATAGTCCAGATTGCGGCCCAGCAGAAGCACGGGCCTGTCTGATAACCGACTCTACATCCGGGGCCAGTTCAAGAATACCTTGTTCGTAGACGGATAGAGCTGGAATTAGGTCCGCCAACGCGCGGCGATCCCATTCGGGCGGTGGCTTTTCTCTCATGGTTAGGAAGGTTTCTGTGAGAAGGGCCAGCATGGTGCGCTGACTGAGCGTATGACGGACCGGTTTGTGCATGAACCGGTTTACTGTCGATGGCGTCAGACCTGCGGCAAGGGCAAGGCCGCTCGCCGATTGCCCTGTCAGACCCATCATGGCCTGAACGAGCTTGCGTGTTTCCCTCTGGTGCGCTGTTAACGCTTCGTCGGGAAGGGGTGTTTCCGTTTGGGTGCCGTCCATTGTTTATTTCGCATCCCTGTTAGGCGCAGGATTGCATTGTTAAATAGTAATAAATGCATTATACTCTGCGCATTGTTCATCTTTTAGTCTCCGTTGTCAATGTGTGCGCCAATTTCGGCTAAATTTGGACGGTGTGCTGCTGTTATTTATAAAGATTAACGCTTGAACCTTGTCGTCGTTGCAAACCACACGTGTTTAGGCGTCTTTTCCTTAATTCTCATTCATAAGGAGATCCCATATGACGGGATTGATCCCAGCGCGTAAGCGTGGCCGGCCGCCGCGAACTCAAGAAGCCATTGCGCCAACCCCGGAGACAGTGGCTAAACTGCAACGGGATCAAGTCAGCAATCTCCTCAAGCAAGGCGAGTTAACACCGGATCAGGAAGGGGTTGCCCGCAAAATACATAGCTTTTCTATGGCTTTGAAGCGCGGCATGTTCCCTCAATCCAGAATCCAGACAGAAGGCGCCATGCCGTCGCGACGTTTGCCTCAGGCGCCTCTGGAGCGGCTTAGTGATACTGAATCAGAGTCATGGAGCCGGGTCTATCGCCCCTGGGCCGGTGAAATGAGCCGGCATATCGTTGGGCGACGTCCAAAACTAACGGCGTTGGCTGTGGTTGAGCGCATCGTCAATGAGAATGAGAGCCTCGAGGCCGTGTCTTCCTCGTACGATTTACCGCGCACGCAAGTGCTGGACGGACTGAAACGAGCCCTCGATGGATATATTGCTCAACAAAGTGAAAAAAAGAACTTGTAATGCGCATTAAAAATTGACATAATTCACATCGTCAGCGTTACCGATAGTTTTTTATGTTTAGCGCCGACGGTGCGGGTCCTAGATCGTTCGACCGGCATTTTTCTTAGATATATCGGTTCTCTCCTCATTTACCTTGGGGCCTGCTCTGTAAGGGGCAGGCCCTCTTTCTTGCCGCCAACCGTTGTTTTGTGAACGGATCGATGGACCTCCTTTTTGAAATCGCCAAGGCATCGCCGGGTATTGCTCTGGCCGGTCTGGCAATCCTGTTGTTTTACAAGTTCGCCATGCGCGCCCTGGATGCCATCGACGCCAATACCAAAGCTCTAACGGCCCTCGAAATCCATATGCGAGAGAGCATTCCATGAACGCGATGAAGCTCAAGTCTCCTTGGGTCTTGCTCAAGCAACTCGAACACAAACTTGAAGAAAACAAGGCGCAGGCCGAGAAGGTCGACGCGACTGTGCGGTCCAATGGGTTCCGTTTATGTGTGGTGCGGCAGATGACGGCAGTCGACCAACCAATCCGAGAAGGGTGAAGGACAGAAGTTTCACGCCTGCCCAGAGTTAACGATGACCAACCTTTCCGATCACTTTACCTTGGCGGAAGCGGCCAAAAGCCAGCTCGCCGAACGCAAGGGAATCGACAACACACCGCCAGCGGCCATCCTGCCGCGGCTGGTGCGAGTCGCCAGTCAAATTCTGGAACCGGTGCGCAGTCACTATCGTGTGCCGTTCTCACCGTCGTCTTGGTACCGCTGTCCCGTCCTTAATGCAGCGGTTGGCTCCAAGGGTACGTCGCAGCATCTCGCGGGCCGGGCGGTCGACTTCGAGGTGCCCGGTGTGGCAAATGTGGATCTTGCCCGCTGGTGCGCCAGCAATCTGACCTTCGACCAGCTGATCCTTGAGTTTTATCGCGAGGGAAACCCGGCATCGGGCTGGGTCCACTGTTCAATCGCGAAAGAAGGCGTTGGCCGTGGCGAGGTTCTCACATTAACCAAAGACGGTGTGCGCCCCGGCTTGCCCCCCGGTTTGAACCAATGAAAAAAGATCATGAGCCATAACGCTGTGCGCATTGGTCGCGTCCGCCCCAAGCGCGGCGGAGACATTCATATTCTGCCGGTTGAGCCGCAATCGGAGACTCAACAAGGCCTGCTGGAAAGCGCCGTCGACCTCAATGCCGAGCTGCCGGACATGATGGGCTATGTGGTCGTTGTCTGGGACGAAACTGCCACCCCCTGGTGTCACAGTTGGATCGAAGATCCCGAGACGAGTCCCATCAGTGCGCAACTGCTGCCCAGCTTCGTGCACGACGCGCTGCTGACTCATCTTATTTTAGAAATTGAAGACGAGGACTAACGCGATGCCGTTTCCCCTGGCTGCCGCCTTGCCGATTGTCGGTAAGGTGATCGATCGCATTTTGCCCGACAAGGCCGCAAAAGATGCCGCCAAACTGGCGTTGCTTGGGGGGCAACAGCAGAAACAGAATCAGGCGGTCCTTGATGTGCCGTTCGATCTTGCAGAATGGAGAGCAAACACGTTAGCGAGTACGCCGTCCCCCACATTGACGAATAGCAAAAGTAAATCATCATCCGTGTCATTCAAGGTTGGGGGGTAGGTGGCCGCCTCTATCGATCGATATCTTTTAGTCTGCCGTCTGCTTTATTCTCTATGTATATTCTTCTTTAAGGGATTAGATACAGACATGCTTTGATGGGGTCAGTGGTGTCAAATTTGCATAGAACATGGGCTCTGATCGTAGCTACCGTTATTTTATCAATAGCAGTGCTGGCCATAGTGGTGAGCCACATTCGAGGGCTTGAACACCTCGTTGCCGAACTTGATCAGGAAAACGTATCTCTATCCGAACGGCATAAGAATAGTGAGGCTCAGAATTTTGAATTGCAGGCTCGTCTTGCGGCGCTGGAAGATGAGATTTCTTCGTTGCAACAGCCGCAACCCGTCGATGGACCAGCTTTCTTCCCAGTTTCGAGAGTGCTCGCGCGTCGAGGTGATACCGTTGCCAAGTTAGCCAAGAGAGAAAGCACCACTGTCGAAACTATATTTCAACTTAACACGTGGCTGAACAGCCGCCAGGAGCTGCTTCCTGGGCAAGCCATTTGGATTCCTAATCAATAGAGGTGTACGCGGATAATTATGGCAAATACTCAGTTTTTGATCCAGGGCGTGACCCAATTAATCGTTTCTTAAAAAATTCGTATAATTATATCCGGTGGGAACGGAGTGGGTTCTATTGAATACGCCATTTTTTGGCACATCAATCACTAGAGCCGACATATAGATGGGTGGATGCTCGTATGCAGGCTTTTTGGCCGGCTTTTGCTTTGGCAGCTTCAATATTTGCCCTGCAAGGATGCGCAGGTATCAACGAGCTCGCCTATGGGGACCTATTGGCACGCCCTACTAATACCGTGACTGGTGTGAGAGCTGAATTCATGCCTCGTGAGGGTGGCTCAGCAGAAGTCTCGTTCAATCAATCCCAAGGTCAGGCTCGTGAAAACTCTATGAATGAGACGAGTTTTGCGGCCCGTGCTAGCGACTCATCAAGTGTTATGAACGATCCGATCAATGCACCGCCACCGCCGCTGGCATCACAGCAGGCCGTTGCGATGCCTGAGATGCTCGAGGAAGCTGGTCGACCAATGATGCTTGTGCCGGCTCCTGGCGTCACGACTCAAAGCCCAGTAGTCAATGGGATGACAACTCAGCCGAACATGTCTTCAAACAGCGCAGTGTCGGGAGTGGTTTCTTCACCCATTGAGCAACCGAGTGTAGTGTTGTCTCCTCCTCCTTCGGTCTTAATTGAGAATTCGAGCGGTCTGCAATTCTCTCCGAGCGGTATGCAAATGGAACAAGAAACTCAAGTGGTTTCTGCGGCTACTGCTCAAACTACGCGCATGGGCCGTGAGTTCATACCCGCCCCCATTTCGTCTCAAGGTCTTGGATCAGTTTCAGTTTTGCCTGGTGAAATTCGCTTAACACGTGGGCAGCAGAATGTTTTGCAACGGTTTTCGATTCTAGAGCGACTGGTAGCTGAGGGACTCGTCACGAGAAATGAACGCGAGCAAAGAAGAATGCAGAACGTTGGGGCCATACTGCCCTATAGCCACGAGGCACCGGCTGCGACTTTAGAACGAGAAGTTCCCAGTGGTGACGCTATCTCGGCCAGACTTTCATCGTTAAAGCGCTCGCTAGAGCTTCGCGTAATTACACCGCGACAACATGCTATCGAACGCGGCATGATTTTGGACGCGCTACTTCCAAATGAGCCAAGGGCTCGAGCAACACCAACGCCACCCCCGCGAGACGTTATTGCTGCGGCGGGTATGATTGGTCAGCTAGAGCGTCTCAGATATGAAGGCGTAATCTCAGACACTGAGTTCGCTCAAGAGAGATCAGCGATTGAGGGGTATTTGACTGCTGGCGAAATACCATCTGTTGGAGGAAGGGGTGTTATCACTCCTTCGGAAAAAAATGGCGCTGTGGAAATGCCCAAGTCGATGCAGGCATCACTTGGTTTGCATTTAGCCTCATATCGCAGCCAGCAAGCTGCTGAATCCGGCTGGCGTACGATTTCCGCAAAGTATTCGTCTCAGCTCGGCGGACTCAATCCTACAATCCGCAGGGTAAATCTGGGCGCAGGCAAGGGAACTTTTTATAGATTGCTGGCGGGGCCGGTCTCTGATCAAGGGCAGGCGAACACCATTTGTCAGCAACTGAAGAGATCGAACCAGTACTGTGACCCTCTCAGCCTTGCCGGTTAAACCCGACTTGCAGGCGCGTCTAACTTAAAGTGCTTTATCTAAGTGATCGTTAAATGATCGGGTACCGTCTAAGAAGCTTTTAATATCACGTGATGTGATTGTTGGATCTTCTAGCACCGCCATATGTCCCAACCCAGGATAGATCGCGAGCTGCTTATTAGGGGCGTTCTCTAGCAACTCGATGAACTCGTAGGCTTGGTCTACCGTCACTACCGGGTTGTCCTCCCCCCACATAATCAGAGTCGGCACAGATAAACTACATATCATGCCGACGATATCACCTGATACGTATTGTCTCGTGCGCTCTAACTCAGCGTTGCGATGGTCTGCCCCCATCTGCAATTCGTGCCAGCGCGAGACGACCACTTTGGGCACCGCGTTTGAGTCGCCGTAGCCGCCTTCCAGCATAAATTGGAAAAAACTCTGAGGCGTAATTAGTGTCAGTGCGTCAATCCACCACGGCAAGGCGCTTGCGGTATCACGACCGCGTACACCCGCGTTTAGGGCGCCTGGGTTAAGAAGAACAAGACGATCGACATGTTCTGGATTCTTTATCGTGTAATGTATGGCATGCGTTCCACCTAGCGATGTGCCGACTATGTCGAAACGTTCTAGGTCCAGCGCTTTGTTGAATTTTTCAAGTAGCTCGACGCCGCGCTCTAAAGTGTAGTCCCCAGATGGGTCTATTCCTGTTAGTCCGTGTCCAGCCATATCAAAGCGAACAACTCTATATTCATTGCTTAACGCAGAAGCCCATTCATCCCACATTATAAGACTGGCCCAATGTGCGTGTACTAACAAAACGGCGGGTGCATCTCTCGGGCCTTCATCCCGATAGTGAAAGCGCACACCGTCGATAGATAGGAACTTAGAGTCTGGGCTAGAATACTTAACTATCAAAGCGTCGGCTGAAATATCACGATAGTGCCACACGAAACCCGACGCTAAGAGCAACATAAGAAGAAGGGCAGATGAAAGGATACGAGTTAGGTGACGCACGAATTTCATTGGTCTAGATCCAGTAGTTGTTTTTCATGTCTAGCTCGCTTTGTATGACTATAGAACAGAGGTCAGCTATCAATTTGGCATCTTAGCAGTTTCCGCTCGGTGATTGACCCAATTAGAAGTTCGCCATCAAATCGCGCGCCAACACTTCCCGCTGAGAATTGGTCCCCAGCATTTTCATATATCGTCTGTAATTCAACCTCGCCCGTTAGCTTTAATTTTTGGACTTGGGTAGGGGCAGGAGAGTCAGAATTTCCAAAGTGCTTAACCAAAGCTAACGTGTTTGTGTGATTGGCGATCCAAAGGTCACCACTCGCATCCACATCAACATTATCGACTCCAGCCTGAATGCCAATCGTACGCTGTAGACTCGCTAACGAGCCGTCTTCGTTGATGCCATATATGCGAATTGACTCACCTCCGGTTTCGCCAACATAGATTTCAGACAAGTCTTGGCTCACGTTTATGCCACCGGATGACTTCAGGTCATCTACAACGATACTGAAATTGGAACCATCAAAGTAGATGAGCGGCGACAGCCCTATTCCAAGTAGCATTTCTGCTGCACGCTCAATCCCATTGGTAGCGCCAGAGTCGTTTGCGATATAGAATTTCCGTGGCCCGATGGCGACAATGTCGTTTGGCTCACGCAGAAGGGGGGTGGAGAGTGTTTCGGCGTGGTCAAATAACTGCTGATCTGCCTGTTTTTCGAAGATCTCTAGATATTCGCCGTTTTCAGCATGGTTGATGACAACGAGAGTCTGTGAGCCATCGGTAGAGTTAAAAAGACTGAGGCCATGAGGGCGAAAACTATCCGGCTGTGAACTAAGCGCGGAGCCAGGAATGGAATCTCGTGTATTCAGAGACAACGCGAGAATAGTACCGCTAACAATTTTTCCCTCAACGATACCTCTTCGATCAAGAACCGATAGGTACGCCGTGCCAGAACTGCGGTCAATTTGCAGGTCTTCAGCACTCCCTGATGAGAGTTCGACGGGATGACATTGGCCTGGCGATATCGCAGCAACCGTTCGAAACGCCCCGCCTCTGACAAGAAACGAGACTGCGACCATCGTGACGAGAATAATAACTCCGCCGATGGTTAGGGCGAAAAACTTCAATAGCTTCTTCATTGAACGGGTTCCAAATATTTGGGTCTATGGAATGAAGATGACCAACTGATGGATCTAGAAGTCGGAATGATACGACATATCTAAAATCAGCAATCATCAAACCTAAAAAGCCTTCTATACTGTCCGTTTGTTGGCCAGCCAATCCTCGGGTTCATAGCTGTTAGTCGTGCTCAGTCTTACGGTTCCGAGAAATGAAAAGTGGGGCGCATGAAAATTGCTTTTGTTGGTTTGGGGGTGATGGGCTCGCCTATGGCGGGACATCTGGCCGCTGATGGACACGAAATTTCTGTCTATAACCGGACTTGTAAAAAGGCCAAATCGTGGATTGTGTTGCACGATGGGCGTGCTTCAGACACTCCTAGACAGGCCTGTGAAGGTGTAGAAGTCGCCATCTGCTGCGTTGGCGACGACCCAGACGTTGAAGCAGTCGTACATGGCGAGGACGGCATGTTGGCAGGTCTCGCCCCTGGTACAATCCTTGTTGATCACACAACAACATCTGCGACGCTTGCCAGAAGACTTAGCCGGCAGTTAGCGGTCGAAGATGTTGAATTCGTTGATGCGCCTGTATCAGGTGGTGAAGCCGGCGCGAAGGGTGGGCACCTAACGATAATGTGTGGCGGCAATCAGACCGCTTTTGACCGATGCGGACCGGTGTTCTCAGCGTACGCTAAGCACTATCAACTATTAGGACCAAGCGGGAGCGGGCAGACTGCAAAAATGGTCAACCAAATTTGTATCGCTGGCCTTGTTCAGGCTTTATCCGAAGGAATTGCATTTGGACTATCCAATGGACTCGATATGCAATCCGTTATTGAGGTGATCTCAAAGGGTGCTGCTCAGTCCTGGCAAATGGAGAACCGAGCAGAAACTATGATCGACGGTAGGTATGAATTCGGTTTCGCTGTAGATTGGATGCGCAAAGATTTGCGCATATGCCTCGAGCAGGCGGCGGCGTCGGGTGTCGAG
>WLXB01000040.1 GCA_012103295.1 Alphaproteobacteria bacterium | reverse complement strand
ATGGCAGCGCACGGTTCTGACACGCAAGTCGAAGCGCCTCAGGAAGGGGCCACCTATACACCCTAGACCTTACGGACTGCCGTTCTTCTTTGGACAGACACGACCACCAGCGTTACTCTGCGCCAACAAAAGGAGCACGCGATGACAGACACCAAATACGCGGACGCCAGCTACGGTGAATTGGGCATCGGCTTTGGAGAGCGACCCGCTGTCGTAGTGGTCGACTTCCAACTGGGCTTTACCAATCCCCAGTACACGCTGGGCGGATCACCTCACGTTCACGCAGCCGTCGAGCAAACCTCTAAGCTGTTGGCCGTGGCCCGCGAGAACGACGTACCCGTGGCCAGTTGCCGGGTGGGTTGGGGCTCAAAGCGAGACATGGGGTACTGGAAAATCGGCTGCTTGTACGAAGATTGGTTCTACGACGATCCACAAACGGCCATGGACCCCCGCGTCTACGATCCGAAATATGATTTCAATTTCTGGAAACACGCGCCGTCGATCTTCTTCGGCACACCGCTGACCAATTTCTTGAATAAGAATTCCGTTGATACAGTGATTGTCACGGGCTGCACCACGTCAGGCTGTGTGCGCGCCTCCATCAATGATGCGTTTTCATACGGCTACCGCGTCATCGTACCGCACGACTGTTGCGGCGACATGGACCAAGGGCCGCACGACGACAATTTACGTGATGTCGGGCGGCGCTACGCTGACATCATGGACGCGGCTTCGGTAATGGAGCATCTCAGCACATCAAAAGGACGCATTGCAGCCGAGTAACCGGCCAGCGCGATATTGCTATGGATTTATTGTTCGACCCGTACACGATTCTCAAATTTCTGCACATCATCATGGCCGGCCTTTGGCTGGGTATGGATATGGGTGTGTATAACGCCGGTGCTCGGTTAAGTAATCCCAAACTATCAATCGAAACCCGGGCAGCCATGGGTAAACTGGGTGGCTTTCTCGACATGGGACCGCGCTCTGCGGTGGTCGTTTTGTTGATGCTGGGTATTACCATGACCGCGCTTGGCGGTTGGGGATTCGCCGGCGGCTACGGCACGGACCTCGCCCTTGCGGCAGCTGTCGTCGGTGTGGTCTGGCTCGCGGGATTATGGCATCAGTTTTGGGTCGATCATCCCAATCTTGGTGAGACTAGACCCGACAGCCATGTGAAGTTCCAGCAACATTTCCGGCGCATCGACATCACCATGCGGGTCATTGTCACAGCCATCCTTACTGGGACAGCCGTGTGGTCGTTGATCGGAGACGGCCCGATCATCGCAACATGGCTGGCGGTCAAACTGGTTCTGTTCGCCATCATCGTGTCGTGCGGCATCGGTATTCGCATTTACCTGCCTGACACTCGCAAAGCCATCGCCGATATATTCGCCAATGGCTCTACACCCGAAAGGGAAGCTGAATTGACGCGCCGCCGCTCCAAAATGCTGATCTTTGTCAAAAGCATCTGGACCCTGGTCGCCATCGTCATCTGGATCTCCGTCGCTAAGTTTTAGCACCCCAGATCGAAGGTTGCGTGAAACTGAGCGAGCGTCTAAGCAAGGCAGATATTTGTCCAGCCAAATTAGGAGCCTGCCGTGCCGACCGCGAATATCAATGGCCACACGATGTATTACGAAACCCACGGCGAGGGTGTTCCTGTCTTGGTGCAGGGCGGCTGGGGATCCTTTTGTCATGGCTCCCATGGCCATTTGCCGCGAGGTTTAAGCGACAGCTACCAAGCCATTATCATCGACTATCGCGGGTTGTACGATTCTGACGACGACCTGTCGGTGGAATCGAGCATCGATATGTATGCGGACGATGCCATCCAATTGCTGGAACATTTGGGCCACACCGATGGCACGCACCTGATCGGCCTTGTCGGGATGGGTGCCTGTATCGCACAGGTTATGGCGATCAAGCGGCCAGATATGGTGAGGTCGATGATGAATATGGGCGCATGGTCGGATGCCACAGACCCCCTGTTCAACGAACAAATTCGTCTTTTCCTCGATGTTCATAAGGAAATGGGGTGGGAGGCGTTCCAACGCTTCGTCTGCATGATGTCGTTCCGACCCGACTTCTATAACGAGAACCATGAACGTCTGCTTGGACCTGACGGCCCGTGGCGCGAATTAAAGGACCGCCTTCCGGCGCATGAGAGATTCATCCACGCTTGTCTCAATCACAATGTCACCGATCAACTTGGGGAAATTAAGTGCCCCACTTTGGTGGTGCATAGCCACATGGATACGGTTACGAGTCCGCGCATGACCCGCCCGATCCAGGACGGTATCCCAAATGCCGAGGGTTTGGATTTGCTAGAGGTCGCACACGTGGTCGCCGGCAAGGAACAGAAAATCGAGTTCTGCAAGATCGTGTTGGATTGGCTGGCGCGCGTCTAGAGCGCCTCGACAATCAGCATGCCACCGGAAAACATCAACAAAGTTAGAACCACTGAGCGAAAGGTTTGCGCGCTGGCTTTGAGATAGACCCGTGCACCGAGCCAAGACCCGAGCACCGTCACAGGTGTCGCTATGGCCGCCAGCGTTAAGACCGTACCGTCGACCAATCCCGCGATCGCCATACCCACGGCAGCGACGGCCAATACGACAAGATTGAAAGGTTGGTAGATCGCTCGCTGCCCCGCCGATGGCCCACCGCGCATCTGCAGCCAGACGATCGGGAATGGACCCGACAATCCAGCGAAGCCCCCAAGAACGCCACCACCGAGCCCAACACCAGCGTCGGCAACACGGCCTCCCCAAGACCCAATGCTGAAACGCGCGACACCAGACAATTGAGACGCGGCAAAGACGAGGAGGAACGCTCCGACAGCGACCCTGATCATTCCAGGGCCGGCAAGCGATAACGCCGCTACACCCACCGGTATGCCGCATAATCCACCAATCAAATACGGCCGAGCAGCGGGCCAATCAAACACAGGGCGGGCGGTGGCGAGGCCGACGATATGGGCGACAACGGCTGCGATGGTGACCAAAGGCGCAATCAGAACTGGCGGCAATACATGAAGCCAAATACCAGAGGCGATGAGGGCCGTACCAAAACCCGCAAAGCCGGTAGTAAAGCCAGCGACAAGCGCGCCGCCAGCGACACCCAGTAAAATCAGAACATCAAGCTCAGACGTAAACATTACGCAGACATAGCACGACCGGTCGGCTAGACGCGCGTCCCCAAACGGGCATTCCCGTCTTCCGATGCCATTTCAGCACCATCAATCAACGGATCTCCCGTTGGCACCTCAAGCAGGTATTTGCCGGTTGGCGCCATGGAATGATCCCACTGTAATTCGATGTGAGTAGTAACCGTGCGGCAGTCGCGGAAATGACGTTGGACAGCGTTGCGCCCAGTTTGAGCCGACACCCCCATCATCCCCGACAGGCGCTCGGCCGCTTTGACGCAAAGACGCGAGGCAAAAGTCATGTCGCGTTTCGCTGACAACAAGTCTTCTCCGACGATGTCCTGTCCCGCTGATCCACGGTCATGCAAAAGCTTGCAGAAATTCTCGACGATCAAATTGGCGGCATGAATTTCTGCTGCCGCTTCGCCAACACGAACCTGGACCGGCACTTGATCAACGATCGACTCTCCAAACAACGCGCCTTTACGCGTCTTGGTCATCGCTGCGTATTCCTGCAACGCGCCCATAGCGGTACCAACGAGAATGCCCGCGAACCAACTCTTTTGATACGCCGCCGGACGCACTTTGTAGATGTAGCTGTCGTGCAGTTTCGAGCCCGGGGGATTAGGCGACAACATATCTTGCATGGTGATGACGCGATGAGGCGGGATTCGAGCCCCGCTAACTTTTATGTGATGACTTCCCGTACCCCGCAGACCTTCTGCGGTCCAATTGCCTTCGTTTTCCCAATCACTCGGTTGAAGTAAAACAAAGTGAGTGAACATGGGTCCATCACCGAGCTTAGCTGTGACCATAGTACCGCTGGCATGATCAATGCCGCTGGTGAAACCCCAGCGCCCATTCAATTCAAAACCATCATCGGTTTCGACCAGGCCACCGCCGCCGGCTGAGCCGGTCGCAACAATGGGCTCGGGATTGGCCGCGAAAAATTCTTCCTGCGCCTCGGCTCCAAAGCGGGCGACCCACATCACATGGGAGAACACGAGTCCCGTAATCCAGCCCGCCGACCCGCAAGCCTGTGAGATTTCGCGAGACACATCCATATGGGCGCCCCAATCCATTTCCCAACCGCCAAAACGGCGTGGCATGTAGACCTTGTGAAGGCCTGCAGTTTTGAGGTCTGCCACGGTCGCCTCGGGCAGACGACGCAAGTCCTCGGCCTCTTCAGCACGATCACGCAGCGTCGGAATCAGCGCCCGGGCAGCGTCGACAAGTTCATCTTTTGTCGGGGCATTGGCCATAACAGACTACCAACCTAAATGGTTTGAAACGAAACAGGTGGAGAGATACTGCGGATTCACCGATGAAAAGGAATTATAAACTTTCGCCTGTCCAAAAAAGTCCCATGCAGACAGCGAACCTTAGAGAATCCGGCGATAGACCCGCAGCATGTTGTTGGCGGGCATATCGATGCGCTGCTCAAGCGATAGCCCAGCCTGCGCACCCAAGTCATCAACCGCTTCCGCATCGCGTACGCCCCACGCCGGGTTTTGATTTTGCAGCCATCCTTGGAAGGATTCGTTAGATGGCGCGGTATGTGTGCCACCCACCTTGAACGGTCCGTAGAGAAACAGAACACCACCATCCGCCAACACCCGCTCAGCTCCGGCAAACAGCCCTTGCGCCGCTGACCAGGGTGCGATGTGAATCATATTGCAGCAGAGAACCGCCGCCACTGAGTCGACCGGCCATTCCTTTGCTTCGGCATTAAGTTCAAGTGGCGCGTTGAGATTTGGAAGGGCCGCATCAGAAACCGTTTGCGTGAGGCGGACTTGCGCATCGGGATCGGGATCCGTTGGCTGCCATGTCAGATTGGGATTGGCGTCAGCCAACACGGCAGAATGATAGCCGCCGCCCGACGCAATCTCGAGCACGAGGCCTGAACTGGGCAACAACGGCGAAATGGCGTCAACAATCGGTCCGACATTGCGCTGCGCTGATGGATGCGCCTGATCGAACAGTTTCTCTGCCGTGGTATTAATCATGGGTCACAACGCTCACTCACCTCAAAAGAAACGGGGCGACCCAGAAGGCCGCCCCGCTTAACACTTTCTCGAAACAGTGCCGCCTTATTCGGCAGCCTGCTTCAATTCATTTTCCGGTTGGAAGATCGGAGGCCGTGGCGCTGTGAGATGTGTTTCTTCCTCACAGTTCGCCATGATCGTCTTGAGATCAGGACCCTTATCGAAGACCGGCGTCGTCTTAGGACGCTTGGCCTGCATTTGCTTCCGCAGCTTCTTAGTCGCTGCTTCATCGACCTTACCCGCTTTATTGGCGACAACGCCGTAACGCAGTGCGCCATCGGGTGTGACGAGGCCGCGGCGAATCTCAAGTGCTACCGTTTCAGCAGGACGCTCTAGCGGGTTGCCAACGCCACCACCACCCCAGGTGATGAAGGCGAGGATGTCGCCAGCCTTAACCTTGACGTTGTCGCACTTGGACAAGTGATACTCGACAACACCCGTGTCGTAGCCGCCGCGATACATGACCTTGATGGAACGCTCACCAGGCTCACCGCCTGTAACACCCCATGGGTATGTCAGCCAGCGGTCATCATGGATTGAGATTTCACCGTCTTCAAGGAAACCATAGTCCACGCGAAGGGCGTTACCACCGCGATAGAACCCGGCACCACCAGTGTCAGCAACCGTCTCATGCTTCTCGATCCGCAGCGGGAAGTACGCTTCCAAGTATTCCTGCGGAACGTTGGTGAAGCTCGGCCACATGGAGTGACCATCCGGTCCGTCGCCGTGTGGGCGAGCAGGGATGCCACCAAAGCCTATTTGGTAAAGCTGGTACCATTCGCCGCGCTTGTCTGTCCCCGAATACATAAAGTGAGGAGAAGACGAGAACCCGGCAGCCGCCAAGAAGTCTGGGTTTTTCTGGCCCAGTAGAGCAGCAAAGGTATCAAAGATACGGCCCAGAGCATGGGTCCGGCAGGACAATGCAGCCGGGAAATTCGGCTTAAGCAATGTGCCCTGTGGAATGCGCACATCAACCAACTCATAAAATCCATCGTTGAATAGGATTTCAGGGTCAAAGACCATGATCATGTACACGCCCCAGAACATCTTGAGCATGTTTTCGTTCAGGTAGAAATTGATCGAACCCACGGCTTGAGGATCGGTACCCTCCCAGTCGAGGACCACTTTCTTACCTTCACGCCACATCGAGCACTTGATCTTGTATGGGCCATACCCACGACCATCATCGTCGATGTAGTCTTCGAAGGTGACGGGTTCGACGCCAATGGCTTGTTGAATCAAGCCGCCAACAGCGCGCAGGTTCCGGTCAAGAGCAGCTTGGGTGGCAGATACGTACGTATCGACACCAAAGCGATCACACATTTCCTTAACGCGTTTCTCAGCCACACGGCAGGCGGCGAGAATGGCGTTGAGGTCAGACCGGTTCCAAGTCGGCAGGCGGACCTGATTGAGCATCAGCTCAAGCAGTGTTTCCTGCAGAACGCCCTTTTTGTAGAGCTTGGTCGGCGGGGTAACGAGACCTTCTTCAAAGATGGTCGTCGCATCCGTCGGCATGGAGCCGGGAACTTTACCGCCGTTATCGGTCATGTGACCGAAGTGGCAAGACCACCCCACCAAACGACCCGTGTAGAAGATCGGCAGCACGATGAGCCAGTCGTTGGCGTGACTAACAGCACCTTGAACCTTGTAGGGATCGTTGGTGAAGAAGACATCGCCCTCTTCGATGGTGCCGTCGTAGCCTTCAAGGAAGCCCGAGATAAACGACCCGAACTGCCCAACGACCATCTTACCGTTGCGATCGGCAATCAGTGGGAAGGCGTCATGCTGTTCGCGAATGCCCGGAGACATAGCCGTCCGGAACACGGTGGCGTCCATTTCATAGCGCGCGTTTCTAAGCGCGCTCTCGACGATGTCGAGCGTAATGGCGTCAACTTTGACCTTTTTAAAGGGCTTGTTGTTGGTTTGGATGATCTGCGCTGATGTTTTACTTTTAGCCATAATATTTCTCCTAACCTCTGCCCTACTTCTTCGCCTTGGATTTGGATGCAGCTTTTTTCTTGGCTTTAGCCTTCGGCTTAGCCTTATTGCCTTTCCAACCCTTGGGGGTGATGAGAATACAACCGACTTTATCAATTACGCCTTGGCAGTCGGCCAAGATGACTGTGGTCGAGTCAAATTCTGTCACCACAGCCGGGCCAGGGATCTTATTGCCGGCCTTGAGTTTCGAGCGGTCATAGATTTTAGCCTTATGGCTTTTGCCGTCAGACCAAATGGTGTGCTTGTCGTCGATAACAGCGGCATTCGCGCTGGCAGACCCTTTGCCCGCCTTAACCGCTTTCACGTTCGGCGCGTCACCCATGACAATCGCACGCAAGTTGACGATTTCATGCTCGGCATCGAGCGCGAACGTGAACATGCGTGTGTGGCTGGCATCAAAGGACTTGGCCGCTTGGGCAAGACCATTTTTGTCAAAGCCATTCAATTTACATGGCACCGTCAGGGAGAAGCCCTGGCCCGTGTAGCGAAGATCAACTTCCCAGACGATCTGGTGCTCTTTCTTAGGAATGCCTTCCTTGATCAGCGACTGGGCTGCTGACTTGGTCAGATCGTTGAGGATCTTCAAGACTTCTTTGTTGTTCGTTTCAGAGTAACGACGCACAAAGGTTTGTGATGATTCGTTACGCACGCGTGTGGTGGCGTCACCATAGGCACACAAAACGCCTGGGCCCGGCGGAATAATAACCGGCCAAGAACCCGTCAACTTGCCGAGGGCGTTGGCATGAAGTGGGCCAGCGCCACCGAAACCGATGAGTGAGAAATCGCGTGGATCGTAACCTTGCTCAATGGAGACCAAGCGCAACGCACCGAACATGTTCTCGTTGACGATCTTGATGACGCCTTCAGCGGCGGCTTCGATGGAGATTTTCAGCGGATCAGCGACAGCCTTCTTAATGGCCGCGCGGGACGCCTTAACATCCAGCTTCATCTCGCCACCAATAAGAGACGGAGGAAGGTGACCAAGAACAACGTTGGCATCGGTCACAGCAGGCTCTGTACCGCCCTTGCCGTAGCAAGCTGGGCCTGGATCAGCGCCGGCACTTTCCGGTCCAACACGCAGCGCACCAGTGAGTTCCGGCACACGGGCCAAAGAACCGCCACCAGCACCAACTGTACGAACATCTAGCGAAGACGAACGGACTGTAACGTCACCGACACGAGTTTCACGACGGAGCTGTGGGTCGCCGTTTTCGATCAAGGCCACGTCAGTCGACGTGCCGCCCATATCGAATGTCAGCAAATTCTTGAAGCCCGATTGCTTAGCCACCCAGAGGGCACCGGCAACGCCGCCAGCAGGGCCAGACATCATTAAAGACACCGGGCGATCAGAGGCGTTACCAAACGCCATCAAACCACCATCCGAGCGCAGCACTTTATATTTGCAATCGCCGGTCTTCTTTTTGAGGGCTTTTTCTAGGTTGCCAAGGTACTTGGAAACGGTTGGACGAACGTAGGAGTTAGCGACGGCAGTAAGCGTGCGCTCATACTCATACATTTCCGGAAGCACTTCGTGGCTGAGACTAACGGGTACGCCCGGCAGCTCTTTCTCCACGATTTTACGGATCTTTTTCTCGTGAGCTCCATTCGCAAATGAGTTCATCAGGGAGACTGTGACAGCCTGTACTTTTTGCTTCTTGAGAACTTTACAGGCCGCAACAACTGAGTCGGGCTCAAGCTTACGAACAACGTCGCCGCGGGCGCCCATGCGCTCTTTCACTTCGACGGTGTTTTCAAGAAGGGCCAACGGGGTCGGCTTCGGCCAAATCAACCAGCCAGCAAGACCACCGGGAACGTAGGAGCGGCCGATCTGCAGCACCTGGCGATAACCATCAGTGACGATGAGACCAACGTTTGCACCCTTGCCTTCAAGAATAGCGTTGGTGGCAACGGTCGTGCCGTGCATCAGCTCGCTGATTTCGGTTGGCTTAATCCCAGCATCTGAACAGATGCGTGTGATTCCCTTCATCACACCGATTGATTGGTCAGCCGGTGTAGAGGGCGTCTTGCCCCGGAAAGTTTCGCCAGTTTTCTCATTGATCAGGAGTAAATCCGTGAAGGTACCCCCGACATCACACCCCAGTACGTAAGACATTATGCGGTCACGTCCCTTTATTTGAATTATTCTAATTTGGCTGTATCAGCGCAGAACACTGAACAACCGCTCGAATCCCCACGAAACCGAAAGAGAAACGGTCTCGCAACCTAACTCAGCGATCTGGCTAAATCGACTCTAGACGTCGCTTCAACAGACCGCGGCGCCCAACTAACGCAAAATAAAGGCGATGACTAGCCCCAAGCGCCTGTTTAAGCCGCTTTCGCGATGTCTGGAAACACCCCAGCCTTGCCCAACATCGCCGGAACGGCACCCCCGAGTCGGTCTCCGACCCATTCTGCCGTGGCGATAATCTTGTCGATATCGATGCCAGTTTCAACGCCCATGCGGTTGAGCATGTAAACCAAATCCTCAAGTGGAATATTTCCGGTTGCACGTGGCGCAAAAGGACAACCACCAATGCCGCCAGTCGACGCATCCATGAAATCCACACCCGCTTCCACGGCGGCATAGGCATTCGCCAGGCCGGTGTTGCGCGTGTTGTGCAGGTGGACACGGATTGGCATGCCGGGCACCGCCTCTTTGACCTTTCCGATCAGCTCCGTGGCCCGGATTGGATCAGCACAGCCGATGGTGTCGGCCAAGGCAATTTCGGCGGGCTCTGATTCCGCGCATCGTTTTGCAATGTCAGCGACATGGTCGGGAGACACTTCACCTTCAAACGGACAGCCAAAGGACGCACCGATGGTGACCCCGGCTTTGACTCCTTCGGATTTGGCCAGCCGACCAACCGTGTTCCAGGCATCAACCGTTTCTGCCGATGTCATCCCCTGGTTCTTGGTGGCAAAGGTATCTGTTGAGACAACCGCATAGCCGACCTCGTCGACACCTGCATCGCGGGCCCGCTCGTAGCCCTTCATATTCAGGATAAGACCGATGAAAGAGCACCCGGTGCCCTTCGGCAAGCCTGCCAATACCTCAACCGCATCGGCCATTTGTGGCACCCGCTTTGGGTTCACGAAGCTGGTGACTTCGATCCGCTTCATACCCGCGTCGATGGAGCGAGTGATAAATTCGATCTTATCTTCGGTCGACAGAATGGTCGGTTCGGCTTGAATGCCGTCGCGGGGACCAACTTCGACCAAGGTGACTGCGCGCGTCATGGCTGTCTCTCTTTTTGAAGGTTGTTGTTTAGGTCGGGCAGAAACCATAGGTTTCCGCCGCTAGATACGATATTAGTCCGGACACATGCCTTTGCAAGGTTGAGCGCTTGAATCGTCGCGTGCCGGTCGCTAAACACCACGGAGGGGCAACTCACTCCTGATCTTGGGCCAGACAATGGGCCCACAGCAAGAGACGAGACCCTAACGGGATAGAAAACAAGGCCCACTAATATCAAGGGCCACCAGGGAAAGAGGACGCATACAATGTCGCAGGAAGCCACCGGTCCCCTAAAAGGACTCCGACTCATCGAAATGGGCCAGCTTTTGGCTGGGCCTTTCTGCGGCCAACTGATGGGCGATTTCGGCGCCGAAATCATCAAGATTGAACAACCCACGGTGGGCGACCCCATGCGTGAGTGGGGCCGTGAACTGGTTAACGGTAAATCTTTGTGGTGGCCGATCCTCGCGCGTAACAAAAAATGCATTACGCTCAACGCCCGCGTGCCCGAGGGACAAGAGATCATCAAAGAGCTGGTCAAGAAGTCCGACTTCTTGCTGGAGAATTTCCGTCCCGGCACCCTGGAACGCTGGAACCTCGGCTACGACACTCTTTCGGCCCTCAATGAAGCGCTGATCATGATCCGTGTCTCCGGCTACGGACAAACCGGCCCCTACTCCCACAAGGCGGGTTATGCCGCCGTCGGTGAAGCCATGGGCGGTCTACGCTATGTCATCGGCGATCCCTCGACACCGCCAAGCCGTGCCGGCATTTCCATCGGCGACACTCTCGCCGCAACTTATGGCTGCCTGGGCGCGCTGATGGCGCTGCACAATCGCCACGTCACGGGCAAAGGCCAGGTCGTCGACTCCGCGATCTATGAAGCGGTCTTCGCGATGATGGAAAGTTTGGTCAGCGAGTTTGACAAGACGGACTACATCCGTGAGCGGACCGGGTCGATTCTGCCGCAGGTGGCACCGTCAAATATTTACAAAGCGAAAGATGGCGATTTCTTAATAGCCGCCAACCAGGACACCGTCTTTTCGCGCTTGTGCGAAGCTATGGGCCAGCCCGAGTTGTTCGAAAACGAACGCTACTCGAACCACGCCGCCCGTGGCGAAAACCAAACCGAGTTGGACAACCTCATCAACGACTGGACCCAGACCAAGACGGTCAAGGAACTGGAAAAGTTGATGGACGACGCCGGTGTGCCATCGGGCCTTATCTTCCGCGCACCGGAAATGCTTGAGAACGCTCACTTCAAAGCTCGTGAAGCGATCATCGAGGTCGCGGACAAAACCATCGGTCCATTGAAAATGCAGAACACTTTCCCGAAGTTCTCGCGCACACCTGGCAACGTGCGATGGACCGGACCCGACCACGGCGAGCACAACGAAGAAGTTTACAAAGACATCCTCGGCCTGACTGACGGTCAGATCGGAGACTACAAAGAACGCGGCATCATTTAAGCGGTGCGATCAAAGAAGGAACGCCACAATGGCTGACGATAAGAATCTCGATCAGGATTACGACAAAGCCGGATTCGGCGGGGCTCTGGACTTCGGCAAGAAGCCAGCGTTGCTGCTTATCGATTTTGCCAAGGCATACATCACCAAAGACTGCGGTCTGTACGCCGGGGTCGAAGACTCCGCCGAAGCAGCGCGTAAACTTCTCGCGGCAGCCCGTGAAGCCGGCATCATGATCGTCTACACCCGGGTTGAATTTACCCCCGGCGGCGCCGACGGTGGCGTGTTCTATCGCAAAGTTCCGGCGCTCAAGAATTTCGATCGCGGTAGCCCGATGGCCGAATTTGTTGATGGCCTTGAGCCACAGGACGACGAAGTCGTGATCACCAAGCAATATGCCAGCGCCTTCTTCGGCACCAATTTAGCCTCAACTCTAGCGGCAGACGGTGTCGATACCCTGTTGATTACGGGATGGAGCACATCAGGTTGTGTCCGTGCCTCAACCCTGGACGCCTGTCAGTCCGGTTTTATCCCCATTGTCGTGCGGGAAGCAGTCGGCGATCGGGACGTTCGACCGCACGAATCCAATCTCTTCGACCTCCAGGCCAAATACGCCGAGGTCAAAGGCATGGACGACGTTCTCGCTTACCTCAAAGGGCTGTAAACCCCGGTTGCCTCTTGATCGCCGGGGCGTCAGGCCTTGGTCCTATTTTGAGCCGTGGTAGCATGCCTTTGTCACAGACAGAGGATCGCCGCCATGACCATGCAAACTGAGCACGACTTTCTGATCACCGGCAGTCACGACGAAGCCAATCGGCAGGCCTACGCGGCAACGCTCCGCATGCACGTGCTGACCGACATCGGCAACGGTTTGAAAGATGTCTACGATCAACGCGTCGCGCCGGCGTTTGAAAAATCAAATGGTCGGGCACCGAAAGATGGCCGCGAAGCCATGAAGGCTATGCTTGACGACACCTACGGCAAGACCTGGTCGTCGATGATTCATACCTGCCAAGAAATGTTGTGGGATTCGGTTCGACCGGCGGTGGAACGCGCCCAGCCAGACTTCAACGAAAAAGTCCGTGGTTTGAATTCGAAAGTCGGGTCGGTTTCGCTCGACCCATCGGTTGAGGTGCCGCGATATGTCTCCGCCAGTGACATCCATCTCATGCCAGGCAATTACCACACGGAACGGGCGGAGGATGACACCAGCCAAGGTGCTTTGTTTGATCGTGGCCTTTACCTCTACCAAGGTGGTTTCGCGGGCCCGTTGTGCGACAACAATGGGCGCAGCCAGGCCGAGGTGATCAAGCGCCGCTGGCCCGAATTCAAACCCAAGAAAATCCTCGATCTAGGCTGTACCGTTGGCAACAACACCCTGCCCTATGCAGATGTCTTCCCCGACGCAGAGTTGCACGCCATCGACGTAGCAGCCCCTTGTGTGCGCTACGGCCATGCCCGCGCCGAGGCACTTGGTGTGCCCTGTCACTTCCACCAAATGAATGCGGAAGCGACATCCTTCGAAGACGAGAGCTTTGACCTCATCGTGTCGTGCATTTTATTTCATGAAACGTCGCGCACCGGCCTGGAAAAAATTCTCGCGGAAAGTCATCGCCTGCTGAAGCCGGGCGGCATGATGTTGCATATGGAAGTGCCCCGTACGGAGGGCATGGATCCCTACAGCGCATTCCGGTTGGATTGGGACACCTATTACAACAACGAACCGTTTCTCTCGACCTGGATGCGCACCGACGTTGGCGAATCTTGCGTTAAGGCCGGATTTGACGCCGACAACTACATTCACATTGCAGCGCCAGACTTAGGCAGCGTGTCCGACGAAGAGTTCACCCGTTATGCCAAAGCAGAGGATAGCGCCACGGGCACTCATGGCCATTGGGGCGAGTTGGTGATGTGGAACATGTACGGCGCTTGGAAATAGGACTCGCGCCGTGCCACTCCAACATGAACATGATTTTTTGGTGACCGGTTCCCACGATGAAATGAACCGGCAGCACTATGTGTCACGATTGCGCATGCATATCCTGAACCAAATTGGCGGCGGCGTGCGTGATGTCTACGAGAATCGGGTCAAGCCGGCATTCGAGAAAGACAAAGGGCGCATCCCTAAAAACGAAACCGAGATTCACAAAGCCATGATGGCCGATCACTACGGCCGAACGTGGTCAACCATGATGGTCAACTGCCAAGACATGGTTTGGGACTCGGTTCGCCCTGCCATCGAACGCGCCCAGCCGGACCTGAATGACCGAGTCCGCGGCGTGAATGCGCGCTATGGCTCTGTAACATTGAACCCTGACATTGCGATGCCGCGCTATCTCGAGGCGGCAGACATTCACCGCATGCCGGGCAATTATCACACTGAACGTGCGGTAGACGATGCGACTCAAGGCGCGTTGTATGACCGCGGGCGCTTTGTTTACAACGGCGGCGCGGCTGGCCCATTCGCCGATGGCATTCCCCGTACTATGGCGGCTTACATCAAAGCACGGTGGCCCGAATTCAAGCCCAAGAGAATCCTGGAACTGGGCTGTACCATTGGCACGTCAACCGTACCCTTCGTTGATGCCTTCCCCGATGCCGAGGTGCATGCCATTGATGTGAGCGCGCCATCTTTGCGCTATGGCCATGCCCGAGCCGAGGCACTAGCTAAACCCATTCACTTTCATCAAATGAATGCGGAAGACTTAGATTTCGAAGACGGCTCATTCGACCTGATCTATTCGTGCATCATTTTTCATGAGACCTCACGCAAGGCGTACCCAAAAATTCTGGAAGAATGCCAACGCGTACTCACCTCGGGCGGCATGATGGCGCATACGGAACTGACCCCGGTTGCCAACATGAGCGATTTCGATGCGTTCTACATCGATTGGGACGCCTACTATAACAATGAGCCATTCTACAAAACCTATACGAGCCTTGATCCACAAGAATGGGTGACGGGCGCGGGGTTCGAGCAAGATAAATTCTTCCAGGTCTCGATTCCAGATCTCGACAGGTCGTCGTCCGACGCATTCGCCGATTCTGTCAGCAATCCAACTGTGGCCGACAGCAAAGCGGCCCGCGTCGGCGAAAGTGCCCGCTGGTATACCTACGGCGCTTGGAAGTAACACTCACTCACATCGCGTCGTTTTTTAATGCACGACACATCGACGACCGCTGCTTGGATTTTAAATCTCAAGCGGATTGTCGCGATGGTACGAATGCGCTCTAGGTTAAGTGACGAAAACAAAAACCAAGTTCATCTGGGATCAACGGCCTCATGAAAGATATACGAATCGCAGTGATCGGTGCTGGCATGGCCGGCTTAACAGCCGCTCTCTCGCTCCAGAAAAACGGGCTCAAGCCCGTTGTCTATGAGCTCGCACCGCAACTCGGCGAGGTTGGCGCTGGCTTGACCATCAGTCCAAATTCCACACACGGGCTCGAGTATGTTGGCCTGGCGGACGAACTAAAAAAACGCGCCAATATTCCGGCCGCGCAAGCCATCATGCATTACCAAACTGGCGAAGTCTTAGTTGAGACCAAGCGCGGGGAGATCCCGTACGAAAAATATGGCGCCTACTATTACCAGATTCACCGCGCTGATCTGCACGACATGCTTTCGGCCAAAGCAAAAGACAATGACCCAAACTGCCTCATTCTTGATCACGCCTTCTCAAGTTGTATTGAGACTGAAGACGGTATTGAAATTACCTTTACCAACGGCAACACCGTAACCTGCGACGTGGTCATCGGCGCTGACGGCATTCGCTCTGCTGTTCGCAGCGACATGTTCGGTCCGGAAGACCCGAAGTTCACTGGCAATGTGGCCTATCGCGGCCTGGTCAACAAAGGCGACCTGTCTGATGACATCGTCACCCCGGCATCGGGCGTTGCAATCGCGCCGCGCAAGGCCTTTACCCGTTACCTCGTACGTGACGGCAGCATGATCAACTTTGTCGCGTTTGTCCGTCGCGACGGCTGGGACGAAGAAGGCTGGTCGATTCCGGTCAAACATGAAGAATTGATGGAAGAGTTTGGCGACTGGCATCCCCGCATAAGTGACCTCATCAAGGCCGCACCAAAAGATAAGGTGTTCAAGTGGGCCCTGTATGATCGCGACCCCTTGGAGCAATGGACCAAAGGGCGCGTCACATTAGTTGGTGATGCAGCCCACCCGATGCTGCCCTTCATGGGCATGGGCGCAGCGATGGGAATCGAAGATGGCGTTGTAATCGGGCGGGCCTTTGGGGCATCAAAGACGATTGACGAGGCCCTCACCCGATACGAGACGGCCCGTAAAGAGCGCGCCAACTCCGTGCTTCTCAACTCGCGCATCGCGCGGGCGCGCTTGCAGAGCGACAACCCGAGCGAATACGACGACTCCAAACACAAGAACGAGGAAAGCTTGGGTCTGTTCGAATACAATCCAGGGACTGTTCCCGTATAAGAACAACGGCGCTCAGGCCGTCTCCACCTGCCGACCCCTAAGTTTTTGGGTCTCTAGACTCGCTCTAATTACCTCTTAGACTATGTGAAAACCTGTCTATGGAGGACCCAATGGCTCCGCAAGCACCCCACGACCTGTTGATCGAACCAACCCATGACGAGTTTGCGCTGCAGTCCTATGTATCGGCGCTGCGCATGTTCACGCTGCAAGAAATCGGCGGCGGATTACGAGGCGTCTACGAATCGCGGGTGAAGCCAAGCTTTGAACAGGAAAGAGGTCGCGCGCCAACGGACGAACATGAAGTCCGTCACGCGATGATGGCCGACCCTTACTGCCGGACATGGTCAAGCATGATGCGCTCAGCTCAGGAGATGATTTGGGACTCCATTATTCCGTCTATCGAGCGCGCCCAACCGGATCTCAATTCACGAGCCGCATCGCTGGCACAAAAGCCAAAAGGGTCGATGACTCTCGATCCAGACGTTGAAGTACCGCGCTATGTCTCCGCCAGCGATATTCATCTCATGCCTGGTAACTATTATTCGGAACGGGACGCTGGTGATGTGTCACAGGGGGCGCTCTACGACCGCGGGGTCTATGTTTACGCTGGTGGGCATGGCGGACCCTATGGCGACTCTATTGGACGGTCTCTTGCCCAGCATTTGAAAATCCGATTCCCCGATTTCCAACCCGAACGGGTTTTGGATATTGGTTGTACCGTCGGACACAATATCTTGCCGTTCGTCGACGTCTATCCCGATGCTGAGGTTCACGCCATCGATGTCAGCGTGCCTGTTCTTCGGTACGCTCATGGCCGCGCAGAATCCTTTGGCAAACCAATGCACCTTCATCAGATGAATGGCGAAAACATGTCGTTCGAGGATGAAAGCTTCGATCTGGTTATGTCCGTTGTCACGTTTCACGAGACTTCCCGGACGGCGATGAAAAATATCCTCGCCGAGTGCCGGCGGGTCCTCAAACCAGGCGGATTGATGATTCACATGGAACTACCGCGCACCGCCGATATGGACCCGTTCGATGCGTTCTACATTGACTGGGACTCTTACTATAATAACGAGCCCTTTTATCAGGCGTTTACGTCTACCGATTTAAAAGCCGCGTATGTGGACGCCGGGTTCAAAGAAGAAAATTACATGGAAGTGATGACCCCCGACATTTATGCGGTCCCAGAAGATACCTTCGAGGCGGCAGCCTCTGGCCCCGAGAACAAGGCCGAGCGGTATGGACGCTTAGGTGAATCAATACATTGGACCGGATGGGGCGCATGGAAAGAGGGATGATGAAGCAATGAGTGACGAAATTAAGATCACCCCGGTCAACCGCGGCAAACGGCCTGCGTTCTTTGACGACCCAGCTATTGATCAACTCATGGCAATCGTCATGGCTATGTCGGCGGAAATGTCCGTCCTCTATGACCGAGTGGACACGATTGAACGACTGCTCGATAAAAAAGGAACGCTAAGCCGCGACGATATTGAAGCGTTCAGACCGGACCAAGGCGTTGAGGATGAACGCAACGGTCGGCGCAACGACTACATTTCGCGACTGTTCCGTATTATCCGCGAGGAACGGGAAACACTTGTGGCCCACGACAAAATGGACGAATACAACGCCTTGATGGACGAACTGGCCAAATCTTAAAGCACGTTCAAAAAGAACTGGCCCAACAACGAGTATAGAGATGACACAGCAAGCAGAACCAAAGATCACCCTCCCCCGGGATGCTAAAGGCAAACGCTCCGTCTTTTTTGATGACCCTGCTATCGATCAAATTATGACCTTCATCCTCGAATTATCCGCCGAGGTTTCGGTTGTCTATGATCGCATGGATACCGTAGAACGCCTGCTAGACGAAAAAGGCACGATCAGCCGCGACGACATCGAGGCTTACCGACCAAATGAAGACGTCGAAAGCGCCCGCAACGAGCGCCGAGAAGCCTATTTAAAACGTGTGTTCCGCATGCACCCGGAAACCGGCCCTAAAGACTGAGCTTCCCCGTGACGTCGCCTGACAACCCAGTCGAGCCAATGGTCGCCCATGTTATGGGCACGCGCTTCGCCGACCTTCCAGCGGCTGCCGTCACAGCGGCCAAAATTTTCGTCCTTGATACCTTTTCCTGTGCTTTGGCGGGGTCAACCGGCCCTTCGTCTGATGAAGCCCTCACGGCTGCTAAATTGTGGGGGGAAGGGGACGGCGCACGGGTATGGGCGCGAGCTGATCGGTTACCTCCAACCAGCGCCGCCGTCGTTAACGCTTATCAAATTCACTGCCTCGAGTTCGACTGCGTCCATGAAGGCGGCGTGCTCCACCCGATGTCGACCCTTATGGCGGCGACCATGGCGGAGGTTGATCGACAAGCCGGACTGGGCCATGCCATCACTGGACAAGACCTTATCCGTGCCATTGCCATGGGCATTGATGTCTCATGCTCCATTGCAGCGTCGTCAAACGCACCGATGCGTTTCTTCCGGCCCGCTTTAACCGGGGGGTTTGGTGCAACGACAGCGGTCTCGCTGTTGCGTGGCTTCGATGGCCCACAACTCCATAACGCACTTGGTCTTTATTACGGCCAGGCAGGCGGCAACATGCAGGCCCACATTGAAGGGTCACGCCTTCTTGGTCTGCAAGTCGGCTTCGGCGCACGTAATGCGTTGGTGGCCTGTGACCTCGCCGACGCGGGGATCGAAGGCCCAAAAGATATTCTAACCGGCATGTATGGTTACCTCGTCCTCATGGAAGGCGATTACGACCTTGAGCCCGCGTGGTCTCAATGGGGAAAGATTTTTCGCCTTTGTGAAGTCGGTCACAAGCCGTTTCCTTCAGGTCGCCTGACTCACTATGCCGTCGATGCTTTGCAACAACTGGTTAAGACACACGGTTTCTCGGCTGCTGATGTCGCCACGGTAAAATGCGAAGTCCCACCGCTGACGATGCGTCTGGTCGGACGGCCTGATATTCCCGAACCGCAACCCAACTACGCGAAGCTGTGTCTCGGCTATGTCTGCGCCACAACCTTGCTGAACGGCACCATCACTCAACATGATTTTCATCTGGATGCGCTGGGCCGTGCCGATGTTCATGACCTGGCGCAGCGGGTCGAGGTCATCGAGGACAGCAATCCGGACCTCAACGCCTTCGGACCACAAACAATTACCGTCACTTTGAATGATGGCACGGTGCATGACATGACCATAACCAACGCCATTGGAGACCCGCTCAATCCTTTGCCCCGTGACCGGCAGCTTGAGAAATTCTGGGCGTGCTGGGGGGCAGCAAAGTCCGACATGCCGCGCGAACGCGGGGAAGCCTTAATCGATCTCGTTGACAGGCTCGAAACATTAGACGACACAGCCGTGCTACTGGACCATATCTGCCCGTAAGCCCGCGCTGTGCTGCCCAGTGTTGATGAAAGTCAATGCGCCGTGCCCCGGATTCCTTTGAATTAGAGGGACAGCCCGGCGATACTCTGACCAACAGATGATCGCCATATGCGGAGGACTCGCCTCCCCCGTAGACCCCGATAAGGTGCGGCTCATCACCAAACGCTCGCAGTGGAGACTTCCATGACCCCCCTCTCAGACCACGAAATGCTGGCTCAACGCATCCACGACGAAGAATCACGACAGGCCTTCGTCAATGATTTCCGCGTCCATTTGGCCAGCCAGGTTTTCCCAGGAAATTTCCCGACCTATTACAATCGGGTTCTGCCCCAGTTCATTAAGGACAAGGGACGCGAACCGGAAACCCGCCATGAAGTCCGTCGGGTTATGACACACGACCCCTATTATTCCTTCTGGAGCGCCATGCAGCGCAACAGCCAGGAAATGATTTGGGACTCGGTGATCGATTCCGTTGAACGTCAATTGCCGGAGTTAATCGAAAAATCACGCGAAGCTGGCGACAAAGGGTCGTTGACGCTTGATCCCGATCTGGAAATTCCGAAATATCACGTTGCCGCAGACATTCACCTGCAACCCGGCGCCTATCACTCAGACCAAATCGAAGACGATGTCGCCGCCGGTGCCATGTACGATTGGGGCACCTACATTTATTCCATGGGCGGTCTCGGCACCGGCAACAACGCTCTTGGCCAAATCACCCACGGCTTCTTTCAGAACGAGTTCCCCGATGCCAAGCCGAAGCGTATCTTGGATATGGGCTGCACCATTGGTGGCTCCATAACGTACTGGGCGCAAAAAATGCCCGATGCCGAATGCCATGGCCTCGATGTCGGTGCTCCAGTGCTCCGCTACGGCCATGCTCGAGCGGAGGCATTGGGTGCTCCTGTTCACTTCAGCCAACAAAATGCCGAAAAAACCAACTTCGAAGATGAAAGTTTTGATGTTGTGATGTCGCACATCCTGCTCCATGAAACTTCGCGCACGGCGATTCAGAATGTGTTCGATGAATCGTACCGCCTTCTAAAACCCGGTGGCGTGATGATGCATATGGATCTACCGCAGGCCCACGGCCAACCGCCGCTCGAAGGCTTCTTGTTCGAATGGGAAATTTACAACAACAACGAACACTTTTTTGCCCAGCTTCGCGACATGGACATGCCTGAACTCTGCCGCAAGGCCGGGTTTAAAGATGAGAATATTCATCCGAAATCGGCCGGGTCTTTTTGGATGGAAGATCAAACCCCCTACGCAGATGATGGCTTCGAATTCCCCATCACCATGGCGATCAAATAGTACATAAATCAGAAGTACAAAACGACGAAGGACGGGACGCACCATGCCCAACGATGACCAGAAGAAGATTAAGCTGCCGCGCACAGCCAAAGGGAAAAAACCGCAATATTTTGCTGACCCAACGGTCGACAAACTCCTGTCGATGGTTCTAACCCTCATGGGCGAATTATCGGTAACACGGGATCGCCTCGACACCGTCGAGCGTCTGATTGAGAACAACGGTTTGTTTAAAGTCGACGATATCGAGCATTACGAAATTCCAGATGACGTCAACGCCGTCCGCACCGAGCGTCGTAGTGCCTACATCGCCCGCGTCCTAAAGACCGTGCAAGATGAGCTGGACTCACTCCAGCAAAAAGGTGACGGCAAAAACACCGAACTGGAAGACTAGTCAGAACAACACTCAGCGCCCCTCTGCCTGGCCGCAAGGCCAAAGCAGAGGCGTGTTGATGCGCTGAATCACTTTAGTTTGAGCTCTTAAAGTCCGAGGACTGTCATACTAAGCTGTGACGCCACAGCGCCGACCGGGTATGAAAGAGAAAGAGCGAGAGCATAATATTTAGCCATTGTAGCCTCCGATTTTACACAGGACGCATGTTGCGCCGGGATACGGTGGCAAGGCCGAGCGGTCCATGAGGACTAAGCGTGCAGGTCAAGACGGCGACACTTGAGAACTCCTTGAACCGCCCGACCTTACCAACCACTAACGGCAAAGGGTCGCCTGGGGTTGCAAAAAACCTTAAAAAAAGACCCACTCGCCTCAAAAGCCGCAGAAATCTAGGAGACCTTCCCATGACCATGACTAAATCTGGGCTATCCCGTCGCGCAGTCGCCAGCGGCCTCGGTATCGCCGCCTCGGCGCTAACCACCAACACGGCCGTGGCCGCGACAGATTCAAACGACGATGGACGCAAATCTTTTGTGTTGGTCCACGGCACCTGGCACGGCGGCTGGCAGTGGCGTGACGTGCGACGCAACCTCACAGCCCGGGGCCATGAGGTGTTCGCCCCATCGTGTACCGGCTGCGGTGACCGCAAACATTTAATGAGCCCAGACGTCGGCTTGGACACCCACATCACCGACATCGCCAACATCATTGAATATGAAGAACTGCAGGACGTGATTCTGGTCGGCCACTCTTTCGCTGGCATGATCATCACGGGAGTCGCCGACCGCATGAAAGATCGGATCAAACGCCTGGTTTTCTTGGATGCCCTCGTGCCGCATGGAGACCGGATGAGTGGCACGAGCCGAAAAGAAGACGGATCTTTCTCAGACTATTGGATCAAAAGGCAAGAGAAGTTCATCGATGGGTACCAGATGGACTTTTTTGAAGAGTATCCCCTTGAGATGATCGTTCCTGCCGATGATGAAGAAAACATCGCATGGGCGAAACGCCGCATCACACCGCATCCCGCCCGGGGTTGGTCAGACACGCTTGAACTTAAGAATGGCGGATGGGAAGGCGTGCCCCGCACCTACCTGCATTGTGTCGCCCAAGTTCACAGCCCAACCTCAATGGGAATGATCGGACCGGCCAAGGATGATCCAGAGTGGGATTATCGGGCGATGCCTTGGCACCGCAATGCTATGATGACGAATGCTGAAGACGTCGCAGATGTCTTAGCGGAACTCTAGGCGCACATCTTAATACCGCGGCTTGCTCGCGAGGGGTGCGCCCGCTATACGGTGCGCATTCGATACCGATCAGGATGACAGATCATGACCCAGCGCGGCGAATCCCGCTCTGCCTACAAGCACTTTCTAAAGATCCCCACGCGGTGGAAGGACAACGACGTGTATCAGCACGTCAACAACGTGGTGTATTACTCCTTCTTTGACACCGTAATTAATGAGTATTTGATTCGCGAAGGCGGATTGGATTTTGAGAATGGTGATATTGTCGGCCTGGCCATTGAAACTCACTGCGCCTTCCACAAGCCCATTCAATTTCCCCAAGTGGTCGATGCGGGCTTGCGTGTCGGCAAGCTCGGCAATTCGTCTGTGCGCTATGAGGTGGGCCTATTCATTGAAGATGATGAGGACTGCGCCGCTAGCGGACATTTCGTGCATGTTTTTGTTCAACGCCCAGAAAACAAACCGACACCGATCCCACCGGACTTGAGAGCGTGCATGGAACGCCTCGTGACAGACCGCGCATCTTAAGCGCCTTAGGAGAGAATCGATGAGCCTTCCCCAACGCAAAAAAATTCGTGAATTGATGGCTGCCCCCGGAATGATTGTTGCTCCTGGCGCCGGAACGCCACTGGACCTCAAACTCATCGAGCAAGCCGGCTTCGAGGTCGGCTACATGACCGGATACGGCTGCGCCTGTGTGCGCTACGGCGTGCCCGACGTTGGGCTGATCGGCTACGGTGAACTTGAAGAAACAGTCCGCGCTATGCGCCAGGTCACGGACATTCCATTGATCGTCGATTGCGACACCGGCTACGGCGATATCGCCAACGTCAAACGCACCGTACAAGGCATGGAAGCCCTTGGGGTTGCCGGCGTGCAACTGGAAGATCAGATTTGGCCTAAGAAATGCGGCCATATGGCCGGCAAGTTTGTCGAACCGAGAGACGTCGCCGAGCGCAAAGTAAAAGCCGCAGTGGCCGCACGCACAGACCCCAACCTCTTGATCATCGCCCGCACCGACTCCCGTGGACCCCACGGCATGGATGAAGCCATGGACCGGGCCAAGATGTTCATGGATGCAGGTGCCGACATGATTTTCTTTGATGGGCCGAAATCTCTCGAGGAACTGCAGCAGATTTGCGATGCCGACATTGGCCCGCAAATGGCGAACATGAGTGAAACGGGTCTAACGCCCATCCTGTCGGCCAAAGAGCTTGAAGAGATCGGGTTCAAACTGACCATTTGGCCGTCGACCACCTCGCGCATTGCTGTACGTCAGGTTTCAGAGTTTCTCGCCCACCTTAAGGAAACCGGCGACTCCCGCCCATGGCTGGACAAGATGGCATCGCTAGAAGAAACCAACACCAAACTCGGCCTCAACGATGTCAAAGCCTTCGAAGACATCGTCAACGAGGGCTAAACGTTTCCGGTCCATCAAGGAGTTCGCAGCCAATGCTGAAGATCTGGGGCAGAGCCACCTCTATCAACGTTCAGAAAGTCATGTGGGCGATCGGTGAACTCGATCTCGACTATGAGCGCTTTGACGTCGGTGGAAAATTTGGCGGATTGGATTCGCCTGAAATTCAGGCGCGCAACCCACACGGCCTCATACCCATCCTAGAAGACAACAGTGCGACGGTTTGGGAAAGCCACGCCATTGTCCGCTACCTTGCCGCGCAATATGGCGATGGGTCACTCTGGCCCGCGTACCCAGCGGCCCGGTCGACGGCCGACATGTGGATGGAATGGGCGCAAACGGTTCTGCAGCACGACTTTATCCAGTTGTTTTGGAACTTGTACCGCACTCCAGTGGAACATCACGATCACACATTGTTGGCCGACCTAACGGCTAAATGTGCTGATAATTTTAGTCAACTGGACCGAGTTTTGGGCAAGCAGCCGTTTATTACCGGCGACCAATTCACCTATGGCGACATTCCAATCGCAACTCAATTCTATCGCTATTTCACGCTGGATATTGAACGGCCGTCCATACCCAATGTCGAAGCCTGGTATGAGCGCCTGACCAAAAACCCGGCCTATGCTGAACATGTGATGGTTCCCTACGAAGACCTGCAAGCGCGACTAGCGCCTTAAATGCGATGACGGCATCTGATTCCGCAGTAACGCATAAAGGTGGCTGTCACTGTGGTGCCGTTGCCTTTGAAGTCGACGCCCCCACCTCGATAACAGTGCACGCATGCAATTGTTCGATGTGTGAGAAGGTTGGGTTTGTTCATCTCATCGTTCCCGCTGAACGATTTAAGCTATTGACGCGTGAAGATGCGCTAGCGACCTATACGTTCAATACCGGAGTGGCACAGCACTTATTTTGTAAGACCTGTGGGGTGAAATCCTTTTACGTGCCGCGCTCAAACCCGGATGGGTACAGCGTGAATATTCGCTGTCTCGACCAGAGCACCTTTAACGACATACGGGTCGAGCCCTTCGACGGACAAAACTGGGAAGACCACGCCGGTCACTTGGCGCACCTCAGCCAGATTTAAGCCGAATCGCTTTGCCCGCAGCCAGCTCCCTCGGTAGAGTTGTCATAACACCAAGACCTTAGGGAGATTACGGGTATGGCCCCGGACGCCAGCGGTGACGCTTCAGCAGTGACAGTCGACGACCTGGTTGAACGGGCGAGCAAAATAGGCCCGACTCTGGACGAGCGACGCGCCAAAACCCATGACCTTCGACGCATTCCCGATGAAACCATTGCTGACTTGGTTGACGCCGGTTTGTTCAAAGGATGCCAGCCAGCCCGCGTTGGCGGTTACGAGCTACCCTTCGGTGCCCAGACCTCAGCTGGCGCAGAAATTGGCAAGCACTGCGGGTCGTCGGCGTGGATAGTTTCGGTGTGCGGCACACACCACTGGATGCTCGGCAAGTTCAACAAAACGGCTCAGGATGATGTTTGGGGCAAAAACCCGGATGCCATATCGGCCTCAGCTTTTTCGTCAGCCCACCAAACAACGGAACGGGTTGAAGGAGGGTTTAAGATTTCCGGTCGCTGGATGTTTTCCAGCGGTATTCATGCTTGCGACTGGTGCATCGTCATTGGACGAATCATGCATGAGGACCGACCGCCGGAAATGTGGTTCATGCTGGTCCCTAAAGAGGATTACGAAATTCAAGACAACTGGCGCACGGTCGGCTTGCGCGGGACAGGCAGCAACGATCTCGTCATCGAAGAGGCTTTTGTGCCGGACCACCGGGTTCTTGGTCATGCCGAGATCAACGGTCTCGAAACACCGGGGACCGAAGGCAACCCCAACAGCGTTTACCGTTTACCCATGAACGGCGTGATCAACTACTGCGTCTCTGCGCCCGCACTCGGATTGGCTGAAGGGGCAATGGATAGTTTTGCCGCGGATATGGCACCGCGCACCGATGTGTTTGCGCAAAAAATTTCCGGTAACGCAACGCTGCAATTACGCGCATCGGAGTCGTCCGCCGAAATTGATTGCGCTCGCCTTCTCTATGAGAACGACATGGCACGTGTCCGCGACTCCGTTCAAGGTGGTGCGCCACTAGACCTGGACGAACTCGCACGGTTTAAACGCAATGCATCCTATGTGGGGCAACTGGCTAAACGCTCAACGGGCCGCCTGGCTGAGGCCATGGGCGCCCGTGGCCTGGCTGACGATAATTTTGTCCATAAGGCCCACGCAGATATCGGCGCTGCCTGTTCCCACATATCAATGGTTTGGGACACCTGTGCCCTGCCCTACGGCATGGCCAAGCTCGGTGTACTGACCGAAGCCAATCTGGGGCCATAACGCCAGACGTTGCCCTACCCCGGGAATCCCGCTAAATCCGGTGCAACATTAAACAACCCGACTCGTCCTAATTTAGGAACCGCACACCATGGCCCCCGATAACGCCCACACCGCCACGCACAGCGCCACCGCTGACGAGCTTGTCGCTCGTGCCGCGACTCTAGGGCCAACACTCTTCGGGCGCCGCAAAGAGGCCGGTGAAAAGCGTTCCGTCCCCGACGCGTCTATTGCGGAACTGGTTGAGTCAAAAGTCCTCAGGGCGTGCATGCCAAAACGGTTTGGCGGTTATGAACTGCCCTTTGGCGCCCATATGCAGACGGATTACGGCTATAAAGCCAAAGTCGTTTTTCGTCCGAATGCGGCAGATAGTCCAACGCGTACGGTCCTGGCGAACGTCGCAATTCACGCCCAAGGCTAAATTATGCGGAAGCGGCGCCG
>WLXB01000039.1 GCA_012103295.1 Alphaproteobacteria bacterium | reverse complement strand
GACGTCATATACCGCCAAGATGTATGCCAAGGGTTTGACTAAGATCGCCCAAAAAGTTGGCGAAGAAGGCGTGGAAACGGCGCTCGCTGCAGTCGCCGAAGGTCATGATGAGCTGCTGAACGAAAGCGCTGATCTCCTCTATATGCTTCTGCTGTTGTGGGCTGCAAAGGATGTCAAACCGGAAGAAGTGTTCGGTATTCTTGATCAGCGTTTTGGCAAAACGGGCATTCGCGAACAATCCGGGAATTAGGGCGAGTAAGGCCTATGACGGTTTATGACGACAACAATATTTTCGCCAAAATACTTCGCGGCGAAATTCCCAACACCACTGTCTACGAAGACGAGCATGTTCTTGCTTTTGACGACATTGCACCGCAAGCACCGGTCCATGTCATGGTGATTCCAAAAGGCCGCTACACTTCAATGACGGATTTCGCCGAGACAGCATCTGACGCGGAAATCACCGCGCTCAATCGCGCGGTGCTTAGGGTGGTTGAAGCCAAAGGACTCAAAGAGTCCGGCTACCGTACCTTGGTGAATAATGGTGATGACGGCGGTCAGGAAATTCCCCACCTTCATATCCATGTCTGCGGTGGTAAACCGCTTGGTCCTTTGTTCAGCCGATAGGTGACGTCGTCTTACTGATTAGGCTGACAGGGGTGATCGCCGGAGTTCGGTACGCAAACCGCCGCTGTCGTAAGAAAAGCGACACCGTCGTTTATCGTTTGTGCGGATAAGGCGGGGCCATCCTGTCCAAACGCGGCTGTCCGCCAAATTCGGCTGAGCACATAAAGCGATGTCTCACCCTGAATGGCTTTGGTGTATTGAGTTTCGCCAATACCTTCGCCCGTACTGTTGTTCAGGTAACGGCAACCCAACGTCCAGAACGCGCTCGAGTAGCCGTTGTTGAGTCCTGATTGGAGGAGGCCCTCGATCACCCCCGTGCATCGATTGCGATTGAGGCCCTGCATACGGCGTTGGATGGCGTCCAGCGGCAGATCGTTTAAATCGTTATAGACTTGAAGTAATATCTTATCCTGCCAAGACCCGACTGACTGGTCGGCGGGCAGGTATTCCACGACTTCGACTGCTCCATTGTCGCGATAGACCTCTTTCCATCCTGCAGGAAACAGCGGCATGACCAGCCGTTCCGGCGCTAACGGTTTGCGCGTCGGGGGCTCGGGTGTTTGGTCTTGGGCCACTGCTGGAGTCAGAGAAAGACTGACAGCAAGAGCAATTAGGGCGGCGGCAAATTTCGTCATGGACCATGATTTACCGGTCATCGATGAATCGGACAAGAGTATCGCCTCGTTCGGTTTCGCTCTCTTACGCCGGCTCGGCAAATAACCTAGTATTAGCAACCCTTTAAACGGTTTGGTGCGGTATTAGGGTCATTCGTATACCCCATATCGTGCGAGACTGAAGAGAGACGCCGCACTTGCGGATACCATGGAGAACGATTTGCCGTCGAATCCTGACCATACACCTCATGACAATGGCCATGGTGTTGTTCAGCGCGTTTTATCAATTCTGCGCAGTGATGGAGACCGCGTCTTCTTACGGTTCATCGGTGAAGACGGCGTGCCCGAAGAGCTGACTTATAAAGATCTCGTTACCCACGCCCTCATAACATCGAGCTTATTTGACCGTCACAACGTACCAACTGGCAGCACAGTTGTGCTGGTATTATCCAATCCAAAAGATGTTTTTATTCTCGAGGCTGCGGCTTTACTGACAGGGCGCATCCCAATTGTCTCGGCTCATCCATCGCCGAAATTATCAGTTGATGACTTCGCGCGAACACTATTGCCGTTAATCGACAATGCCGAACCAGCCTTAATCATTAGTGACAGCGACTACTGTAGTTTCTTAACGTTGGCGATCGGTCGTCGAGTTGTAAGCCTTGATGATGTTGTGACGCCTGAAGTGCTGCCGCAATTGGTTGACCGTCCAGACCCGCCTCTCTTTATTCAGTACAGCTCTGGAACCATGGGCACAAAAAAAGGCGTGTCGATCACACAGGCTCAGCTGCTTTGGCAGGTTGACGCCTATGCAACGGAAATCGGCCTAACCAAGCACGATCATATCGTTAGCTGGTTGCCGTTCTATCATGACATGGGATTGTTAACGGCATTGATGATGCCCTTACTCACCGGTACGCCCGTTACACTTATCTCGCCGTTCCATTGGGTCAAAAAGCCCCTGATGCTGCTCGAAGTCATTTCTCGGGATGGGGGCACGCTGTGTTGGCTGCCGAATTTTGCCTACAACTTTTTGGTCCAGGCCGCGAGCCGCACACCACTCGATAACCTCGATCTTACTAAGCTTCGTGGCGTGGTTAATTGCTCTGAACCAGTCATTGACGCCAGTCATAAACGCTTTGTTGAGACGTTCAGCCCATGCGGTTTTAATCCGGCCGCGTTGGCAGCCTCCTATGCCATGGCTGAAACGACTTTCGCTATCACGTCTGGTGGTTTTAGTTGGCCGTTAAAAACCGATAGCGTTGATCGTAATGCTCTAAAAATTGAGGAACCTGTGCCGGCAGGTGATGACACGCTGGTGTCGTCTGGCCGCATTCTTCCTGGTACTAAAGTACGCATACTTGGTCTCGAAGGCGCGGACCTAGGCGAACGCCGTGTTGGTGAGATCGCGGTTAGCAGCCCGTCGGTGATGCAGGGGTATTTCAAAAATCTAACAGCGACGTTGGACGCTCAAGCAGACGGCTACTTCAAGACAGGTGATCTAGGATATCGCGACGGTGAAGATCTATATGTGACCGGCCGGATCAAAGATCTCATTATAACTGCGGGCCGAAATATCTATCCGCAAGATATTGAGCTCGTCGTCAATGATATAACGGGTGTTATTCCCGGCCGCTGCGTCGCATTTGGTGTCGAGGACGAAGCGAAAGGTACAGAGAACGTTGTCATTGTCGCCGAAACATCTCACGAAGATACAGATGAGAGGAAGGGACTCGAGCGTGAGATCGCAAGAGAAATTACAATCCTCTTTGAGATTGCTTTAGCTGATGTTCTCTTAGTTGAGGCAAAATGGCTTAAGAAATCGACGTCTGGAAAAATAGCGCGTGGCCGCAATCGCGACCGTTATCTCGACCAGAAAATGAAGCGCGCGACAACTCAATCCGCACCCAACGTCAATCCCGCATCATCGAAGGAAGATTTGATTAGGAAGTGCATTCACGAAGCAGCTGGAGTCTTGGTTGATGATGTCAACGCACCACTTTTGACGTCGGGGTTAATAGACTCACTTGCCTTATCCAATCTGATGATGGCTCTTGAAGAAACGTTTGAGAAACGACTTTCCATGCCTGACGATATTGGCTTCGACTCCTACGATACGATTTCAGCGATAAAAACAGTTGTTGGATCGGATGATCAACCCAAGGCCAAACCGTTTAAGTTGGTTCTTGATCGTCAGACCAAGTCAAACTATGTGCTGGATGGACCAAGGGACTTTGACGCTTTAATTCTCGGATCGTCACGTACCTTTGGCATGAGGGCAGCGCGCTTCTCTGATTTTGGTTTGCGCACTTTTCATTTTGGTGTGTCGGGCAGTAAAGCGGAAGAGCATTATAGCATGACACGGTTTCTAGCCGATGTTTCGCGTGTTCCATTGAAACACATTATTGCTGGTATCGATCCGCAAGATTTTGCACCACACTGGCCTCTTGATGAGCGTTTCGCAAGAACGCACCAACTAACCAAATACATGGAGCCAGGGGAAGTCGAAGGCTCCAACGGGTTTGATATTCAAGGGCCAGATTGGAACGAAACTACTTCAAAAAGAATTGAGATGTATTATCGAACACCTGATTTTGACCCGGTTTATGATCGGGTAACGGGTGACGTAATGAAAATATGGCAACGTGACTTTGCAACAATACCAATGCAGGAATACTCGTATCAAGAATCGAAGCTCGTTAAACATTTTGTAATGGCACACAACTGTGACCGATTGCACCCGCGGCGGAAGTACTACTTTGAAAAGTTCGTTAAGTTGACCGCAGACCTAGGGTGTAAGCTAACGATTTATACGAATCCGTTACCATCACAACTTGCCCAAGCTCTCGCTGTTCAAACTCCTTACGCCAAAGTGCAAAAGGACCTGTTAGATTGGATTCATTCTATAGCGCATGAGAACGTCAATATTTTTCCAATATCTTCCCCTGCAGATTTTGGAGGATATGATCAAGATTACTTGGATGGCACTCATATGGGCCGTGTTAATGGTGATCTATTAGCCGAGTATCTGTTAGAGAGCGACGCGACATAGTGGAAATACCTTTTCTCATGTGGATATAAGGCGAGCGGGCAAACGGTCACGTTGCAAGTCAGTAATCAATAGCGCTACGGCACCCTTGCAGGTAAAGCGACCACCGCCTACTTTGCCGCGACGGCAAAGGAGTATGCGATGCGCGACCTATCAGTTTTGGTTATCGGTGCCGGAATGGGCGGCCTTACGGCTGCACTGGCTCTGCAAAAGCTGGGCTTCAAAGTCAAAATTTATGAACAGGCGCCTGCGCTTGGCGAGGTCGGCGCTGGTTTAACCATCAGCCCCAACGCGACGCGTGCGTTGGAGTTTGTTGGCCTCGGGCCGTTTATGGCGGAACACGCCGATAAGCCTTCGTCGGGTGCATTGGTTCATTATCGCACTGGTGAAGCACTGACCAAAACCCAACGCGACGGCAGCTTCTTGGAACAATTCGGCGCAGAGTACTATCAAATTCATCGCGCCGATTTGCATGATGCTCTTGTCGCGGCTGTTCGTGACAATGACAAAGATGCGATTCTTCTTAATCATGCCTTCGCGACGTTAACGCAAGAAGACAATAGCGTTACCGCCCAGTTTGAAAACGGGGAGACGGCGACAGGCGATGTGTTGATCGGTGCAGACGGTTCCAGGTCGGCGGTGCGCGGATCCATTATCGATACGGTGGCGCCTAAGTTTACCGGACAAGCGGCGTTCCGTGGCATGGTGCTGGCAGAGGCTGTCGCGCCGTATATGACTATCGCCAACTCAAGCACCACGATGGGGCCGGGGCATATTTTTACGCGCTACTATTTGCGCCATGAAGCCTTGGTCAATGTAGTGGGCATCGCCAAAACGGAAGCCTGGAAGGAAGAAGGCTGGTCGATCCGCGCAACCCATGAAGAATTCCTGACCGAGTATCAAGGTTGGAATGAAAACGTCGCCGGCATCATCAAGGCCATTCCGAAAGACAAGCTTTACAAATGGGCGCTGTTTGATCGCGACCCTATTCCTGAGTGGACGGTTGGCCGCGCTACATTGCTCGGTGATGCGGCGCATCCCATGTTGCCGTTTCTCGGCATGGGTGCCGCTATGGCCCTGGAAGACGGCGTCGTTCTGGCCCGTTGTTTAGAGAAATACGACACACCGACCGCTGCGTTTGCTGCTTATGAGGACGCGCGCAAAGAACGCACAAAAGGCGTGTTGCTTGATTCCCGCAAACAGGGCATTTGGTATCAGACGTCTGATCCCGACAACTTCAAAGGCTTTGCCAGCACGGGTGAGATGCGGGTGCCCTTGATGGGATATGATCCGGGTTCCACACCGATCTAATTTCCCTCCAATAAATTACTCGCACGGTGGAACAGCCGTGTAGCCCGTTGCGGCAAAAGCGGCTTTACCATCTTGGATAGCGCCATAAATTATATCCGCCTGGCCGCCAATGTTGGCTAGCATGGTTTGATGGGTTGGGATCACTGCGTCCCTCCACGCTTGCCCCTGGCTTGGGTTGAGGGTGCGGATGGTGATGCCACGCTCTCTTAGGGTGCCGTATGACTCACAGGTTTGGCGGCGGGTGTCGGCGCGCAGTATCGATGACGCCGCATAGGCGTCCTTCACGGCCTTCTGGTTCTTTGGCGACAGGGACTCAAACCAGCGCGCGTTGGCGATGATGGTGCCCGGGTTTAAAGCATGGCGCGTCAACGTGAGGTCCGTTGCGTGCTCATAAAGCCCACCGGTCAAAAACATGAACGGGCTGGTGGCCCCGCCATCAACCAGCCCGGTTTGTAGCGCTGGAATGATATCAGCGAAGGTCAACGGTATGACGTCGGCGTCGACCGCTTCAAGAAACGCTTGGGCTGTAAGTGCCAAAGCCGAACGCATGCGATAACCAACCACATCCTCCGGCAATACAATGGGTTTGCGACCGTAAACAACCGCCCAACCCGAATCCAGCCACCGGATGAAAGTGAGACCCTTGTCTCTAAAAAGATCTTGGAAGTGTTCAAAGATAAAATTATCGAGCACGAAGTCAGCTTCTTCGTCGCTGTCGAAGAGATAAGGCATCATCAAGACTGAGAGTTCGGGAACTGCCGTTGCCGCCGCCGCGACTGACACTGCACTGAAGTGTACCCGTCCACGGCGCAAACCGGACAGCGATGTTTCCTCTGACCCGGCTTCGCCATCCACCAACAAGGTAATGGCGATCTTCCCATCAAAGGTTTTATTCAGGGTTTCTTCAAACGCGAGGAAATGATCTTTGATGGTGCTGCCTGGCGCGGCTGACGAGGCCGCGATCATTTGTGTTGTTTGAGCTTTTAGCGCGCCCGGTTGCAGGCAGATAAGCGCTACAAACCATACCGCACGTTTCATTATGCGTGCGTGTCCAAGAACGCGTTTATGCGTTTTGCTTTCTCTGTCACATATTCAGTCGGCGCGCTGACCGCTTCATGGAAGGGCATGTCCAACAGCGTCGCGCCCGGTACAATCTCGGCTTCTTCCGCTGTCGCTAGAGTCGGTAGACCAATCTGTCCCAGAGCTGTCCGGAGGTCGTGCCGAAATACCGCCGCAAAAATCACCGGCATGCTGTCTTTGCCTTTGAGTACTTCCATTGTTTTGCGGAATAACACCTCGGGCTGCGGCAGGTCCATGTTGCGCCAGTGGGCCTTATCTCGCGCGTACCAAGGAAAATAGATGTACTGATCACGCACCCATTGGAATAACCGATAAAATTGATGGCCATGGGTATCGATAGATAGATCAGGCACATAATTGGCTACAAGATCGGGAATATCTTCGTCGGGAATCAACCCCGCTTCGTCGAGCACCAGGGCATTGATGTGATCATCATGAGCAAGCGCCAGCTCCGTTGCGATATGACCGCCCGTGTAAGTTCCATAGAGATCGAAGTTGTTAAACCCCAGCGCGGTGATGGCCGAAAAGGAAATTTCCGCTAAGTCCTGCACCTCTAAAGCCTCAACGTGAAGCGGCGACGAGTCTCCCGTGCCCAGGGTGTCGGGCGCATACACTGGTCGGGATTGTCCTAGAGCCTCAATGGTTGGTTCCAACACATAGGATGAGGCGGGTTCGCCGTGAAACATAATCAACGGGCGTTTGTCAGTGTGCTCTAGGCCAGCGCAACGATAATGAATTTGACCTTCGGGAATATCGACAAAGCCGCGGCGGATATCGGAGGACATAGAAAAATCTTTGATTGCAACGAATGAAACAGGAGCGAACAGTTTAGATGTGAACGCCCACTGTGCAAGTGCCAGGCGTTGTCATCTATCACCGTCCCGGCGCAATTCGCCGGTAGCTCAAAGCTTCTGCGATGTGGAGTCGCTTAATGTCTTCAACGCTCTCTAAGTCGGCCAGCGTCCGGGCGACGCGGAGAATGCGGTGATAACCCCGTGCTGAGAGATGCATTTTCTCTGCCGCTTGGGTAAGCAAGGTGCGTCCCTCGTCGTTGGGCGCGGCAACTTCTTCTAACGCTTCGCCGTCCACTTGTGCGTTGCAGGTAACGCCGTTCAGTTTCATTGCTTCGTATCGATCCCGTTGCACGGTGCGTGCTGCGGCAACCCGTTCGGCTACCGTAGCCGAATCATCACTTGGTGTTGGCGCCGATAAATCCAATGGGTCTACGGCGGGCACGTCCACATGTAGATCAATGCGATCGAACAGAGGCCCGGAAATTTTGTTCTGATAATCCAAGGCGCACTTTGGCGCTTTGGAACACGCCAACGCTGGGTCGTCCAAGTGGCCACAGCGGCAGGGGTTCATCGCCGCGATCAATTGTATCCGTGCGGGATAGGTGACATGGGCATTGGCCCGGGCGACAACGGCCCGGCCACTTTCCAAGGGTTGCCGCAAAGCTTCCAAGGCTTGTCGGTTGAACTCGGGCAATTCGTCGAGAAACAAAACGCCGTGATGAGCCAAGCTGATCTCCCCCGGTTTGGCCCTCATCCCGCCACCGACCAACGCGGGAACAGATGCTGAGTGATGAGGGTCACGAAAGGGTCGTGCCGATAAAATCGCGCCGCCGGTCAGTTGCCCCGCGACCGAGTGAATCATCGAAAGATCTAACGCTTCAGCCGCACTGAGCGGTGGTAGCAATCCGGGCAGGCGACTGGCCAACATGGATTTTCCCGAGCCGGGTGGGCCGATCATAAGTAGGTTATGCCCACCAGCGGCGGCCACCTCCAAGGCGCGCTTCGCCGTCTCCTGGCCTTTGATGTCTTTGAGGTCAGGGCCCGCTGTTCCAACGAGTGGCGCGGTTGGTGTTGGCGGTACCAGCGGACTGTTGCCTTTGAAGTGATTGATCAGCGCCAGCAGAGAGTCCGGTGCCAGAACTTCGGCTCCACCGGCCCAGGCCGCTTCACCGCCTTGTGCGCCCGGACAAATCAATCCTTTGTCGTCGCTGTTGGCGGCCATCGCAGCGGGCAGAACACCGGCGACCGCTGCAATCCCGCCATCAAGGCCCAATTCGCCCAGAGCCACATAGCCGTCAATTTCCTCTTTCGGCAGGACGTCCATGGCGGTGAGTAGACCAAGCGCGATGGGCAAATCAAAGTGGCTGCCTTCCTTCTGCACATCGGCTGGTGCGAGATTCACGGTGATTCGTTTTGGCGGTAGGGCAAGGCCAATGGCGCCCAAGGCGGCCCGCACCCGTTCACGGCTTTCCGCAACCGCCTTATCGGGCAGACCGACAATGGTGAAAGCGGGCAGGCCTCCAGCAATAGCGACCTGAACCTGGATCGGCAAAACCTCGATCCCGGAAAACGCGACGGTGCGGATATTAGCGACCAAGAGGCCCCCGATATGACGTGAGTTCGTACACAGCCACCATCCTAACGGGCAATCGCGCCGCGGCAACGTGTCTTGTGCCAATCATCACCAGAAGGCGGCGATAGGGTTCCATTGGCCTGATTTTCGTGAGGAAGAAGAAGGCCCGTGAGTCGACATTTTGGTTTTGACTACTGGTCCGTTTGCACTAGCCTTTTGAAATACACCACAATCTTTTCGACAGGAGTTTGTCCCCATGGTCATCCGAACGTTTGTCCTTAATTTTGCCGCGCTGGTGACCGTTACGATGTTGCATACAGTTTCGGCTTACGCTGAAGATGTCATGCGCGGCACGTCGAACGACGACTGGCAAGGGTGGGGCGTGTTGACCGGTGGCAAGGGCTATGCGGCATCTCCAATGGGTCAGGTGCATTACCGCGATATCGGGCCTCGCGACGACGCACACCCCATCGTGTTGCTCCATCAATCACCAATGTCGATGATTCAATTCGCCGAAGTGCAAAATGCGCTAGTAGAACTTGGCGTGCGCGCTATTACGATCGATACACCAGGATACGGTAATTCAGATAGGCCGCCGCATCAGCCGACCATCCAAGAGTATGGCAATAACTTGGTGCATGTGCTGGACCATTTGAATCTTGAAAAGGTCCTCATCGCTGGTCACCACACCGGTGCACAAATCGCCACAGCCTTCGCGGCCAATAATCCGAATCGAGTGGTCGGTGTCATCCTGCATGGCGCAGCGCTGTTCAATGCCGAGGAATTGGCTGGCTACCAATCTCGCATGGGCAAGGGACGCCCGCGCACGCCCGTGCTGGACGGTTCACATCTCACGCGCATGATGAGTTTCCCGATGAGTTCGCAAGAGCAGAAAATCCTCGACGCAAAAACCTGGCTGGCGATTACATCTTTCATTCAGGGCCCGGACATCGGTCATTACGCAGCGTTTCATTACGACATGGAGCCTGATCTCATGGCAATTAATGTGCCGGGAATGATTCTGGCCGACACCGAGGATGACGTGCATTACATCGATGTGCGCGTATCAAAAATGCGCCCCGACTTCAAGTATGCCGAGTTTTCCGATGGCAACCTGCTCGAGTTTATGGCCCAGCCAGAAAAGTGGGCAAAACTCGCCGCCGAATTTGCCAGTGGCATCGAGAATTAGAAGGGGCTGTAGATTAGCGATCGGTTCGTCGATGGCAGACCAGGGTACATGCTCTGAAGCAGGCCCTACTCGTGACCAATATGAACTCGATCGCAGTCAAGCGGCCGACTTAGCTAAGACTTGTAACGTGCCGTGTCTTCCCTAAAAAAGGCCAGCAAATTGCGCCATTTCGTTGCCCGGCTTAACCACACCCAACACCGCTTCAAGAAAGACAATGAACCAAATGAATAAGACCCATGGCTTGGCACTTTTTAGACCGGCGGCCATTTTGACATTCTCTTCGTCGGTAATTGAGCCCTTTGCCAGCGCTTGAATGCCGGCAATATAGTCCGGTAAGTATCTGCGGATCATGACGCCGCACAGTATCAGCAAGCCAAACAGGCCGACCTTCGCCGTCAGCCACGGCGTGTCAGCCAGACGTCCGGTATAGAGCGTATAGACCACAGACGCTGCAATACCAGCGATCAAAACACGACGCAGCCAGGTGTCGATCGGCGCCAAAGTTTTGGCCAGCGGGCTTCCATGCTTGAAGTGCATGTACAACACCATGAACAGCCAGACCGGCGAGAGAATCCAAAGGGCAATCATCTGCCCGGGATAGTGGTCAACACCCTGCATGCTGGCCAATGTGGCACCAATGGTCAGCATCAACGTCATGCAAATTCTTGGGATCAAATCGAGATCCATCATGATCTTCGAGGCGGTCAGCCGCGTTTCCGCTGAATATTTGGGATTGATGACGAAACCGCTCGAGTAAAAGACGCCGACATCGCCGCCGAGCCAATAGACAAAGCCCAACAGATGCAAAATGAGAAAGAGGTCGTACGCGAATTCAGTCATCGATTATCCCCTGAAGAAAGCCCCACAGCATGCATGCTGTGGGTGCCGACATGTCGTGATCCCTGGCATAGCCTATACCAAAGCTCACGGCCATAACCAGCCCGCTAATCCATCAGGAGCGGGCGCAATATTCCGAATTCGCAATATCTTCACTAGGCATTCTTCTTCTCTAAGCTCCACGCTTCGTAGTTGGTCCAATGCGAATAACGGGAGCCACACCTAGGGCAATCATCAGCGGGTGGTTTCGCTTGTTGCCACGTAAAATTACAGGTCTCATTGGTGCAAACGAAGATTGCTCCGGTCGGTGTTTTTCGGAGCGGCATATTCAGTCTCTGGTCACGCTACGCTTTTAGCTTCAAAAGCGTTTCACCGAAAACACGCCCGAACGTGAGCGCCGGTGTCACCATCATGCCGCCGACAGCCGTATTCCCCATCAGTTGCCCAGATCCCAGCAATTCACCAGCGGCATACAGGCCCTCAATAGCACTACTGTCCTCCCTAACAACGCGCAGCTGATCGTCGGCCGCGATACCAACAGTCGATGTGATTGAAAACCCTTGCTGGCGGATGGCGTAAAAAGGCGCCTGTTGAATCGGTAACGGCATGTGTGTGCGCCCGAACGCTGAATCGGTTCCGCTGGCTTGGGCACGGTTATACTGCTCTATCGTTGCAACGAGGCTATCCCCATCAACACCACTCTTCTCAGCCAGCTCCCCAATGGTTTGCGCCTTGAAGAACATGGGGTGGGAGTCAAAGGCGTCATCGAAATCTGCCTTGTCCCACCCTTCAATTCCGCTGGGAGACTGATCGAGAATGGCTTGGTCGAATATCAACCAAGTGCGTAGGTCTGGTTGACGTAGGAGAGCATGCTCGCGAACATCCACGCTGGCGCTGTCCTCCGCGACATAGCGTTCACCGTTTACGTTGACCTGAATCTCCCACGGTTGCCTTCGTTCTGGGTAGATAACGAAACGCGTGTCCGGCGCCGACGGTTCATCGGTACTGGCCATGATCTGTGGCGAGCCGCATCTGTAATTCTCTTTGCCGCGGGTGTAGCCCCCGGCCGCAAGCGCCATCAAATATCCGTCACCCTGACTGTAAGGATAAGACCCTTTGCCATACTGTTTGTAACCGCTGAGTTCGTAAAACAGTTCCGGGTTAGAGGCGTAACCGCCGCTGGCCAGTAAGGTTGATTGGCCGAAGACATCGGTCATCTTGCCGCTGTCACTCTCGGTGCGCACACCGATGACGACGCCGTCGCGCATCAGCAGTTCGCGGGCCCGCTGTCCGCGCCAAATTGTTAGGCGCCCAGCTTGTTCTTCTGCCAAAGCCAAGGGTTCGATGGCATCAAGAATGGAGATTCCACCCTCAGGACCCCAGGCATATCGTTCAACACTGTAGGGCTCATGGGCCAATCCCAAGACTGGGTGCTCATCCGGTGGCGTTAGGCCGTTATCCATCAACCAATCAAAGGTATCGGCCGCATGATCAACCGCCAATCGAACAAGTTCAGGGTCGGCGGTGTTTTGACTGATGCGCATCACATCGTCGAAGTGCAGTTGAGGGGTATCTGTTATGCCTTTTCGTTTTTGTAGGCGCGTTCCCGCTGCGCTCATTTGTCCCGTCGACAGGAACAGTGTGCCACCAAGTTGAAGTGACGCTTCAATGACAAGAACTCGGGCACCACGTCGCGCGGCGAATATGGCGGCCGGCAACCCTGCTGTGCCCCCGCCTACAATAATAAGGTCCCACGGGTCAGCCGCTTGGACAGAGGACCGCCCACCCGGTGTCACAGCTAACCCGACCGTCGCAGAGGATACGCCAATCAATATTTGGCGACGGCTTAGAGCTTCGGGTGAGAACGGAAGGTGTGTGGCGCTGAAATTCTTGGTCATAGTTTTAGCCCAACGACTGTTTGCGGAAGTCTATGTCTGGCGAGGCGTAAAAAATTGAGAACACATGCTAGCGGTCAAAGTGTATCAGCGGCAATCCACCTTCGATCAATTGATTTCCCTGGCGCTACGGGCTACCACCAGAGTGACCTTAACCGGAGATTTCATGTCCCGTTGATTTTGGGCGGCTGAACAGCCGCCTGTCTAGGACGAACAACCGCAACTGAACACACCAGCGTGTGTCAGCCCTGTTCTTTTGCCCATTCCAATAAATCAATGTTCCGTTGCGTGCGCAGCGGTCAAGACATGAAAATCATATTTGCAATGATCAGAAAATATAGAGAAGACGACAAAGATGTCGTGGTTTCGACCTGGCGGGCAGCCAGCGAGCTCGCGCACCCCTTTCTAGAAAACGACTTCCTCGATGAGGAGGAGGGCAACGTACGGAACGTGTATCTGGCCTTTGCCGAAACATGGGTGACAGAAATAGACGGCGAGGTCGTTGGCTTCATCGCGTTGATCGACAATGAAATCGGCGGTTTGTTTCTGAACCCAAAATATCATGGACAAGGTCTAGGAAAAGCAATGGTGGATATCGCCTTCGTAGAAATGGGATCGCTCAAAGTCGAAGTTTTTAAAGACAACGAAATTGGACGCCGATTCTATGACGCGTATGGATTTAGAGGCGATGACGAATTCATTCACGAAGCTTCGGGCCAAGTCACGCTGCGATTGGTGTATCCGCCTGTATAGTCGGAGCAATGAGTGGGCGCTCCTAAAGCCGGGGGCGCCCATTGTGTTTAGGCCTGCACCACTTCATATAACTCGCCGACAGCGCCGCGTAGGGTAAACCCATCAGGATGCTCATGGGCGGCATTCGGCAAGGCCCCTTCGCCGATCGGTTCAATGCCCGCGTCCGCGCACATGGTCCGACATTTCTCCAAGTCATTCACCCGCAGGGTCAACATGGCGAGGCCGGATTTATCCAACGAACAAGGTCGAACAGTGCCCGACTCCGCTTTGACCTCCCATACTTCAATGCCGACACCGGCACCCACGTTGCCCCACAAAAAATAGGAGCCCGGTGGTGCGCCGATCAATTCGCTGACGTTGTCTTGATAGCATTCCATTTGTGATGTGCGCTTGAGGCCGAGAGCTTGTTCAAAGAACCTATTGACCGGACGTTGATCCAATGCGGTGATTGACGCGCTACCAAAACCGTTGTGAATACCAACTGAGCGCACCAACTTTTGATCACTACGAATGCTCGCAGTGATGAACATCTGCTCGCCGCCCGGGCCAAACGGAGCATAGCTCATAGAATCCACGTCGGTGTTCCACATCGTGTTGCGAAAATAATAATACCGCGGCGGTGAAATCATCGGCGTGCCGGCGCTGGCAAGTGCGTGGTAGGACTCCGCGGGATCACGTGTGCCGCCTTCTAAAACCAGAAGGCCGGGATCATTCGGGCCGGAGTCGGGCCGAGGTCGAATCGCGTCTGCTCCAGGCGGAGCTTCGAGAACGCGTACGGTTTGGCTGAAGGCTGATTCCTGCATCGTCAACAACACGAGACGGCGCTCTGTATCGCCGGTACCAGGTGCGGTGGTCACTCCGGGGCGCAACATTGTGTCGCTGTGCACCTCCATGCCGATGACATCTCGATAAAACCGAATACTTGCCTCGACATCTGGTGACACTGTCGTGAAAGCGATGACTTTGGCTTCAAGCGGATTGGACTCGTTCAAAGACGCAAAGGTCTCGCCCTTAACCGTCATGGCCACATCGGGCGCGGAAGGGGCTTGAGCGCGGGCCTCTTGCGGCGCGGATACGGAAGATGTTGCTGCCAAGGCGGCCCCTGCTTTGAGGGCGTTGCGGCGATTCAACTTCGTCATTGTTACTACTCCATGAGTGTCGTGTACGTATTTCTAAAAATCTGCTGCAACAGAAAACTCGACCCTACGTTTCTCAAACGGGCGGGCCTGACTCGACGCATTAGGCGTGAAGCTGTTGGCGTTCGTCAGATTGCGGCCCTGGAGACGAAGCCTAACTGGCACACCAGAAATTTCAGTGGTGTATCGGACTCCCGCATCGACGGTGATGACACCTGAGATTCGGCGCGCATTATTGACGTCGATAAAGCGCGACGAAACACTTTCGACCTTCGCATCCAAAGCCAATCCCTGAATTGCTTCTGGTCGGTACTGAACGTTGATGCGAACCAAGCGCGGGATCGGGCCGATGGCCGTAAGGTTGGTTGCAGCGGCAGCAGATGTATCAATAATGTGGGGCTGCAGTAGTACCGTGCCTGCCACCACGGTAAGGGAATCCGTGACTGAACCAGCCAGCGAAAATTCAACGCCGCGATGTCGGATATCACCCAACCGCCGGAACACATTGATCGGGTCTAGTCCGTAGTAGGGCTTGTCGATTTGAAAAACTCCGGCGACCACTTGAAGTCCGGGACGGATTTGATACCGCAACCCGGCGTCGATTTGACGCGTCTGTTCGGCAGGAACCGCTTCGTCACGGTTAACGGCGTTGCCCGGCGCCGAGCCGAGTTCTTCAAAGCCGCGTGTATAGCTGGCATAGGCGGCCAGCTTGCTCGATAGATAAATAGCGGCACCGGCATTATACAGCCAGGGTGCCGTGCTGCCTTCGACAGGGGCCGCGCCGTCGCGCGTCCGGGTGCGTTTGTAGTCAGACTTTTGTACAGCCATGCTCAACTGACCCACGTTTTGCCAAACCCCTTCGTAAGCAATGCCGCCGGTGACTTGTTTGGTCTCGGTTAGCGTCGGCGTGGTGGTTTGGAATGTTGGTTCAGCTAAATCGGGAAACGCACCGAGCGTCACAGGACCAAAGAACTGTAGATCACCGCCGCCGAAGGTGCTGGTGCGGTCGCGCGCCCGGGTGGTGAGATACAGTGTGTGACGACGCGTGTTTTCGACAAAGGATTTAGACAGCCGCACTTCTCCTGATGTCGATCGGTTGTACCGCGGTGGTGATTGAGAAATCGCGTAGTCACCTTGACCCAATGCATCGGTGTTGAGGACAAACGCGGCGAAAGACCGGGGGTTGTTACTCTCGGAGCGAAATGCACCAACTTCAAGTTTCCATTGGTGCGGCAGTTCTGCAGATCCAACGAAGCCGTAGTTGTAACTCCGGAACCCAAAAAAGAGCCAATCGGGACTGGTGAGGTCTTCAGCGCGAAAGTCGGGCGGGTCGTTGTCACCAAGAAAGACCCGCGGTCTGTCTCCACCGACGGCGCTGGTTTTTGTGTAACTGAAGAATGGTGTGATGGCGACCGAATCGTTTGGTGTCCAATGGGCAATAAGGCCAGCGTCGTACCCTTCGTCGCCCACAGCAAATTGATGGGCGGTGTTGCGTTTGTATCCTAATCCCGCGCCAACGCTCAGAACGCCCTTAACCAAAGGAATTTGCGTATCGATCTCGACTGTACGGCGGGCGTATGAAAAAAGCGCACCTTCGGTTGCTAGCACGCTGGTGACATGTCGATCGCCCGGCAATCGGAGTTTGTAATCCACCACCCCGGTCGGCGCAGGTAGGGGATAGCCCTGGGCGCTGATGCCGACATGGATGGTGGAGCCTCGACGTATCCGTAAGTTTGGCACGGTCGCCTGATCAAAGAACATCCCGTTGATGCGTAAATTTCCCGCCTGGCTCGGACTAAAGCCACGGGCGCTGGTAGAGGAGTAAAGCCCGATTTCTTCGCTGCCGACGACGGTGCCGAATGCGTCGTCGGCTTCAGCGACGGCATTTTCCCCAGCCCGCTGCGCCTGTGCGGGTCCGGCGGCGAATACTGTGAGTAGAACGAACAAACAATATGGCTTGGCCAATCGATGTCCGCTGCTCATGCGGTCAAACAATAGAAATTCCCCCGGGTCAGCCAGTGTCGCTCTTCACAACCGGGATGATACACAGCAAAGACTGGTTGCAGCCCGTGTTCTTGAGTGGCGACGGCGTGGTGGACGCGGGGGCGCGTTAACCCTGTTCGTTGACGTGGTGCACCACAGTTTGTGGAAACGGAATGTCGATGCCTTCACGATCAAATGCTTCTTTGAACGATTTGGTCAGGTCGAACTTCACACCCCAATAGTCGGGGGCGTTGGTCCATACTCTTACGATAATGTTGACCGAGCTGTCGGCCAATTCACCGACCGCGAAAAACGGTTCCGGGTCACCGTGCACGCGGCTGTCTGCGCTAACGATGTCGGTCATGGTTTTGATCGCGAGGTCGATGTTAGAGCCGTAGCCAATCCCCATAACCATATCGACTCGGCGCGTTGTGTTGCCTGAGAAATTTTTGATGGTGCCGCCCCAGACCGCGCCGTTGGGGACAATGACTTTAACGTTGTCGCCGGTCGCCATTTCAGTCGTGAACAGACTAATGGCCTTCACGGTTCCTGACACGCCAGCCGTATCGACAAAGTCGCCAACTTTAAAGGGGCGGAACATGATCAACATGACGCCGCTGGCAACATTCGACAGGGTGCCTTGGAGCGACAATCCAATCGCAAAACCCAGTGCGCCGAGGACGGCCACAAAGCTCGTTGTCTCCACACCGAAACGCGAGAGGACGGCGATGAACGTAAACGCGAGGATCGCGTATTTCGCCAATGAAGCGAAGAACGAGCCTAGAGTTGTGTCGAACCTTTCCGAATTTGCTGAGGCCTTTCGAATAGCTCCGGCAACCCATCCAGAAACGATCCAACCAACGATGAGAATGACCATGGCGCCGATTACCGATAAGCCATAGGTAGTCATGATCGCCATGACAGCTTCGACCGTTTCAGCCATTTGTTCTTCGAGTTCCATCTTTATTTCCCCGTTGTAAAAACGCGCGGTCAAACTCCTGACCGCCGTCCCAATGCATTTCTATATCTGATTACTTGAGTTTGCCTTCGATGGCATCCCAAATTTGCGCTTCCAGACAAACATCATCAAAACGGTTAATTTCTTGGAGTCCGGTCGGCGAGGTGACGTTAATCTCGGTGAGGTAATCGCCGATCACATCGATTCCAACGAAAATCAACCCCTGGTCTTTCAATGAAGGCCCAATGGCCTCACAAATCTCTTCTTCGCGGACGGTTAGGACAGATTTCTCTGGCCGGCCCCCTACATGCATGTTGGAGCGCGCTTCACCAGCGGCCGGTACCCGATTGATTGCGCCGACAACTTTTCCATCTACAAGAATGATGCGTTTGTCGCCTTCCCGAACGGCCGATACGTATTTTTGAACGATCATCGGTTCGCGGAAATTCTCAGTGAACATTTCGACAAGAGATCCAAGGTTCTCGTCGCCGGGCTGCAGATGAAAAACCCCGGCGCCGCCGTTGCCATAGAGCGGTTTGATGATGATGTCCTTATGTTCTGCTCGGAACGCTTTGATTTCATCTGGGTCAGACGTGATCAGGGTTGCCGGCATGACGCCTTCGAAGTGCGTGACAAACAATTTTTCCGGTGCATTGCGGACACTGATGGGATCGTTAACCACCAGCGTACTGTCAGCAACGTGCTCCAAAATATGAGTCGCGGTGATGTAGGCCATGTCGAAGGGCGGGTCTTGACGCATCAGAATCACATCCATCAGCGACAAATCGACCTCTTGAGTTTCGCCGAACGAAAAATGGTTACCTTGTTCGCGCCGCACTTCCATCGGGTTGGCTTTGGCGATGACCCGGCCATCTCGAAATGACAACCGGTTCGGCAAATAGTGAAACAGGCCAAAGCCTCGTTTTTGTGCCTCAAGCGCCAGGACAAATGTCGAATCGCCATTGATGTCGATCCCATCCATCGGGTCCATTTGAATAGCTACGGCGAGCGTCATTGTTTGGTTGTCCTTTGTTGTCTCACGCGCATCAATGAATGCGTTGTTTTAGATCTTTGACCACGGTGTCGATACGGGATCGTTCTGGGCCCTGGGGAGCACGGTTGAGGTAGTCTTCAAGAGCGCTCAGAGCTTGCGAAACTTGACCAAGTCGTAGATGCAACAGCCCGGCTTCGCGGCACAGAGCTGAGCTGTCCGGTAACAGAATTTGCATTGACTTGAGGGTGTCTAGGGCTTCTTCCATTTGACCGAGGTCAAGACGTCGTGTCTTAACGTTGTTCTGTAAGCGCACCAAAATGTCGCGATCGCTAACGGGCCGGTAGTGCCGTGATTCTAACTCTTCTGTTGGTCCAGTGACGACCTTGAGGAGGTCGCGCAAAGCGGGTGCGTCTAATACGTGTCCCTCATGAAAAGGGTCAATAATGACCCGGCTGCCATCTAGACTTTCTAGGCGAATAAGAAAATGCCCTGGGAAATTAAGGCCGGCAACGTTCCAGCCTTGAGATCTAGCGGCGGCGATATAAAGGATGCCGAGGGCCACCGGCAATCCTTTGCGCCGGTCGATGACACGCATGAGGTTGGCATTATCTAGGTCGTCATAAGTCTCTTCGTCGCCACGATAGCGAAATGTATCGGCGATCACTTTTGATAAGGCTTCGGCCATTTCGTTTGGTGTTGGGTTGGTGTCGTCGTCTGTGGAATTTCCGACGGCCTCTTCTACCGCGTCGTATAAACTTTTGAGATGGGTTCTATATGAGTCTAAATCCGTGGTCGGCGTGTCATGCGCCGCAAGCACAAGCGCAACTTCCGCAAGATCAAAGACCCCGTCTCCATGGGTCAGCAACGCTGCCAGCGTGTCGGCCATAGTGATTGGTGGAGTTGCTTTCTTACCCATGGGTAAAAGGCTCCACTGCAAGTATTCGCAGTACCAATATATTTTGCGCTGCACACATATTCGCTACACTAGTGATTCGCCTGCAGGGGTCAATTGTCTCAACGCCTATGTGACTATTTGCCAAACGTTGGTAAAGCGTACTGGCCAGAGCCAAGGCCTCACAACCATGACGTCAAAACGCAAATCGAGCGTTGATAGATTGGGGTGAAGCGCAAGAAAGCGTTCCGCGCCCCGCGCAATGCGGGCCTGCTGATCTACCGACACAGCCTCAAGACCTTGTTGAATATCGGGACGTGTTTTGACTTCGATAAAAGCCAGAACGTCGCCGCGCTGGGCGATCAGATCAATTTCACCAGCGCCACTGCCTGGCTTACCGGTATAGCCGTGGTGCAGGACCGACCAGCCGGTAAGGTTTAGTGCCAAGCGGCAGCGCCATTCACCCCAGCGCCCTCGTTTTTGAGCTTGCCGTTTATGGCGTGCAGACTTAGGTGTCATCCGCATCGGAGGCCTTTAACTCCAGCGCTCGGGCGTAGAGGGCTCGCCGGGGCTGTCCGGTTGTCTCGGCAATAGCTGCTGCAGCATCCCGGACGCTCATAGTTTTCAACACATCTTGAAGCGCCGCGTCGATGTCCCTAGCGGTCATCGCGCTGGCGGCTAACGGTGGTCCGACGACGACGACCATCTCGCCTTTGGCTGCTGGTTCATCGCCGTATTGTGCGGACAGCTCCTCCAATGTTCCGCGTTTCACGTCCTCGTAGAGTTTGGTTAGCTCTCGGGCCACGGCGGTCGGACGTGGTCCGAACCGATCGAGCATGTCTGCTAATGTGGATGCTAGCCGAGGGCCGGTCTCGTAAAACACGATCGTTGCATCGACATGCGCTAAGGCATCAAGACTGGTTTGCCGCGCCTTTTGTTTAGACGGTAGGAATCCAGCAAACAAAACACGGTCTGTGGGCAGAGCGGCAGTGACCAACCCGGCCAATAACGCTGACGCGCCAGGAATCGGTATGACGCGAATTCCATCATCCGCACAAGCAGCGACGAGCTTATACCCCGGGTCCGAAATCAGTGGTGTCCCCGCGTCAGAGACCAGGGCAATGGTTTTGCCCGCCCCTAAATCTGCCAATATACGCGGCCGCATTTTTGCGCCGTTGTGATCGTTGTAGGCCACCATGGCCGTCTTGATGCCAAAGTGTTTCAGTAATTTGCCGGTGACCCGGGTGTCTTCGCACGCAACGAGATCGGCCTGCTTGAGCACATCTACGGCCCGAAACGTCATGTCCATCAGGTTGCCAATCGGCGTTGCAACCACATAAAGGCCACAGTCCAGCGCTTGACTGATGGATGTCCCAGGCGGCAGGTCAGGTTGCGTTCCTGCGGGGTCGGCGCTACCGTCCCCAGCGTGGCGGACGGGTTTCCCGCGAGCTTTATGAGGTGTGTTTGATGACCGTGTGGCGTGTTTTGCCATTGCTTGTTTTGGCCGGGTTTGTTGCGGGGTGCGAGAGCACCGATGTACCACGCCAGACCCGCCAGGCAAATCCAGCGCCGGTTCAGGTGACGCCGGCGCCTTTGCCTGCTGTTCCCGCGCCCGCCCTACCGGCCTTGAGCCGCACCCAATTAATCCCCGGTCTTGACGTTGCGCCAGAGGCCGCGATTCCGGCTCCGCCCCGGGATCCCTATGGTTTGGTCAGGGTCGGTCTTTTGCTGCCGCTGACCGGCCCAGCGGCTGATGTTGGCCAGGCCCTTCTCAATGCAGCGCAGATGGCTCTTTTTGACGTCGGTGATGAACGCTTTGTATTGCAACCTTATGACACCGGGGGAACCCCTGACGGTGCGGTCGATGCCGCGGCGTTGGCGGTCGCGCATGGTGCTCAAGTTCTGTTAGGGCCGGTATTTTCTGCGTCGGCAAAGGCCGTGATGCCACAGGCCCAGGCGGCAGGCATCAATATGATTCCGTTTACGACAGATCCGACCGTCGCGGCGCCGGGTGTTTTTGTCATGGGATTTCTCGCCCATGAACAGGTGCGCCGCATCATCACCTTTAGTCGGGCCCAAGGGATTGAGCGTTTTGCTGTTTTGGCACCGGCAACGCCGTATGGCGAAACCGTCGTCGACGCGATGTCACAGGTGGTCATGCAAACCGGCGGATCATTAACCCGTGTGGCCTATTACGACCAGTCGGGAGAAGACCTGAACGATGTGGTCCGATCTTTTGCCGACTATGACCGCCGACATAACGCTCTTCTTGCCCAGCGTGCGACGTTGGAATCGCGGACAGACACCGTGTCGCGGGTTGCGCTGCGGCGTCTCGAACGTCTTGATACCATCGGCGAAGTGCCTTTTGACGCGCTTCTCATTCCGGCTCAGGGTGGCCGGCTGACGGAGGTTGCGGCTCTTCTACCGTTTTACGACATCGACCCGGGTCGGGTTCAGTTGCTCGGGACGATGGTATGGCATGGCCCGGGTCTCGGCAAAGAACCTGCGCTGGTTGGCGGCTGGTACCCGGCGCCGTCTCCGGATGTCAATGCGACCTTCTATAGCCGGTACCGAGAATTCTATGGCGCGACGCCGCCTGCCATCGCCACCCACGGATATGATGCTGTGGCGCTGGCAGCGGTGCTTGGTCGGACCAGGCCTGAGCGACCGTTCATGTCTGATGGACTAGCATCACCCAGTGGTTTCTCCGGCGTTGATGGTGTGTTTCGTCTGCTACCGACTGGATTGTCAGAGCGCGGTTTTGCCGTGTTGGAAATTACCCGCGATGGGTCTGAACCGATCGACCCGGCGCCAACGACTTTTGAAGCGAACCAGTTCTAGAATCGCCTGTTAGCCTGTCGTCCCAAACCGTTGAGCTATGACGGAAAGAAGCGCATTACCGCTCCCGACAATGCGGACCAATACCAACACGATGGTTCCTACACCAAGAATCGATACCGCTGACAGTCCCCATCTCACTGGTCTATGCCATCCAGCTGTGGCTGTTAGACGTACCAAAAAAACTAGTGGGACATACCATAGGAATGCGCCAATCAATCCGCTCAAGGCAAATCGGGAAATCAAAACGTATAGATCAACCAGTTCGGGTTTGCTTGCCGCGTTTGGTAACGCAGATAGGCACGTGATTAGGGCCGTGCCAAAAGCAACCGCCATGACCAATAACACCCTGGACAGCTGAGCGACTGCCTGCATCCCTCCATCGTTTGAAGTGTCACTCAATTGATTTGCTGTGGCTGGGCGGGCGCAATGCCAGACACCAGCGTTTGTTTGAGTTCGTCTGCGTAGAGCAACTGGCTCCGCCGGACGATGCCGTCTGGGCCCGCTAAATCAATACCGTAGACGGCTGCATTCCAGTCTTTGCGCGGTTTAATCACGCTGCCTTCGAAGCTGCCGCCGGCAAACAATCCGGTATTGCGGGAATAAGCAACGATGTCGTTGCCGACATTGGTCGTGGTTGCGGCTTCCGCACCTGCGCCGACTGCACCAATGCTAATTCCAACATTTGCGCCAATCTTGAATTCATCATCTAGTACCGCTTGCATGCCCTTGTCGGTCAAAATGATAAAAATAATCTCGGCTGATTGCATACCCGCTTGCAGACCGATTGACCCTGAGGTCATGCGGTAAAATGCCGGATCACCGAAACTTCCGTTCTCGTTGCGTCTCATGAGCACGCCATCACCATAGCTGCCACCAAGAATGAAGCTCGCTTTGTAATATGACGGTATGACGAGAACACCTTTTGCGCGTTGCAAAAGAGAATTTAGCTGCTCTGCAGGCCGGTGTTCATCGCGAACCCGTTCCACTGCGATCTTGGCGTTATCGATCAAGTGCTTCGCATCCATGGCTTCATCGGCCACTGTCGGCGATGACATTGTAGCTGTAAGAACGGCCAGTGCAGCGATTACAGCGCGGGATAGAAAAGGATGACTCAGCATAAGAGGCCTCTTGCGTAGGGGTTTAGATAACTGGAATTCAGACTCAGTATTGGCTCCGGACTTGTTATCCAGGTTTAAAAAACAGGCCAGATCAGTCTCTGGCAAAAGTGAGTCGATTTTGTGACCGCGTCTATGCGCTTTATGCGTCTGCCGCGGTGCGTCCGGTTGTTAGAGACATTAAGCAATAATCCGACGCTTTGGGCAACGGAGAAGTCTTAGATCAGGCTCAATAACGCTCTCGCATGAGGCTATCAACGTAGCGACCCTGGAACAGGGTAATCCCCAACTGGCGCCCGGCTCGGATCGCCGCCTCAGAATCGCAGCGGGCTAAAATTGTCCGGCCCCGTTTGCGCATCATGATCATAGCCTTGAGTTCTTCGCCCCGTTCGGTGCCAATCATTCCGGCAATCTCGCTCGCCCAGCTGAGCTTGCCATAGGTAACACCCATACGTTTGGGGTCAGCGTAGGGGAAGGTGTCGAGCGTCAAACCATCGACACAGATGTGGTATCCGCGCTCGTTCAGGAAATCTCGGGCAAATGCGAAACCGGACGGGTCGGAGAAAATATCCTCGATCCTCAGTTCCAACACAGCCTCGTACATAGTCGGATTAAGGTCGGCATCAAAAGCGAGAAACTCTTCAGATAATATGGTCGCAACGTTGAGGTTAATGCTGAACCCTTCTTGCAGCAGGCTACGGTCATCCCGTCGTGACATTTGAGCAAGAACTCTGAGATCCAACGTTTGGGTCAATCGTTGGAACAGCCAAGGGTTGGCCGTCATATCTGTGTTCGGCATCAAAGTTTCTCGCAAGTCACCGATCGATACGAACACCTCAGTGAACACGACTTCAGGCTGTTCGCATCAATAAAGGCGCATATGGGCTGTCGCCGTGTGTGGCTCGACAGATCAACTTGTGACAATGACTGTTCAACGCGGGCGAGCTCTGCTGGAGTAAGCGGATGGCCGCGTTCCGACTTTTGCCGCATGGTTTCTTTTTCTGTGATCAGCTCTTGAAGCGTTTTTTTCCGCACACTGCCGCGTGCGGCTGCTTGTCGCTCAGCGAATGCGAGCAATTTATCGTAGTCCGTATTCATGTCGAACCAGCTTGATAGCCGATTCTTGCGGGGATCACTTTTGAAACGCTTCATGAGCTCATCATCAGCCCAATGCTTCAACAGCTTTGTCACCGAAGCTTCGACGGCGTCTGTTTCCGATGCCTCGAATATAACCATCAAATCGGTGTTGCGTAGTCGGTACAACCAGGCGGACCGTGTTCGGGTCAATTCATCAAACGATGACTCGGCGCTGAGCAAATCATCTTCACGACGGTTATCCGGCTCTAGGCGAGATAGGTGCAGACGGACGACGCCTCGGTTCTGGGCGCCTTTGTCCAAACCACGCAAATCTTCTAAAAGCTTGCCCTCATGGCTGTCACCTAGGGGGTGGACAGCTGTCGTGGCGTCTTGTTCAGGTTTTTGATCTGACATGTTCGCGCCCTACCGTGTCGCCGCTCGGCCGGCGTTCCGGCCGGGTTTGGGCGCACCGAAAGAATCTAAGAAGTGACCTTGGAAGATTCGGATACCAGATTTCAATCCCCACGCCATGGACTCCTGAGAATCGCAACGCGCAAGAATGATTTTCTCTGGGCCAACCTCATCGATCATTGAACTGGCTGACTTATTGCCCTCTGGATTGAGCATTTCTATGAACTCAGGTGCCCACATGAGTTTCGCGTAGTCGGGCTTTAGGGGCCCAACATCAAGCATCTGTAAGGTTGCCGGGTTGAGCCCGTCGATTAACAACGAGTGTCCCATTCCAGAAAGCACGTCGTGAACGTCGAAGTAGCTTCGGATGTTGGCAAGAACGTCGATCGATTGAACTTCGATAATAATCTTTTGATCATCCGGCGCGCGCTCAAGGAATTTTTCGAACGCCGGCGTCGAGACAGTCTCAAGATTAAGGTTAAGGTTAAGGCTAAGTGTCTTGCATTCACGTGCATGAGGAGCTCGGACCACGATCTCTAACATACGAAGATCCATGGTTCGGCTGAGATCCTGAAAAAGCCAGCGATCGCCGAAGATATTCATGTTCGGCGCGATGGTACGCTGTAGGTCACCAACCGAAAGGAAAAACTCGAAGAACTCGATAGCAGCGTCTGCGGCGCCCGGATTAACGCGCATCGCCACTTGGTCTTTGATGAACGGAATAATGTTGGCTGTCGCAAGCTGTTTTTGCACCTGGTCCAGCTGCGCCGGCGTCATTGTTGGTAAGCCTTTGGCGGGCGGAGGTTGCTGCAAGCGTGCGGTCCCGTCGGCCCGCAAATCTTGGGCCATAGACATCGCCATGGCGGAATCAACTTCTAGGTCATACCAATGCACAAACTGATCATTGCCATTGGCGTCGTCCGTAAAGGTCGCAGGGTCGTCGTCAAAAAGGGTTCGGATACGGTTGCAGATCGCGTTGACGTCACGTTGCGATCCAGCGTTGACCGTCATGACCAAATCTTGATTGATCATTGGGAAAATCTGAACGTGCATGCCGCTTTCCAGATTTCCGAACATGCGTGAAACAATTTTCGATTTCACAGGTGTTCTGTTGCCAGGCAGCAACTTCGAAAGGTGCAAATGCACAACCTTGCGCCCTTCCGGATTACGGCGCATCCGGTCAAGCGTGTCGCACAGCAAATTTTCCTGATATGCGGTGGTTGGCTGCATAAATCGATTAGGCGAAAAGACGCCGTTTTCCCTTATTTCTATTCAGACCCGACAGCTTCGAAAGGCCCCTTTGACGGCGCTTTTATAGTCGTGATGAGCGATATACCCAAGGGGCTATACCACCCCAAGGCGGTACCATGGTAACCATTTGGAAAAGGTTAAGGAATACAGTGAGTTGAACTTCGAATTGTGTACTGTGCGGTTCGAATCTGGAGTGGGCAAGGGGAGTCCCTGTGAAACGTATTTTGGTTACTGGTGGAGCGGGCTTCATCGGCTCTCATCTTTGTGAGCGCCTGATGGCTGAGAATCATGAGATTCTTTGCGTCGACAACTATTTTACCGGGCGTCGCCATAATGTAGCCCACCTGATGAACGAAGCCGGTTTTGAGCTGATGCGTCACGACGTGACATTCCCGCTCTATGTCGAAACCGACGAGATATACAATCTCGCCTGTCCTGCTTCACCCGTGCACTACCAGTTTGATCCAGTTCAGACGACAAAAACCAGTGTCCACGGTGCCATCAACATGCTGGGTCTCGCCAAGCGCACGCGATCCAAAATTCTACAAGCCTCGACCAGCGAGGTGTATGGCGACCCCGATGTCCACCCACAGGTCGAAAGCTATAATGGCAACGTCAATCCGATTGGACCTCGCGCCTGCTACGATGAAGGCAAGCGTTGTGCCGAAACGTTGTTCTTTGACTACCATCGTCAGCACGCTCTTCGCATAAAAGTCGGTCGTATTTTCAACACCTACGGTCCGCGCATGTTGCCTAATGATGGTCGCGTGGTATCCAATTTCATCGTCCAAGCCCTCAATGGCGAAGACATCACGA